>CAZLNG010000102.1:0-13433 GCA_964560735.1 uncultured Methanosarcinales archaeon | reverse complement strand
TTGTCCCTACGGTAAACAATATCTTAATATCGCATTACTTAGACTCTTAACAGTCCAAAGTCCTTAATTTTTTTGTTGTTATATAGGCCTTGAATTCTGATGCAATATTTTTCGACAGACACCGGATCGGGTTCGACTTACGAAACTTTTTTCGAAACCAACATCGGCAAAAACTTTTTTCAAAAATTAAATAACTCTTTGATCATTCATAAAAGATGTAACAAGTTCTCAGTTAATTGTTTATTACTAATAGTATATATCTCTATATAATAAATATGTAACAGTAATAAACAATATCAATATAACTTATTATCATATAATCAATAACAGTAAACATATTAATACATAATCAATATCAATAGATATATTATTAATATAAAATAATAATATAATAATTAAAAGATATTAATAAATCAATATCAATAGAATGTATATGTTACTCATTACTTAGTACTATTCTCTTACTTATTCTTATACTTAATAATAAACAATATCAATAGACTATATTATCTCTTGATAACGATATATACCATATGTATATATGATACAATAACAATATCAATAGACACTATTATAATATAATCAATATCAATAGAACATATTATAATATAATAACTATCTATAGAGCACTATTACACATACTTATTCTAAGGCTATTACAGGCACCATACTGCAAGTAATGCAACTATACCTGCACCTCTTCTATAGTCTCTCTGTGATCCTCTTAGGCACCTATCTGTAAGAGATAAAGAGCAGTATATTCTCATTCAATGATAGACTACTAACGCAACTACTACAGCACCAATAATATCCCCCTCTCATCCCTACTTATCCCAGGGATATATTATATTCCATAAGGGATATGATAGGGATATATGTCTAATACTGATCATATAGGCAAACATAAGATACAGTGCTGGATACCTGAATCCCTATGGGATAAAGTAGCATCCCTCAATATCCCGAATCAAACTATTGCCGTGACTAAAGCACTGGAATTATTGGTAAGTGATTCTGAGAATATCCCCAATTCATCCCAGGATATCCCAAGACTTGAGGCAACTATTCAAGGATTACAACTGTTGTTGCAGGAGAAGGATGAAAGGATATTTGATTTGAAGAGGGAAACTGAAACTCTTAATACATTTGCTCATTACTTCAAATCACTTGAGTATAGACGATTAGAGCAGGGATCTGAAGAACCTAAGCCGAAAGTCCATGAGCACAGAGATGTGCAAACCAGTGCACCCAGGAGCACTCCAGCAGGGAGATCTGAGAAGGAGATAATTAAGAAGATCTGCAAGAATTGTGGAGAAGAGTTTGATACTGTAAACCCTAAAAAAGAAACATGCTCCGATAAGTGCAGATCTGCTTATTCACGAAAAAGAAAATAAATTATAATTAATTTATTTTATGTTCATTATTGATCGAGGAAACATTGTCTATTTGACCAACCACACACTAAATGAAAAGAGGTATAAACATGGTGGAAGTTTTTGAGAAATTGTTTTCTTAATTTCAATAGGATATATGGAAGTGTTCTATGGATACTATGGATGTTTTTATAAGTTGGTCGGGGCCTAAAAGTGAAACAGTTGCAATTGAGCTGAAGGAATTTATTGGGACAATCTTACAAGCCACTAATCCATGGACTTCAAATGAAATTGTTTCCGGAGCTCGTTGGAATGAAGAAATTTCCAAAAAATTAAATGACTCAAAATATGGAATAATTTGCCTCACTAAACATAATATTAATGCTCCTTGGATTCTTTTTGAAGCCGGAGCTCTTGCAAAATCCGTAAATACAAAAACATATGTATGTCCATATTTGATAGATTTCGATGCTTCGCAACTATCAGGGCCATTAACCATGTTTCAAGCAAAGGTAGCAGATAAGGCTGGAACATTAAAACTTCTAAAAGATATAAATTCCATCTTGCAAAAAATAAACCCCGATTCACATTTGAAAGATGAAAGACTAGGGATATTGTTTGATAAAATGTGGCCGGAATTTGAAAGAAAATTAAATAGTTTAGATGACCTTGAAACTGCTGAAGTCCCTAAGAGAAATTTAGAAGATATGGTAAAAGAGATATTGGAAATTACACGATCAATTGACTCCCCAGAAACTAAAGATATTATATCTCTGGCCAAGAAAGTTGATGAGATAGAAGATAACTTAAATTGGCTTGAATCAGACAAGAATGATCTTGAAGGGAGAATATATGACATTGAAAATCTTGAAGAGAGGATAAACAGCCTTGAAAGTATAGTACCTGAAACTATAAAAAAAGATTTGATGGCGCTGGAAATGAAAGTTGAAAAGATAGAAGATAACCTAACTGATCTTGAAGGAAGAGGAGCATATTAAATATTTAAGGTAACTATTCAGTCTGAGGAAAACAACACTGATTTTACGGATACACACTCTTAGTTTTTCTACAATCCCCCATACTATGCTTTTCTAAACTCATTCATTCCACATCATACCAGAATAGCGGCCAGTGCTACCGATAAGCGCACACGGTAGTGGAAAAAAACATGTAGAAACACATAGATGAAGTTAAAAACGCTATCAATTGACACGATCATACGTATGTTGGTTTAGTCGGAAAAGGTACCTCACTTCAGATGGATTCTTTAGAGAGTAACATGTTTTCAACAAGTTCGTCTTTGAATACTATGTAGCTATCTATCAGGTTCTTACACTTGACTATTCTTAGACACTGCCCGAATAAGGACAGCTACATCACTTGCAAGTTATCCAAAAGTACTGATTTTCTATCCCGAACAGGTTAATATCAATTATGATCTTTCCAGCAATGCAAGTAACCTCACAGTATAACTTTCTAAAAGGACGGTCTACCTGGACTTTTACAGCCTGAACGTCAACTCAGACAGAACGTTAATTTTAAGAAAGTACCCTGCAGAATTAGAAACAACATACTCAGCTTTTACCTATTTTTAAGGCGATTTAAGAGGCTATTCTGAAAGAGCCTGATTTATCCCTTCAGTGCTCCGGAGTTCTTGCAGTAGTGAGCCTTAGATAAAGCCTATTGTCCTGGATAGAGGTTAGATTCTTCAAGTCCTGGCAGATTATAACTTAACTGTCTAACTTTGCAAATAGAAAAGGCACTTTCAATATCAAGATACACTAAAGCGGTTTTAAGTCGCTAACTCAACGAGGCGGTTAAAAAGAGCGATTATAAAGGGGTTATAGTTCAAAAGAAGGAATATAAAAGGATATTGTAAACGGCACTATAAGAACAGTAATTATACTTTACTTAATCTACTTGCCTATGTGGTTTTTGACTTTACTTGCCCCTGCCAGAGATACTAAGACAGGAGCAGTTAAAACCAAGTATACATTTGATTTCCTATAGTTCGATTCAATAGATTTTTGCTCATGACACCAATCTATTTGTTATTCTTTACATGGAGTTTTATATATTAATCAATGATGGCTGGGCAGTATAAAAAAGATACTCGTTCAATATATCGTTTGCCGCGACTCATTTAAAAGTACTATAAAGGGTATACCAACTACAGCAAAATTTTATAAATATTCACTATACAGACGATCAACTAAGTACATCAATGTATAAACACGTTCATTCTATTTAGAAAGTTCATTGAGAAAACTCCATTACATTTTTAGACCTCAACATTAAATATCATTTAACTGATGGCGATTTTTAACAGGTTCACATGTAAGAATAGTTTAGTTTATATACTATGTCCGTATGGATAGTTATTACATGATAGATGAAACAGTCCCTAGTAAGAAAATAGAGGTTACTGTTCTCACCTGCTTGAAATGTGGTAAAGAATGGATTCCGAAAGACCCTAATAAATTACCAGGTTCTTGCCCAAATCCCAAGTGCAGGAGCCACAGTTGGCAATTACCAAAAGGACAAAGGAAGCCTTTTACATGGAAAAGCGAAGAGTCAAAGAACAGAAACAAGAACAGAAGACGAAGAGTAAAGAACGACTAACAAAAGAAAAGGTTAACAGAAAGCAGGAAAGCTTCATAAAGATGTCCAGTCTCCGAAGCTCGCCCGCGATGCTCTTTAAAAGCACTTATAGCTTAAAATCAGGAATGTCTATTTTCCTCAATACTTACAAAGACACCATGCTATAAATACTTTTTTGAGCCTATTGCTTGCGTTTGCCTGTTTTCTGATCCTGAAAATAAGGAATGGAAAACTATGAAAAACACTGAAGATTCAAGTACAGTAGCACCGAACCACGAAACTAAATTTAAGGAAGTTATTAAGAACAGTATAGACATTGTTAACTTCATTGGCAGGGATGTAAACCTACACAAGAAGAACTTTGACGATTACAGAGGAACTGTAGGCAAGGCAGGCAAGACGGGCGAAAGTCTAATAGTTACCCCGTCAAATCAGACATGGCACGACACGAAAAACGGACACGGTGGGGATGTCTTTTCATGGATAGCTTACAGAGAAGGGCTGGACGAGAGAAACGATTTTCCGGTAATACTCAGGATAGCGGCAGACTTCGCAGGGCTTGAGGTTGAAGGCATCACCGATGCAGACAGAGCACTGATTGAAGAGGGTAAAGACGTAACAGCTACCCTGAACGAAGTCACAGAAATCTATCATCAGAATCTACTCAACAACCCTGAAGCCATTAAGCAAGTAGAGACAGATTGGAATTTCGGATTAGATGAAATTACAGAATTTAAGCTAGGATACGCAACAGGCGAAGACCTTAAACACATCGAAAACAGCAGGCTTGTAAAGGCCGGGCTGAAATATAAAAACAGTACCAAGGAACATTTTACACACAGAATAATATTTCCTTATATTATTGGTCACAACACGGTTAATTTCATAGGAAAGAGGACACCCCTAACCCCATTAGAGAAGGATGGCAAAGAAGCAGGGAAATATAAAAAACTCCTCACTCACGATAAAAACTCTGATGTCAGTATCCATGTGAATAATAAATACCTATACGGCGAAGACACTATAAAAAAATCTGAGTATGTGCTGATTGCCGAAGGTATTTCGGATGCAGTTTCAGCAATATCTAACGGCTACCCTACAATAAGCGCAGTTACTACACATATCAAGAAAGCTGAAATAGACAGGATTAGCAAGGTCATAGGCAAGAGAATCGTTTACATCTGCTTAGATGTGGATGCTGGAGGTATGGCAGGTGCCAGAGACATGGCCGAAGCTCTTACCCTCAGAGGCAATGAAGTTTATATTGTCACTCTCAACGATTCCGAAGGCAAGAAAGACTACGATCTAAACGACTATTTCAGGACTCACACAAAAGAAGACTTTAACGAGCTTATAAATGGTGCAGTCGGATACTGGAATTATATATTAAATGCTGAAATACCAAGTGCCTTTAAAGAGTATTCAATTTTAAGCAAGCTCAACAAGCTACAGAAATTCATATCTATAAACTTGCAGGATATGCCAGAAGAACTCTGGCGGGCATTTGTAGAGCATGATGTACTAAATGCATTAGGCTTGACTAAGAAGGAAGCAAAAGCCACCATAGACAAGTGTGAGAGGATTAGAGGGACACAGAAAGAAGATGAAGAGGAAGACAGCACAGAGGAAACAGAGAGCACAAAAGGAGACTCTGACAAGTTCCCTCAGTGGGCTATAGACGAAGCTGAGAGAGTGCTGGACAGTGGGGAAGCATTCAGCTTCATAAAATCAGTATGGCAAAAGAAGCACGTAGGCGACGCGAACATAGGGGAAAACTGCCTATGCTCAGTCGCTACAAGCCGAATACTCAATAGTAAAAGAGGCTTGCATATAAAGCCTAGCGGGGATAGTGGGAAAGGTAAGAGCGATGCTATAGAGGGCTTCCTAGAGCTTTTACCTGATGGGTCATACATTACAGGTAGCATATCAGCTAAAGCTCTTTTCTACGATAAAGACCTGAAGCCAGGAACCTTAATTTATTCAGATGATGCCAGTTTTAACCCTGATGTAGTATCCACAATTAAACAGAGTACTTCCAAGTTTCAAAACCCTACAGTACATAGAACCGTTGTCAATGGGGAATCGCAGAACTTTATAATTCCTGAAAGGGTAACATTCTGGTTTTCAGCAGTAGAAGGCATGGACGATGAACAACTTGCTAACAGGTTCTTACATGCTGATGTTGATAGCAGTAGTGAACAGGATGAAAAAGTTTTTAATCATCAGGTAGAAAGCGAAGCATGGTATGAATCGGACACAGTAGAGCCTGATGTACTCATATGTAGGTGCATCTTCAGTATTTTATTTAGTCAGTTCTATAGAGTGAAAATACCATACGTTGAGGCTATTATCTGGAATAACAAGGAGAATCGAAGAAACTTCGATAAGTTCAAAGATGTCATTAGAGCAGTCACGGTTTACAACTACCGAAACAGGGAAGTTATAGACGGATTTTTGATATCAACTCCCGAAGACTATGAAGAGGCTTTAAAGATCTATAAAGGCACTTCCGTTAACAATGCAACCAACTTGACCAATACGGAAATCAAATACCTTCGTTTCATAGTTACTAGGCCAGAGAAGTCAACTACCCTGAAGGAACTTGTTAACCATTTCAAGGTATCAGAAACAGCAGTAAGAAAAATGCTGAATGGGAAAAAAGGAGATGGTGGACTATTAGCTAAAATCAAGCAGTTAATAGTAATAGACGGCTCTAAAACGGTTAAAGGCGACAGTGTAACAACTACCACCAGAGAGAAAAAATATCAGTACACTGGCGAGTTTACAGGGCTTGATATGTATGAATCAATCTCGTTTCTGAATATGGCTGAAGTTGAAAGGGTAACCTCAGAATTCATGGCGAGACTACACGAAAATAAGCTCAGGGTAACCCAGGGTAACCCTGAGGGTAACCTATCCAGGGTTACCCTCAAAAACGATAGCAGTATAGATAATAATATAATAAATAATACAAGGGTAACCCAAAATATAGAAAAAAGAGAGGATAGTAATTCTGTGTGTACCAGAGTAGATGGTCAAACTTCACCTGAAGAATTGACACACGCAAAAACTCAGATTACCCTTCCCAGAGAAAAAGAGGGTTACCCTTACAGTGAAACAGGGCAACAGAGCACGAAAACGAGGGTTACCCCTGCAAGGTTACCCCGGGTTAGGGAGGGTTACCCTCAGCAAGAAAACGACATCAAGGTAATTGAAAACGAGGGTTACCCTTCAGTCGATGGCGTTTTGAGTGCAAACCTACTAAAGCGAGCAGTTGTTAAGCTTGCAAAAGAAGAATATAACTGCACAGTTCCAGATCTTAGAGTATTTGTTAATGATTTCATAGAGCGAAGCCCTGAATACTGCGAGGCTTACGGCAGGGATGGCATAACATACAACGCTGAGAAGCTGAAAATGAGAGGATGGAGGCTCTAAACGTGGATAATTATAAGAGGCTGTGCAAGGAAGTCCTTGCCCTCTCCTCCTCAAGCTGTACGCAGTGCAAGACCCGAACAAAGAGGATCAGTTGAATTGTGCCCGAACAGTTTAAAGAGATTTTTTACTGTAGACCGAGCGTCTGCTCCGAATACTTTTCCATCACATTTAGAAAATATTGATAACATTACCTTTCTAATAATAGCTATCGGGTTAGGCATTTCCAGCAGATTAACCTTTTATATTTAAGCCTTTCAATAATTATAATATGGTAAATAAACAGACCAGAATAACGGATTCTTTAATACAACTTTGTGCTGATAACATCAAATTAGGACTCTCATACTCAGCTTGTGCAAAAGCCATTGGCGTTACATATCAGACCTGGAATAGATGGGAACGTTTAGGAGCCGAGGGTAAATCCCCATATGCCAAATGGCTTGTAGCAATACAGGCGGCTGAAAGTGATTTGATGAAAGAATGCCTGGAATCCGTCAAAATGTCAATGCGTTTAGGTGATGTTAAGTCGGCTATGTTCTTACTTGAGAAAAGATTTTCAAATGATGGTTATGGTAAACAGTCTCAGGTATCTATGACATCTCAGAATGTCAATATGAATTATGAAACCAAAAGAAAAGAGAAGACTGATGACGAAATTAGGGCAGAGATTCTTGCTATGTTAGCTCCAAAAAACAGTAAGTTGGGATAGAGCTACGTAAGCTGTTACCATCCGCAAAGTAGTAGGCATTAATGGTATAAATCTGAACAATTCGAATCAAACCCGTCTTACAGAATCCTTATAACCTTTAATCTAATAGTAACAGAAAAAAAAGGAAGTGAAGACATGACTAAGTGTTATAAATGCGATAACGAATATGGACTGCCTTCTAGGAGTGCCGTTGTCCCAGGCGGAGCGGATTTTGAGTATTGTTACTGTAAAGAATGTGATGCGTTTTTAGGTTCAGTAAGGATAGATTTAAGGATTATGCCAGGCCACGAAGGTTTCGGATGGGTTGGTGGCATCGAGCCCACGCATGAACAGAGGGAAGAACTGGAAAAATCCAGACAAAAATAAATTAAAAACTTACGTAGCTCTACCCCAAGATCCAGGAATAACCTCCAGGACTTTCCTGGAATTCTTCATTTTCCTTCAGGTTTTCTGTCCTTTCCTCCAGGATCAGCAGTATTCCCTCACCAGAAGTTTCTCCAGGTTTTTTGTATCATCCAGGACTATTCTCCTTTATCCTGGATAATTCCTTCATTACTTTTTTGAATCCGTCATGAATCGAAAAATAAAATAATAACTATTCATTATAAAACACAAAGATATGAGATGAGAGTCAGTTTTTATTGTTTCCTGTTAACATTTTTATTTTTCTTAGTGTCTATATCAGCTCAGGCTACTGAATATAGAGAAGTTGATAAAGAAGTCAATGCGAGTGATATATTAAAACACACAGAGATGGGGGAAGATATTAACCTTGATAATTGTAACGTAGTCGGAGAATTAAATGCAAGTAAAATAAAAACTGTTCCGAATCCACTATATTATCGTTTATTGCAAGCAGGAGTCTCCAATGATAGTATTACAAATTGGGGATGCAACGAAAATTTACATATTATTGAAAGCAATCTTACAATCATAAACACAACTTTTCAAAATAAGGTTGATTTATCAAATACCTTATTTCAGAATTCCGTCGATTTCGAAAGAGCGGCTTTTAATGGTTCAGTTGATTTCTCCTGGACGACTTTTAATGGTTCTGCTAACTTCAAGGGTTCAACTCTAAATAATTCTGCCGACTTCAAGTATGTGCGTTTTAAAAATTCTTCAAATTTCAAGGGTTCCACTTTTAATAGTGATGCTGATTTCCAAAGTGCGGTTTTTTATGATTTTGCTGACTTCACCTCAGCGACTTTTAATAATTCTGCCGACTTTTTCTGGGCAAATTTTTATGGCTTGGCTGAATTTGCATTTGTGTATATTAATAATAATTCCAACTTCAACGATGCGACTTTTAATAATGATGCTGATTTCCAAAGTGCGACTTTTAATAATGATGCTGACTTTATGGGTTCGAATTTTAATAATGGTGCTGACTTCCAAAGTGCGACTTTTAATAATTCTGCTCGCTTCGTGGGTGCGGCTTTTAAGAAAGATTCTGGCTTCATGGGTTCATATTTTAATAATGGTGCTGACTTCTCTATGGCAATTTTTTATTATCCTATCTACTTCATGGGTTCGAATTTTAATAACGATGCCAACTTCTACTTGACGAATTTTTCAAATACTTCCAACTTTAAGTTGGCGACTTTTGATAATTTAGCTGATTTTTCCTCGGCTATGTTTTATAATTCTACTGACTTCTCTTCGTTGACTTTGAGTAGTTCTGCCGACTTTAAATTACCAAGTACATATGAAAATATAGTAATTACTGACGGAAAAACATGTGAAATCTTCAGGAAATTATTCAATGAGAAATCGTTATATGAAGACGCAGATAGAATATATTACAACTTTCGAAAAATAACAATGGATGAAGAAGATATATCTTTATCAAAGTTGATTGATTTTATTAGCTGGGTTACTTGCGGATTTGGTACAAAACTTGAGTATACCTTCGGTTGCATAATAGCTATTATAATTTTCTTTGCTTTTCTTTATAAGAATCCAGGGTTATCTTTACTATATTGGATAATTGCTTTGCAATTTGTTGATGCCAAGATCAAAATTCTAAAGCCAGATGAATATAAAAGTAGATATAAAGAGAGTGGAACTACGGAACTATCTCTTAAGTTATATTGGGGAAGCCCAGGAATTTACAAATTAGCAGAAAAAGTTGAAAACGAAAAGTTGCCATCTGATTGGGACTTATTATATTATAGCATCAACACATTCACTAGATTAGGTTCTTCAAATTGGTATTCAAAAGATAGTTTCAGGAAAATAGAAACGTTAGAAAGCGTTTTGGGTTGGGTTATGCTTGCGATATTTCTGGCAACACTCATGCATTTACTGATAAGACCATAAGTTACATTTTGTAAACTCGTTGTTAGATATCGAAAAATAAATATAATCGCAAACAAGTTTCCTTTTTTATGGTAGATATGGAAATAAAAGAGATCATGCAAGATCCAAGTTTTTATGAAGATTTTTGGGGACTTATAGCACATCTTTTGATTCGGTATGAATTGGATGACTTGTGTTTCGAAGATGCAGATAAAGCACTTGATTTATTAGGTGAAGAATTTAAGAACCCTAAATATCCAGTTGTCAAAAATACTTCAATTGTAAATTGTTTTGAGGATGACTATAATTATATAATTACAAAAATTGAATCTATAGACGAGGAAGACAAAGACCAAATGCTAATGTTTTTAGTTTATATGGTACGTTCTTTTGAAAGTGTAGTAAATGAACATCTTCATTTTGAACTTGAGTACAAGGGTTTTACTCAAAATGAGATAAAAGCAATATTACGCAAATTTAAAATAGACGAGAAAGTAGGTTGGTTTTTAAAAATATTATGTGGGAAAGATTACACAAAAGAAAATAGCAAAAACTGGTCTATTTTAAAGAATTTTACAATAACTAGGAATTTTTATGTTCATTATGAGCCTGTGATATGGGAAGAGCACGATAACCATATAATGAAATTAAGTAAAGAATCCTTCAAGTCTTTTATGGGATGTGTAGCAGATATCAATTCTTTTTTAAGTGATTGCCGGAGTAAAGAAAGAAAAGATGGGGATGAGAAAGTCAACCGTCTTAAAAATCATCTAATTAATCGCCATAATGCTCTCATAAATGAAAAGAATGATCTTATAAATCAGCTTAATGCTTTTAAATATTCAGAATAATGAATAAGTTGTTATCAAATCAAAATTCTTAGGGTGCGCTATCATTTACTCTATTTAAAAATCCCTTATACACAATTCAAGACTTTAGGAGAAGCGCAAGATAAGGAGAAAAGAAGAGAATTGATATTGCCTTAAAGCTGAAATGGGAAAGTCCCATAGAGCTTTATAACTATCTATATTTTAAAAACGGAAGTTCCTTTTTTCAATTTTTAATCAAAAACGATACGATCAGAATCTAATATCGAGCTCGTTAAAAAGCTCTTCGTTGCTTCTCTGATGTGTAATCAGTACAGAGTTTTCGGAAGCTTCCAAAGCTAATCTAAGCTCTTTAACTGCCATTTCTAGGTTATCGAGTAATAGTTTCATGTCGGACATATTTTTACCTCTATAGAGTTTATAATAGGTTAAAATAAGTCACAATGCCTGAAGTTAAAAAGATAACCATCATTGCTGTATGGAGTTGAAAAGAAGATTTAAAGGGCAGGATTAAGGCTTTAAAGATCGAGTGAACCTTTAAGCCTTCCTGCACAGTCGCGTTTTTCTGGAACAGGCGGAACCAGAGGCACAAAAGTATAGTAGCTTTTTTTGTTTTGTGTTGAAGTTAGTACAAGAACTAAATATTAAAAACAGATGATAGGAGAAAAGAGGCATGGAAACCCGAACCCATGCCGCTATGGATGACGAAATTATTGTCAGATCGCCAGGGAATGAAGGCGGAAGAGAAGCCACAAGCGGATGGATGAAACCTTCATTCCCTTGATGATGTATTAGTAAATGTGATCCTCCAGCAGTTCTTCCGTTCTGCCAGAGGAGTTCTGAAACGTGGTCGATGAATAACGTTTTTCAGACAATTTCAGAGCGTAGGAAGCAAAGAGATCGAACCCACAGGAAAGCCTGAGATTTTCTCGATGTCTGATTAATTATAATTAGGTTTAAATATATAAGTTTTGCTTAACTGCCTCAGTATATTGTTTCTACCATGGAGACAACTTTTATTTAATTGATTATATTTTTCAATATCAAGAGAATTTTAATCTATTTTTAATTGATAAATCTAGCTTGTTTTGAAGGAGATCACTGGATTTCCAGTTAAGGACAGTTTGCTTTTTAATCTGTGAACATTTACTGGATGTTATACAGCAATCATTGCTTAAAAAATGTGAGGAATTGAAAAACATGTATGATGAAGTAACACACGATTGTATTTGTGGCCGGTGTGGTCACCAGTGGAGAAGCCGTGGAGACTCAGCACCTGCGGTTTGCAGTAAATGTACTAGCCGCTTGTGGAATACCACAGAAAGAAAGTTCTCAGTGATAGTTTCCAAGCTTTGTTCTGATGCACCGGAGAAGGCTACCTTTTGTATAATACCTTATGTAGATATGCCATCTGTCTCTACTGATAATGTTTTCCATGTGAGCCATGAAGACTTCAGAAGATATTTTCATGGAAAGATTGGCATTAATTCAGCAGTAACTATGGTTGGATCTTTCACTATTGGAGATGATCTGATGCTTCAGATTGAAGATATGAGCCTTCTCTACACGCATCCTGCGAACTACATTTCGTATTCTGACAGCATTATTTTGAGCTACAACAAAAGAAGTGCTATTGAAAAACAAAAGGAGATTGACAGAAGGAAGAAACAGGATGCTGAAAAAGTACTCAGGGAGAAGGAAGAGCAGGAGAAAGTTTTGGAGTTTGCAAGACAAAAGCTACTGGCGAATGCTGGAAAGTATGAGCAGATTCGGGAAGCTGAAAGAAAAGTGCTTGATGAAACTATTCCTGTTGAGGAAAGAATCAAAGCTTTGGACTATCTGAGGGAGGTTTGAACATTATAACCTCTGTGCCGATCCCGATTATAGAAGATGATTTTAGCAGAGTAGTGAAAAACCCTCAACTCAAAATGTCTAAGCTAACTCTGAAGTATCTGTATGATAAAAAGCTGATCACTCGAAGGCAATTCGTATTTTATATGTGGGCGCGGAAATGTCCGGATTGCAGAATATCACTTGCTGAAAGGTTTGTGGTTCCGACTGTAAACAATATCTTAATATCGCATTACTTAGACTCTTAACAGTCTAAAGTCCTTAATTTTTTTGTTGTTATATTGGCCCGGAATTCTGATGCAATAAATTTCGACAGACACCGGATCGGGTTCGACT
>CAZLNG010000101.1:0-13503 GCA_964560735.1 uncultured Methanosarcinales archaeon | reverse complement strand
CGCTTCAGCAATCTTGGCTTTCGCTTATTGAGAGAAGTATAACTTAATCATATCTCTCTTTGTTGTATCTTTCTTAGTTGCGTCTTTTTTAGTTGCATCTTTCTTAGTTGTATTTCTTTTTTTTTCGACTAATTTGATTGGTGTACCTTATGGGTGTACTGGTGAGTATAAATCGTAACCCATATATCCCTCTAAAGAAAACTTAAACACTTGATTTTAGAATCGCTGGTGGCAAAATGCAGCAAGTTCTTGATGCGTCTAATTTCTTCCTCATACTAAAATCTGAAGGCGTTGAAGATTCTTCTGAATACTGGCAAGAGCAATGCTGTCAGTTATATGGCTCAATTTGCAGAAGTATACCTGATGGCTGGATCGAGCCTTTGGAACTCAAGGGTTCTGAAGGAGAGAGGGTCGATTTAATACATCTTTTCAGTACACTTGCAGTTTATGGTATAACAGGAAAAGTTTTCGTCATTGTTCTGGATGCAATAAAAACCTGGCTTGAGTACAGGCCAACTGCTGAAATCGAACTGAAATGCCCTGACGGAAGGACAGTTAAAATTTCAAAACTCCCCCTTGCAAAATTATCTGAATTTTTTGAAGAAAACGCGCAGCTATCAGTCTGTGAAGGCCTGAGCCGTTTTGATAATTGTGAAGACAATCTCTAATCATGTGTTTGCATCATGACTGGCAAAAGAGTCGGGCTTGTCATTGGAAATCCGAGCAATAACTCCGTACATTAGTCTTTCTACGACTGGTATACTTTTGAGTATCAAGATGCCTTTTCGTTTTTGATTCTTGAAGGAAATATATTTTCATTTCTCTTTAGCTTCATCCCATACAGATAATAAAGAAACTTTATGGGATAGCTGAAAGATTGGTGGTTACACTATTTCTTTTTAGGTAGGCTGTTAGCTCTTTTTCTTTTAGGCATGTAGTGATCAAATTCTATTTCGAGACTTCGTAATTACTCTGAAAATGTAATTTTAAAAGACGGATTTTTCAGCTGTTTACTGTTTCAAGAAGTCTTCATAAAAATGTTGGAATAAAAACTATTTTTTCTATTGACTATATCTTCTGATATATATTTTCATTTAAACATTTCATAAATTTTATATAACTTTGTCTGTTTTAAAGTTAGTAATAATGTAACCTTGGCATAAATAATTCTTTCTTGTCTACAGATTGAAAAATATACATTTTTATGAATCTATTCTTAAATTAAAAAAAACTTTCTTGGTTAAATTGGAAATGTTTGATTATAAGTGACATTAAAAATAATTGAATTTACTTCTAAATTTGTAGATTTTTCGGAGCATGCCTATGGCCAAGTCTTTTCATAAATCTCGAAGGAATTTCTATAAATTGTTAAAATTTCTTTCATTAATTGCTGTGATTCTGGCAGGAATTATCCCTACACTAGAATTTATAAATGGATTTTCAAGCTCAGGAGATACTTACGAAAATATTTATGGGGGATTTGTAAAAGATAATGAAGGAAATGTCAATATTACCGGAGATATCTATAATTATTATGAGAAAGAAGTCAAAATTGAAGTGAAAAATAAGATAAATAATATCTACAATATAATAGAAACGCAGGAAACATCTAAAGCTGACGATACAGATGTGGATGTAGAGCCGCAGCCTACTGAAGAATATTATGACAACTCTATAGGTATGGAATTTGTTGAGATCCCATCAGGAGAGTTTATGATGGGCTCGCCATATGATGAAATGTATCGTGAGAGAGATGAAGGTCCTGTTCATAAAGTCACAATTGAATATCCTTTTTACTTGGGCAAATTTGAAGTTACTCAGGAGCAGTGGGGGAAGGTTATGGGGAATAATCCTTCAAATTTCAAGGGCGAAGATCTGCCTGTTGATAATGTCTCCTGGAATGATGCTCAGGAGTTTATTAGAAAGCTCAATGAAATAGAAGACACAGATAAATACCGGCTGCCTTCAGAAGCTGAATGGGAATATGCCTGTCGGGCAGGTTCCACTACAAAATATTCCTTTGGTAACGATGAGTCGAAACTCGAGGATTATGCTTGGTATTTAAGCAATTCCGAAGGTGAAACCCATCCAGTTGGGCAGAAAAAACCTAATCCTTGGGGGCTTTATGACATATATGGGAATGTGTGGGAGTGGGTACAGGATACTCACCATTCTGATTATAGTTCTGCTCCTTCTGATGGCAGCGCATGGACATCTGGAGGTAACTCCCATGTTGCTCGAGGTTCTAGTTTTAAACGTCCCTCCTCTGGTAAGTCCCCTGATGTTGCAGGCTGCCGTTCAGCTAATCGTGGTGGAGGCAATGATACCAAATTAGAAGACAAGGGACTCCGCCTTTTGATGGAAATTTGATTTTCCATCTTTAGTATCTTGCATCTAAAATCAGGATATGATATGTCGCTTAATTGGAACTGGTTAAGTAGGAGAGTAGTTGGGCTGATGCCTCTGCTTTGGGAAAATATCGAAGATAGATCAGCTTTTTCTCAATCAATCACTTTTCCAACTTACATTCTTTTTTCTACTTTTTCCTCTTTTGCGGAAGGAAAAAGCCGCACCGAAGGTGCGGGACAAGACAGGTTAAAGACGGAATATCCGGCTTCTTTGGCTCAAATCTATTTTTCTTCTTCCCTTTTTCCTTTCAAAATTTCTCCAATTACTGTCTCCATAAATAAGTCCTCTTGAGCGAAGCGAAAAGGACTCCGTGCTCCTGAAGCGGAATTCGGGTGGCGCAACTCTACTGTAAAAAGAATTCTACAGTAACACTTATACGAAAAGCCTCTCTTATATGCACTTCATGAAGCAGGATATGTCAAGTGCCGACGTTGCTGCAGTTGTTGCCGAGCTGTCAGCGGGGCCGAAGTCCATTATTGATGCTAAGATCGGGAAGATCTATCAGACTACGAGTGAGGAGATCCGCATCAATCTTTACGTTTTTCATCAGGGGAGGGACAACCTGGTTATTGAGGCAGGGAAGCGCATTCATTTAAGTAAACACTTCAGGGCGAGCCCTGAGCTTCCCCAGGCTTTTCCGATGCTGCTTAGAAAATACCTGATGGGGGGCAGGATTGTTTCTGTGGAGCAGCATGACTTTGACAGGATTGTGAAGATAACGATCGAGAGGGCGGGAGTCAGGAGCATACTTATTGTTGAGCTGTTTGCCCGGGGGAACGTGCTTATTGTCGATTCGGAAAACAAAATTATCCTGCCTATGAATCCCGTGACTTTGAAGGACAGAAGGCTCAGGAGTGGAGAGATTTACGAATTGCCTGAGGCGCAGCTGAGTCCTGTAGAGGCTAAGGTTTCGGACATTATGGAAGCATTTTCGAAATCTACGGCCGATATTGTCCGGACGATTGCCACAAGGTTCAATCTCGGAGGGGTTCTGGCAGAAGAAGTTTGTGCAAGGGCAGGAATCGAGAAATCAACGCCTTCAAAGGACGCATCTGAAGAGGATGCTTCAAAGCTCTGCAGTGCAATGCATGAACTCTTTTCCCCACTTTTCAGTGGAAGAGGTATAGGGAAGGAAGAAGTTGAAGCTAAAGCTGGGGATGAACTCCAAACTGGACTCGAAACAGAGGTTGGACTGGAAACAGAGGTTGAAACAGGAATTGGAGCCGAAGCTCCGAAACTAAAACCTCAGCACGTAAAAAAAGAAATTAACGGAAAGATGGAAACCTTTGACGTGCTTCCTTTTGATCTTATCCGTTATTCTGAATATGAAAAAGAATATTTTGATTCCTTTAATACGGCACTTGACGAATTTTTCGGGAAAAAAGCCCTGGAACAGGTTGCAGAGGTAAAAGCAGCCGAGAAAAAGGAAAAGACTCTTGGAGTTTTCGAGAGACGTCTTCTCCAGCAGGAAGAGAGCCTGAAGAAGTTCGAAAAAGAGATTGAGAAAAACAATACACTTGCAGAAACTGTTTATGCCAATTACCAGCTAATAGAGGAGCTTTTTTCCGTACTCAATGGAGCAAGGGCAAAGGGGTATTCCTGGGATGAGATCCGGTCTATCCTGAAGCAGGCCAAAAAGGCTGTACCTGCAGCCCAGATGATCACGAATATTGACCAGAAAACCGGGACTGTAACTGTGGAGCTTGACGGAAAGAGCGCAAATCTTGATATCCGGAAAACAGTTCCTCAGAACGCTCAGGAATACTATGAAAAGGTCAAAAAGTTCAGCAAAAAGAAAGACGGGGCTCTTAAGGCTATAGAAGACACAAAAAAGGCCATGGAGAAAAAGGCTGCAGCAAAGGCTGCAAAGGCAGGAAGGAAACTGCAGGCTTCCCGGAAAAAGCACTGGTATGACAGGTTCAGATGGTTTGTGTCTTCGGATGGTTTTCTCGTTGTAGGAGGCAGGGATGCCGATACTAATGAAGAAATTTTCAAAAAATATCTGGAAAAAAGAGATATTGTTTTCCACACCCAGACGCCTGGAGCTCCCCTGACAGTTGTCAAGACAGGGGGGGAAGAGGTTCCAGAATCGACGCTTCAGGAGGTTGCACAGTTTGCAGTTTCTTACTCCAGCCTCTGGAAAGCCGGACATTTCAGCGGGGACTGTTACTGGATTAAGTCTGAACAGGTTACAAAGACTCCAGAATCAGGAGAGTATCTGAAGAAAGGAGCTTTTATTATTCGCGGGGAACGTAATTACTTTAAAGATGTGCCTCTGGGTATTGCAGTCGGGCTTGAACTCAAAGGTGAAACCAGGGTAATAGGCGGGCCTGTTTCTGCTGTCCGGAAACATGGAGACTATATTCTGGAAATGGTTCCTGGCGCTTTTAATCAGAATGACATCTCAAAAAAGATCTATAGAATTTATGCTGATGAACTCGGAGATCCCCGTTTTGTCAAGCAAATAGCTTCTCCTGACCTGGTAGCAATGATGATTCCACCAGGAGAATCGGACTTAAAGAGCCAGAAGCCTGAAAGAAAAGGTCTGAAAACTGCGCCTGAAGAAGGCAAATACGAACCTTCTGGACTGGATGAACCCGAAAGTGGCGGGAAAGAGTCTGAAGAGAAATTTGGAGAAGAAGTGAAAGAGCAGTTCGGAGAATCCGGAGAAAAATTTGAAGACGAATTTGTAAAGACCGGAGAAGAAATTGAAGAAAATCTTGAAGGAGAGATTGAGGGAGAATTTAAAGAGAAGATCGAGAAGAAATCTCGGGAAAAAAGAGAAAGGGAAATGGAAGCAGGTGAGGTGAAAAAGGCTTGAGAGTTACAAACCGTTCTCTTAAAGGCAGGGAAGGGGAAGTTGCAGTAACTGCTGAAACTCTTGATGATCTCTGGCACCTGAAGTATATAATCGAAAAAGGGGATCTGGTTTTTGCTCTTACTAAAAGGAAAGCCGACACTTCAAGTGATAAAATTCGTCCTGAAAAGGTTGAAAAAGTAAAAGTAAGGCTTGGAATCAGGGTTGAAGAAATTGAGTTTCACAAATTCGCAAACCGGTTACGAATACACGGGCCAATTGAGCAGGGAATGGATGCTGGTTCCTATCATACCCTCAACGTTGAGATAGGTACTAACCTTTCCATTATTAAAGAGAACTGGAAGAACGACCAGTTACAGAGAATTCAGGATGCTGAAGAGGCTTCCAAACGCCCGAAAGTTGTTATGGTGGCAGTGGAGGAAGGTGATGCAGATATTGGTTTTGTGCATCACTACGGAATCGAGATCTATTCCCACATTCGGCAGTCTTCCGGAAAAAGAGAAACAGGTTTGAGGAATGAATTTTTCAGTGAAATTGTCGAGCAGCTTCGGCATGCCGTTCCTGAAGAGGCTTCCATAGTTATTGCAGGGCCAGGTTTTACTAAAGACGATTTTTTAAAATATTTCCAGCAAACTGAGCCTGAACTGGCTTCAAAAGCCCTTACAGAAGACACTTCGATGATTGGGATGTCCGGCTTTCAGGAGGTTCTCCGCAGAGGCGCAGTCGACAGGATCATGCAAGAATCTCGCATAGCCCGTGAATCATCCCTGATGGAAGATCTTATTCGAGAAATTTCAATGGACGGTAAAGCAGCCTATGGTTTTGCAGATGTGAAAAATGCTCTCAGCTACGGGGCTGTCGATACCCTGCTCATTGCTGACGAAACTCTCCGGGAAGGGCGGGAGAAAGGAGAAGATATTGACAAACTCCTTATGGAAGTCGAACAGGCTCAGGGAAAAGTTATAGTTTTCAGCACAGCTTTTGAGCCCGGAGAAAAACTTCACAAATTGGGAGGAATCGCAGCTCTTCTTCGCTTCAAAGTAAAGGGTTGAGTTATCGAATCCTTTTTTCCAGTTTTTAACTCCTGAACTCATCTTTGTGTGTTATTACGTGTTATTTTGTTTCTTAAATTCTTTCCTTTTTTACTATTCTTATTGATCCTTTTACCTTTCTTCTATCTTTATTAGTTCTTTCTATCTCTTTGCTGCTTTATTTTTACCCTCCTTGCTGTTTTATTTTTACCCATCTTGCTGTTTTTTCTTAATTTATTTTTCATGAGCTTCCAGAACGTTCTGCTTTTTAATATTCTTCTTTGTATGTTTTGTTTAGTATTATTTAATTTCTTTTTAGTTCAAATTAGTAAAATTTATTAATTACTATTCTTTATTTGTTGTTACTTTTAGTTTAATTTATAATAATATTTGCTTATACATCTACTATTCTTATAACTTGATATCTGAAAATCAATGAAAATGAGTGATAATGCCCTATGAAACCCAATATTCAAAGGACTTTAGTTTCACTGTTTGCTTCGCTTACAGTTTGTTTGATGCTTGCCCCTTGCGGGTTTGCAGCTCCAATCCCAACTATATCCGGATTTCCTTTCGACACGAATGAAACCGTATCAGAAGGATTCCACTGGAATGCGACCACTTTTGGCGGCTTCAATTATCCTGTGAACAAACACAAGGACCTTGTAGCTTCTGAGAACTGGTGGGGAGAACGTCTTGATTACATCGAACAAGATGGACAGAATGAACTTGGCAAGGAAAATCCCGGAAACAATGTAATAGGGGAAGAAGAACTGGTGTACACTACCCATCCATTCTCCAACAAATACGAGCTTGTTTCTGACCTTGAATTGAACCCCAAGACCACCCCTGAAAAACTTGGCGGAATGTTCTATTATAAGCTTGCTTGGTTTGGAAAACCATATGTTTCCGTTGGAAACGATTCTACCCGGCTTGCAAACCTTTTGTTCGATCAGGGTTCTGACAAAAAGCAATTAAAGACTGGAGAATCCTGGGACCTCGGGAAAAATTATTCTCTGGAAGTTAATCAGGTAGATGTCGAAGGAGATAAAGTCTGGTTCTCGCTAAACAAGAACGGAGAAGAACTTGAGTCAAGAATTGTCAATACAAACGGAACTGTTGACGATAAGACTTTTACTGCAACTGCAGATCTCGGAGATAAGAAAGACCAGCTCTACTTTGTCACCTATATAGATTCCGTATTCACAAGTGCCACCGATTCCTTTGCAGTTTTCAAGTATACCTGGCTCATCGACAAAGATAACGTGATGTTTATCGAGAACGGAGATGAATATCAGGGTTTTGAGGTAAAAGAAGCCTCAGAAAGTGGGATTGTTCTGAAAAATTCAAAATCAATTCCTCTCAACCTTGATAAGGATGTAAAGAACTACTTTACTGATTCCTGGTATTTCCAGACCTCAGACGAGGGTAAAGGCAGCACTTCTGCAGAGGGATACGTTATCTATCCAGCAAAAGAACTCAACGCTTCTGGAAATTACACTTTAAAAGGTTTTCCGTTTGACACTGGTGAGACACCATCGGAGGGTTTTGCCTGGAATGCGACCACTTTTGGCGGCTTTAACTATCCTGTTAACAAACACAAGGACTTTGTAGCTTCTGAGAACTGGTGGGGAGAACGCCTCCAGTATGTTGAAAAAGACGGCGAGAACGAACTGGGTAAGGCTCACCCCGGAAACCGCGTAATAGGGGAAGAAGAACTGGTGTACACTACTCACCCCTTCTCCAACAAGTACGAACTTGTTTCTGACCTTGAATTGAATCCCAAGACAACTCCTGCAAAACTTGACGGGATGTTCTATTATAAACTTGCCTTATTTGGAAAACAATATGTTACCGTTGGAAATGATTCCACTAAACTTGCAAACCTTGTATTCGATCAGAAATCTGACAAAAAGCAATTAAAGGCTGGAGAATCTCTAGACCTTGGGAAAAACTATTCTCTTACAGTCAATCAGGTAGATGCGGAAGGCGAAAAGGTCTGGTTCTCGCTAAACAAGAACGGAGACGAATTTGAGTCCGGAATTGTCAGTGCAAACGGAACTGTTGACGATAAGACCTTTACTGCAACCGCAGATATCGGAGATAAGAAAGACCAGCTCTATTTCATCACTTATGTAGACTCGGTATTCACAAGTGCCACTGATTCCTTTGCTGTCTTTAAATATACATGGCTCATCGACAAAGATAATGTGATGTTTATCGAGAATGGGGACGAATATCAGGGTTTTGAAGTAAAAGAAGCTTCAGAAAACGAAATTGTCCTTAAAAATTCAAAATCAATCTCCCTTAATCTCGATAAAGATGTAAAGAACTACTTTACTGATTCCTGGTATTTCCAGACCTCAGACGAGGGTAAGGGAAGCACTTCTGCAGAGGGATACGTTATCTATCCAGCAACCGACGTTACTATAGAGGATAAGGCTGCATCTGTGCCCAAAGATAACGTGGCTCCTGCAAAAGAGGCAAACATAACAGAAAAGGCAAATGCAACAGAAGGAACAGGAGATAAAACAGAATAGGACTTACGCGGTTGAACTGAAAAACCAACGGCGTTAAACTTTCAACTGTCTAAACCATAGCTTTTATAGCAATGTCTATTGATCTTGATTTTGAACCTCAAGTGCGTAAGTCCTACAGAAGAAGAAAATGTAACAGAGACAGTCCCCAAAGTCACTGATTCTGAATCTGTTTCTAATGAATCTGGATCTGCTCCTCTTATCCAGAGTAAAGCTGGAGATTCCAAAGGCAGCGGGAATCTTTCTGAAGAGGAAGCTGGCGGAAAAGAAGCTTCCTCAAAAACTCCCGGTTTCGAAGTGCTTGGAGGGGTTATCGGGATCGCCCTATCTCAGGCTCTTCTAAAAAGGAGAAATTGACCTCTGCGTAAAAAAGTGGATTGAGGGGGAATGAACTCCTGAGAGTGATCTTCTCAAACCTCCTTTTTTCTCTTCCTTTTTTTAAAGTTAATTTTACTTTAATTCTGTAGCTGGGCGTTTTTAAAAGTAGCTCTGTGGTATCCTTTTCGGTCTTAATGTTTTACCCTTTAGTCCCGGTTTTTTTCTGATTTGTTTTTGTTTTTTTCGACAATATTTTTTTAAATCAGGAGAAGGGCAATAAATCCACTCAAAAATATTCCATCAAAGGTTCCTGCTCCGCCTATACTTGCAACCGGAGCCCCCAGATTCTTAATTTTTCCCAGGTTAAGGATATCAGCTCCGAGAAGCGTTCCGAGAACTCCTCCTGTATAGGCAGTGACAACCTGGCACTGATCAACCGGGCATCCAGGAATATGAATAGCCCAGCTAAGCAGGATTGCAACAAGAGCAGCTGCCAGAGGTGGAATCAGGGCAGGGGTTGCGATACCAATTCCTCGAATAGGCCTTGCTACGGAATGTGTTATTAATGCAACTATTAATATTCCGAGTCCCGCCATATGGAGAGAGGAAGGAAATTTTGTAAGGAGATACGCAGAAATTAGTATTGGAATAATTGCTCCTCCCACATTGACGGCAAGTACTGTTTCATTTCTCACGATTTTTCTGACTGGGACTCTATAAGATACTCCAAAAACACGGACATAGCTGTCCTGAACTACCGGAGAATCCGACCTGAGGGTTGTCAGAGGAATATTGATGCTACTTCCGACGAGAGAAAGTAAAAGGACTATAAGTGCGTCTCCGAGTGAGAACCCGATTTTCATAAAAGCGGAAACGATACCCCCAAAAAAGAGGAAAGCAAGTCCAAAAACAAGAATAATAATTAAAAGAAGAAGGAATGTCAGGCTAAAAGGAATATAAAAAAGCTGCCTTCTCATGGGATCACTCTTTTTTTCTGATTTCTTTGTAAGTTACATACACATTTTTCTTTAAATAAAATCTCCGTCAATCTCTTCTTCCTCCGTTTATTTAAAATGTTCTCATTTCTACGTAATATGACTAATATTTTCAATCTAAAATTCAAAAGCACTGGGTGCTAGATATACTATGGAGGCTAAGCATAAGTAAAAATTAAATCCGTTTAGAAATTAAATCCGTCTAGAAATTAAATATATTAATAAGTTAAATATCTTTCATTGCAGTTTTTAATGCTTCCATGCAGATTGTTTCCTTTGCATCTTTATATATCCTGAGAACTCCACCTGATTCGGATACTGTAACAGCTATTGCAACCGTATCTCTGCTAATCGCGGCTGCTGAAACGTGCCTGCCACCAAGCCCCTTTTCAATATCTACATTTTTCCCATCAACATCAAGGTAGCGCCCTGCCGCATGGATATAACCCGTCTCGTCTATCACAAAAACGCCATCAAGCTGCGCAAATTCTTTTATGGATTCCCAGTTCCTCTTGTCAAGAATATTCCTGTGAACCTCTTCATGGCCCTCATAAGGATTAATTATTATCTGGTGAGACCTTTTAAGAACTTCCTGGGAATCACCTACAATAAAGGCAGCTCCTATTTTCTTTCCCTCCCTGCCTGCCAGGGCAATGTCAAAAGAAATTTTCATGATTGCGCCCATTACTTCCGGCTTTATCCTTTCCTGACATTCTTTAATGGCTTTTACAAGAGGATTTTCTTCAATGTTATGTACAATAATCGAACTGGAACCACGGGTCTCAATAATACCTATAACAATGCCGGTATTCAGTTCTCCAAGCACGTACTCCATGGCAGTCGCCTGCAGCAGGTGATCGGAATTGACGGCAGCTTCCCGGCTTATCTGGTCGCTGAGCTCTTTTATAGGGTTTTTTCCATCTCTGCCCGTAGCTAACAGATGGTCTATCATGCTCTTCGGGCGCATGGGAATATAGTAGACCGGAACCCCTCCAGTTTCGATCCCCTCAAAACTCAGATCCCCTGAGACCATGATTGCGGCAGCTTTAAGCTCAATGGAAATCCGGGCTGCTGCTTCTGCAATTATGCGTGCTTTGTCCATTTGATCCACCGCTTTTATTACTTGGAGATTTGTTTGCGGTTCTGCTTTTAATCCCTGAAATTAACATTATTTTTTAAGATGAACATTATTTTCTTAATTTTCGGTATTATTTTCTTAATTCTGGTTATTATTTTTTAAGTTTCTATTTGCTTTAGTAGCATGTTTGTTCATTTATCTTTATTCTCTTAGGTTAACATTAGTAATTACTTTATATATAGTTACGCTTATTTATTCTCCTGTATTGTTATGTCTGGTATATTATAATTACTCTGTCACCATCTTTGTCTTTTCTCCTTCTTTTTTCTTTTCTTCCTTTTTTCACTTTTCCACTCCTATTTTTTATAATGATCTTTATAGGAAGATTTTTCTGTTTATTTCTTTAATTCTTATTGGTGAAAACTTTGATCAGGACTTTTATAGCAGTGGACTTAGACCCGGGGTTCAGGGAAAAACTTCGGGAACTACAGGGCAGATTTACTGGCTTTGATCTTAAATTTGTTAACCCTGAACTCGTTCACATAACTTTAAAGTTTCTCGGGGATGTGGATGAATCGATGATTCCAGCTCTTTCTGAAGCCCTTGATTCTATAATGTGCGAACCTTTCGAGGCAAGAGTAGGAACACTGGGGGTCTTTCCCAAACTTTCAAATCCGAAGGTGCTCTGGCTGGGTGCAGCCGGAAATTTCCGGGCTTTGCATGATGAAGTAGAGAATTTGCTAAAGCCTTTTAAGTTTGAAAAGGATGACAGAGATTTCTCTGCCCATGCAACTCTCGCGAGGGTCAAGTTTCTCAGTAAGGACCAGAAGAACGCTTTCATAAATACGCTTAAAGAGTTGAAAGATGTAGAACTCGGTACTCTGCGGGTGGACAAAGTGTTTTTAAAGAAAAGCACGCTGACTCCCGAAGGTCCTGTCTATGAGATTCTGCATACTGTGTATCTGGATTAAGATCACCTGTACGCTGAAAATTCTGAAAAAGGGCAATTCCAGGATTCTGAATTGCTCCTGAATTCCCAATCTGCTTTTTTTGAACTTTTTGGACAAATTATACTATCTTTCTATATTACATTAGCTTTTAGATTGATTATTTATCCGGTACTGATTCGTACAGTTTTCTCCTCTCCAGAGGCATGTTTTTGAGAAACTCTTTTGCTTCTTCAGGAGAGACGGCTCTGCGGGTCCCATCCGGTTCCTGTATGACCACGCCGCTTTCTGTTAGCATCCTGTACCTGGCTTTTCTGGTTTCTTTATCAGGATGGCAGACAAAGTGGCAGTTGGAACAGGTGTATTCCATCCGGTTTCCTGGAATCAGGCATATGAAAAACCCGCCTTTTATCTTAGGCCTTTCGAGGTAAGCTTCTATGGTACCGGGCAGTGCAGCAATAAAATCCTCATCTTTTTTTGGGATTTCAAAGCGCGCCGGAGACCATGTAGACCATTTTCCCGAGGAGTTCAGACCTGTAAGTCCTCCACAAACAAGAAAGCAGCGACTATTGCTTCTTCGTTTCCCGTAGCTAAACTCTTTTCCTCCAAGGGTTACAGTAACTTTCTCAACCGGGTCTACATATCCGGAGGAACAAACAGAAAGGCAGAGTTTGCACTCGTCACAGTAGTTTTCTTCTTCCGGGAGAGGGTCTGTTGGAGTTAGTTCTGCATCCGTAACAACCGAAGCCAGTACAATAGCTGATCCGTATTCCCTTGTAATGATGTTTCCTGAATATCCGAAGTGCCCTATTCCTGAACGAACCGCAAGGTACCTGTGAGAAATAGGAGGATGCATCTCAAGCAGCCAGTTTTCCGAATCCTGACGGTAAACAAAATTTGCAAGCTGTGGAACGGCTTTGTATCCATACTGCTGCAGGAACCCTGCCATTTCAAGGGCGATCCCGTTGGCAAGAGTGGTTGTTCGAACTTTATTCGTTTCAAGTGACGCGTGATCTTCTTTCTTAAAGTAAGGGTCGATAAGTTTCTGGTCAAAAGCTAGGGCAAAGCAGATAGCTGATTTCGCCTCTGGCAGTACATAAGTCAGGTCAGCTGAAGGAGGCCCTCCTGCAAGGGTTTCAGTAGTTGCAATTCCCACTTTAAAGGCTCCAAGGGTCAGAGCCATCTCTTTGAGAGATTCGGTTAATTTATCCATATCTACTCCTCAAATGAATTGTAATTACAATAATTCCCAGAGTAGTTTATGTTGGATTTCTGCTATATCTTTGATCGGCATTCAAATGTACTAATTCACAAAAAGTATAGTCCAATAACCTTTTTTTGTTTTTTTCTGAATAACGGTCTGTATTCTG
>CAZLNG010000100.1:0-13672 GCA_964560735.1 uncultured Methanosarcinales archaeon | reverse complement strand
ATCTCAAATGTTAAAGTTCTCTTAAGCCACTGTGTCTACATATTTGATTTCATACTTCAAGTGTTCAAAATTCTCTTAACCCACTGTGTCTACATATTTGATTTCATACCTCAAGTGTTTAAAATTCTAAATACTAACCATTTGGATTCGGTTAAGGAACAAAAATTCAAAAAATGCTATTTTTTATGCAACATCTAAGAAATTCTCTTGGAAAATCATTATACGTGGTATTCGAAGTTGTGCATAAAATTCGTTAACCGAATCCAAATGAAATACTAACAATGTCTACTGCAGTTACAGACTCAGCCCTTGGTCCTGGTTATCGATATGTGCTTCTCACACCTGGAATTGTGAAAGCTAAAGATCTAAGGATGCACTGAAGATCTTATTCACCTGGTTAAGTCTCATTTTTTTGAATTTCAGGTTTAATTTCATTATTTTTTTCCATGTACTTTATGAGAGGTTCTACTGCCCTCTTATCTCCAATTTCAATTAGCAGGAGCAAGGAATTCTCCCTGATATTCTTGTTTTCATCTCTCAGACCTCTGATAAGGGGTTCTACTGCTTCTTTTTTTCTATCAATAAGGATCTTTGAAGCACAACTTCTTACTTCTTTGTTATCGTCTCCTAAAGCTCTGACAAGAATTTCAGTTGCTTTTTCGTCTTTTATCTTTCCCAAAGCAGTAATAGCTGAGATACGAATTTTGGAATTATCATCCTCAAGAGCTTTTTCAAAAGTTCCAATTGCTTTTGTATCGCTTATTTTTCCCAGGGCTTCTAAGGCAGTGCATCTGAATGTTTCATTTCCATCCACTACAGCACTATTGAGCGTATCCACAGCTGCAGCATCGCCTATATTTCCAAGAGCCCAAACTGCAGCGGTTCTTACAGTTTCGCTTCCATTCTGTACTGTCATAGTTAAAGATTTCACTGCTTTTTGATCTCCTATTGCTCCAAGGGCCAGAGCTGCATTTCGGCTTACTTCGGGGTTCTCATTGTATAGCAGCTGGATCAGAGGTTCCACAGCCCTCTGGTTTCCGATCTCCCCCAGAGCAAGAGCTGCACAACTTTTTATTGAATTATTTTCGTTCAAAGCCATAATAAGAGGTTCTACTGCCCGCTGGTCCCCTATTTTTCCGAGAGAAATTGCGCAACATTCTTTTACATTGTCATATTTATCTACTTTCAAGGCAAATGATAAGGGTTCAACTGCCTTTTCGCTTCCGATCTCTCCAAGAGAAAAGGCTGCACAAGCTTTAGTCTGATTCAAGTCTTTTACAAGTACCTCAACAAGAGGCTCGACGGAACTTTCATCTCCTATTTCTCCAAGTGAAAATATGGAGCTGACCCTCATATAACTATCTTCACTCTTTAATATCTCCAGGAGTTTCTCCTGTGCTTTCTCATTCTCTGAATTCACTCCACATATTTCTTCATATTTTTTTATGTTTTGTGGCTCTGCACTCAGTGCATTAATAAGAGGATTTGCTTCTGAGTTCCCCAATTCTTCAAAGGTATCTGCCACTTCCTTCCGGAAGTTCAGGTCTTTTTCTTCTACAGCTTTCAGAAGAAGTTGATCTGCTTTTTTATCTCCTTCTTTTTCATTGAATTCCGCAGAAGTTTCTGTTTTTTCTGCATTGTCGTTAAACAGTTCAATAAGTCCCGGGACTGCTTTTTCGTCTCCCATTTCAATAAGTGAAAAAACAATATACTTTCTAACGGTTTTGTTCTGGTTTTCAAGAGCTTCTGTCAATGCAGGTACTGCAGGTTCTCCTATTTTTATCAGGGCCCATGTGCAGCTCAGCCTTACATCCTCGTCTTCAGTTGAAAGGTTCTGAATCAGGGGCTCTATTGCCCTTTCATCTCTTATCTGTCCCAGGGCCCAGGCTGCTGTACAACGGGCATATATATCATTATCAGAAAGAGTTTCTATAAGAGATTCCACAGCCGGTTTTCCGATTCCAACAAGAATATCCCCTGCGTGCCACTTAACATCTTTATTTTCATCTTTTAATGCCTGAACAATCTTTTCAGTATTTCTGTCCCCGGTTTCTACGAGAGTACTTGCAGTCACATTTCTGACTTTTTCATCCGGATCTTTTAACTGCTGAATAAGGGCCCCTATTGCTTCTTCTTCTCCTATTTTTCCAAGAGCTTCTACAACAAAACTTCTTACTTCGGGGTCTTCATCTGAAAGGGCATTTATCAGAGCTTTTTCTGTCCTCTCGTCCCCAATCTCTCCCAATTCCATAGCTGCAATACAGCGGACATCACGATCCCCATCATTCAATGCCTGTATCAGGGGTTCGGTGGCTTTTTCTTCTCTTAGGTCTCCTAGAGCTAGAGCAGCTTTTCTTCTGACTTCTTTATCCTGGTCATTCAACGCCTGTATTAGGGGTTCGGTGGCTTTTTTGCTTCCTATCTTCCCAAGGGCTTCCACGGTATTCCTTCGAACTTTTCTGTCTTCGTCCGAGAGGGCTTTTATCAGAGGTTCTTCGGCTTTTTCCCCTCCAAGTTTTCCTAAAGCTTCTGCTGCACTGGATCTCACCCCACTGTTCTCGTCATTGAGTGCCTCGCAGAGGGCCTCAATTATTTTTTCACTTTCTACAGACCCTGAGAATAAGGTTCCCTTCCAGTCTTCTTCCTCAGGCGAAGAACCTGCCTTTGCAATTTCTCCGAGAGCCCAGGCTGAATTGGAGCGTACTCTTCTGTCTTCGTCTGAAAGTGTATAAATCAGTTCTTCTTCTGCCCTCTGACTTTTTGCACTACCAAGGGCCAGGGCTGCACTGCTTCTTACTTTTGGGTCTTCGTCTTTTAAAAGCTTCAGTATGGTCTTTTCTGCTTTTTGCCCGCCAATATTTCCAAGAGCCAGAACTGCTTCACATCTTATTTCCGGGATTTCTGAGTCAACGACTCCTATAAGAGGATCTATGGCCTCTTCTCCCATTTCTTCCAGAGCAAATCTGGCTTCTTTTCTGGTGTTTATATCGTTGGCTCCCAATGCATTTATCAGAGGCTCTGCAGAGCGTTGCGTTTCCGACTCATTAATATCTAATACGGTTTCACTGATAGCTTCAATGGGGTTTTCTTTTTTGCTTTCGCTGAGCCCGGAAGCAACTCCAACCATTGTCAGTATGAGCAGTAGCAGTAAGATTTTAGGTACTGAAAGATTCATATTTCACACCATATTCATGAATTCGATCTCAGCTTGATATTAAATTTAATGGGAAAAATGAGCGGCTGAAAGGCGACTTTATAAGAGGAAGCACCAGGGAGAGATATCTTCCGAATTGTCTGGAAAAAACCATAATTCTTACATTTAGTTTACAAATTAAGCCTCAGCTAATCATTTTTTTTCATAAAGGTCCTTTTCATGATGATTAGATCTTTTTAAGAATCTACATAAATAATATTCATTAATTAATTTTTAATTTACTAATTATGATTTATCTACTTTTTATTAACATAAAATCTTATGAGTTTTTATTCTATTAAGAATACTCCTTGGAGAATAGATCTTCAAACATTTCGATCTTTCTAGGTAGCTAATGATAAAGGAGTAAAAAATATAGTAGTATTTGGGTAAGAATCGTTATCTCTCTGGCTTACAAGTTCCTTCTCACTTATGAAGAAAATTGGAAAGTGGTTTACACTTCCTCTATTAATTATAGCGCTTTTCCAACAACTTTTGTAACTCTTTTGTAAAAAATGAATTGGGAGAACTTCTTCAGAGTTTAAATTTCTGGAACTATTATTCTTTTTCCTTTATATTCCAGGATCTCGACATCTATACCGTAAGCTTCTTTTATTTTTTCAGGGGTCATCACTTTTTCCGGAGCTCCGGAACTGACTATATTTTCCTCGGAAAATACTGGAATTCTCTCTTTTTCAGGAGAATCAGCCGGACTCTGTTTATGTCGGTTAGCAAATTTTCCGTTTTCCAATCCATGCAGTTTTCTCAGGAGAATAATTTCATCAGAAAACAGAAGGGCATGGTTTGGCTCATGAAGGGTCATTAGTACTGTGATATTACGGATTCTGGCTAGGTTGATTATGGTTTTCAGGACGTGAATCTGATTTTTCAGGTCAAGGAAGGAAGTCGGTTCGTCAAGTAACAGAAAATCAGGTTCCTGGGCAAGAGCTTTTGCAATCATAACCAGCTGTCTTTCTCCTCCGCTGATCTGGGTATAGGGCCTCTGTGCAAAATGCGCTATTCCCATAAATTCCAGGACATTACAGGCCTTTTCTAAATCTTTTTTTCCTGGGGTTGAAAACATAGATATATAGGGCATGCGGCCTGTAAGCACAACGTCAAGCACGGAAAAAGGAAAAGAAGACTTGTGCATCTGAGATACATGTCCCAGAATCCTTGCAAGTTCTCGATCTGCTATTTCTTCTATATTCTTGCTGTCTATATACACAGTTCCTTTATTCTGTCTAAGAAAGCCATTTATGATTTTGAGAAGGGTCGTTTTTCCACAGCCGTTAGGGCCAACAAGAGTTACTACAGACCCTTTTTTAATTGACAGGTTTATATTGTTTAAAACCAGGTTTTTTTCATAGCTCAATGTCAGATTCTCTACCGTTATTCCTTTTTTATTTTGAATCTGCTTTTTGTTCATTCCCATCCTCCTATTTTTGTAGTCCTTAAGAGGTACAGGAAAAAGGGAGCTCCAAGAAGAGTAGTAATAATTCCGACAGGAATTTCGAATCCGAATGTAGACCTGGCAATGTCGTCCACAAGGGCAAGAAAGGCAGCTCCGAAGGTGATTGACAGAGGTATGATTTTCCTATGATCAGGGCCGAAAATCATTCTAAGCATATGAGGTACCATCAGCCCCAGAAGCCCTATAATTCCTGCTACAGCCACAGCTGCAGAGGCTGCAAGAGATGCAGCTATTATAAATATTGCTTTATACAGCTCAACGTTCATACCTACTGCTTTTGCTTCTTCTTCTCCAAGGGCAAGGACATTAAGTTTCCAGCGCAGGAGATATATAAGAAGACAACCGGCAGCCACAAGTGGGAAGGAGTCTGAAAACTTGGACCAGCAGGCAGTGTGGAGGCAGCCGAGTGTCCAGTAAACGATACTCTGAACAGCCTTTTCATCAGTCATATACTGAATTACCGAAAGTAAAGCCCCAAAGATTGACGATGTAATTACTCCTGAAAGTATAAGGGCAACAGTTGAAGTCTGCTTTCCCACCCTGGCCATTGTATAAGAAAATCCAAGTGCTATCAAACTGAAGATAAAAGCTCCAACCTGGGCAGGCAGCTCGGGAAGAACTGCAATAGACAGTGCAGCCCCAAAAGCTGCTCCTGAAGAAAGGCCAAGGATGTAAGGGCTTACAAGTGGATTTCTGAATACTCCCTGAAATGTAGCTCCTGATATTGAAAGAGCTGCTCCCACAACCATGGCAAGAAGAACTCTGGGAAACCGGATATTGAAGATAACTGTGTCGTAAACCGAAGGATAGCTGTATTCATAAGATGTAATATGTGATAGAAGAACCTTTATCAGCTCCACAGGAGATAGAGAATAGGTTCCTAAAAAAATAGAGAAGAAGAACACAGGCACAGGCAAAAGTAAAAAGATTATAAATGCCAGCTTTTTCCATTCCGAATGAAAAAGCGTTTTGACCCACCATTCTGCAGATCTATGCTTTTCTTCTGTTTTTGAAAAAGACATATTGGCATATTTCCTTTATATTTTGGTCCCTGATGGATAAAACTTACAGATATTTCACTTTTTGTTACATTACTTTGGTTCCTGATGGATGAAACTTACAGAGATTTCACTTTTTGTTACATTATAATGACTTAATCAACAGTTTAATTCTAGATAAATGTAATTGTTTATTACTTAATAGATATGAAAATAAAAAATATAAGACTAAATAATACTTTAAATAAATCAAGTAATACTATACTGTAATAGTAATTGTTCGGTCATATAAGCAGCTTTTAACCAAACAAAGAAGCATAGTTAGATGAAATGAATAATTTCAAATATAATATGAGATTCATAATTATTCCTCATATTAAATGTGATTATTATTTATTTTTATGTTACAAAAATATTGAGGAAAATAGTACAGGAATATGATCTATGAAAGAACTTCAAATACTTGATTCCGTAGAAAAAATGCCTGGTGTCGATACTCTGGAAGGAGTCATTGGTCCGCTGATGTCAGGTAACAAGGGCTCTGCGCATTTCATAAAAATGCATGCTGGTCTTTACTGCAATGCTCATTCACATCCCACTGAAAGTATTATTTACACTTCCAAAGGTCAATGGGTATTATATGCAGAAGGTAAGCGCCATCATATGAAAGAAGGCTCATTGTTTTTTATGCCACCTGACATAGAAACAGGCTATGAGGTACCTTTCGATGAGCCAGCCAACCTTTTGATAATAAAATTTGAGGGTGATAAAGACCCCCAGGAGTTCATGGACTATTTGGGGGGATTAAGAAGAAGGCTTGAAGAAAAAAACAAGAATGGTGAACCTTTTAAATTATCAGAGCTACCTTCCGACCATCCTGCAGTGCTATTTGCCAGTGATCTTAAAACCAAAGAAGCTTGAAATCACAAATTCTTTAGCCCTTATACAGCTAAGGGCAAATCTTCTTTTTGTATTTCATTGACAGTTATATCATCTATGACCTTCACAGGATGAAGTACAATTGAATTTGTTTTTTCGCTATAGTTTATCTCTGCATCAATACCATACACTTTTCTGATGTTGAAGTCAGTCAGGACATCTGCAGGGTTGCCTTCTGCAAATATCTTTCCTCCATGCAGAAGAATAAGCCTGTCACAGAACCTGCCTGCCAGATTCAGATCATGCAGGACAATGTTAACTATCAGCTCTTTCTCTGTCGCAATATTCCTGAGGATCTGCATTATCTCAAGTTGATGCTTTATATCAAGATTACTTGTAGGCTCGTCAAGAAGCAGGACCTCAGGTTCCTGAACCAGTGCACGTGTAATTAGAACCTTCTGTTTTTCTCCTCCGCTAAGCTCACCGAAATTTCTCATGCTTAGATGTTCCAGATCCAGCATCGCGAATGTATCTGCAACAATCTCCAGGTCTCTGTCAACAACATTCCATCTGATATAAGGCCTTCTGCCAAGCAGGACCACATCAAAGACCTTTATCGGAAAAGAATGTGTTTGCACGCTCTGTGGCACATAGCTTATAAGCCGGCTTATTTCCTTTACGCTCAGGTCATAAAGTTTTGTTCCGTTTAAAAGTATCTCACCTCTGGCTTTCAGTATAAGGTTCATGCACTTCAGAAGTGTGCTCTTTCCGCTTCCATTGGGACCTATTATTCCGACTACTTCTCCTTTTTGAACAGAGAGACTGATACTTTCCAGAATTGTTTTTTTTCCATAACTAAACGATACATTCTTCAGCTCCAGCATCAAAGAGCCTCCCGAAGGAAATTCACAATAGAGGTAAAATATTCAGGTTTATACGGACGCTTCAGGCATTCAAGGGACATTCGCTCCTTCAGCCTCTGTTCCATGTTAGATGGCACCTCATGAAATCCATGGTCTGCATCACGGATGATGGTGAACATAATATCTATCCGGTTCTTTTCTAATTCGTCCCTTATCATATATGCATCTTCAAGAGGTACATTAAGGTCATATTCCCCATGGACAACGAATGTAGGTTTCCTGATATAACGGAATTGTCTGGAAGGGGCATACTCAGGATCTGAGAACAAAGGGTCTACTGAAATCATCCATTCCTGTCCCTTGTACACTGCCGTATATTCTTTTTTATTCTGCATAATGGCTTCTTGCCTTCTTTTAAGGTTAGAACCAACTATCAGTCCCCACATATCGTTCTTTTCAACCCATTCCAGATGTTTCTGGCTTCTTTTTGCATACTCCACTGGTCTGAGGTAATTGAAAGCCATCATTTCACTACAGTCTCTGTAAAGTCCGCCGGACAGTATGTACGCTTTTGCCCTGTTGTCATCTTTTGCAAGCAAACATGTTGTATAGACACCTGCACTTTGTCCGAAAATAGCGATCCTGTTGCTGTCTATATTTTCCTGTGAGCAAAGAACATCAAGGGCGCTTTTTGAATCTTTTACAAGCGTCAGACTGTTCTGAGGCCCTGGCTCACTGTCCCTTATCCCCCGTTTATCCCAGGAAAATGCTGCAAATCCGGCATCAGTTAAATATCTTGACATACACAGGAAAAAATCTCTTTTATGAATTTCTTTTCTTGTAGGATGGCAGGCCATGTTTCCATCCCTATCCTGCTCCATTGTACCGTGGTTCAGGAGGATCCCGGGAAGATTTTCGCCTTCAGGATACCTCAGCACTCCGGAAAGTCTTACCTCACTGTCAAATGTTATTTGTTTTTCCATCATCGCCAGAATTCCTCTTTTTTAGATATCAAAAGATAAACGAACATTGGCACACCCACAAATGAGACAACAACACCAATGGGAAGCACAATGGGGGGTAACAATATCCTGCCTACGATATCAGCACCTATCACCAGTATCGCACCGGTAATACAGGTAGCAGGCAGCAAAAAACGATTATCTCCTCCAATGAGGAGCCTTGTTACATGGGGCGCCACAAGGCCTACAAATCCGATAATTCCGGTAAACGAAACTATCGTAGCTGTAAGCAAAGTGGACAATACCAGGAGTATCGTCCTTATACGTGAAGTGTTTATTCCAAGACTTTTAGCTGTCTCATCGTCGTTGAGCATCATTGCATTAAGATCCCAGGCAAATAACATCACAAGGGGAAATATTATGATAAAAGCCATTGTTGAGATGGTTATTTCATCCCATGAGGCTCTTGTAAGCGAACCGAAAGTCCAGTGGACTATCATCATCAGTTCTTCCTCGGACGCAAAGAACTGGAGCACTGCTGTTAAAGCACTGAAAAAATAAGAAATTGCTATCCCTGCAAGAATGAGTGTCTCAGAGGAGGTACCTTTCAGACTGGATAGACCAAACACTATACCAGCACAGAGAAGGGCGAATACAAAGGCGTTCAATATTACCAGCAATGGACCAGCTTTTACAAAACCAATCCCGAACATTATCGCAATTGCAGCTCCGAATGCCGCAGCTGAGGAAATTCCAATTGTAAAGGGGCTGACAAGAGGATTCCTTGTTATCCCTTGCATCACAACTCCTGCAAGTGCAAGTCCTGCTCCTGTTATCACGCCCATGAAAAGTCGAGGAAGCCTCAAATGCCACAGGACAGTGTTATTGAATTCAACCGCATCGACTGGCAGGAACCGGGACAGTATCGTTAGAAAAACATCTTTTACACTAATTTCGGCAGCACCCACGGTTACTGCAAACATCAGTAAAAATAAAAGGGCTGCAAGGCCCAGAATAATAAAGAAGATATTCTTTGCTATGTGCGCAGAATATAGCTGTTTTACAGACATAAGATCACAAAATATCTTGAGATTAGAAAATTATTGGGGGTAGATATATACCCCCTGGTAATCCAGACCTTGGTATTTCGTAAGATATTCCCTGAGGATCGCATCGGGATCCATGTCTGTATAGAGTTCCGGATACATTTTTTTTGCAAGATACATCGGACCAAACTTCTTCCTTGCACCACCTGCAACATCAAAGCTGATGAAGTAAACAGCATCGTTCTTTACCGCGGTTGTATTGGAAAGTTCCGGCCTGCTGACAACTTCATTTCTTATAGCTGCACATTCTGTGGTATTTGTAAGGTAATATCCAATGGAAGTCCCTTTGAATATGATGTCCGGATTCCTGGTAGCAACCTCTTCAGGATCGACATCGAATGCATATTCCGCTCTCTCGGGGAACAGATCCAGACCACCGGCAGCCCTGATCATTCCAGGGATGCCTGATCCGTAATCTGCTCCTCCGTATGTCTGGTAGGTCTTTGCACCTTCAAAGTAAATGGTTTTCTTTTCGTCTTTGGGAATCGTTGCAGACCTTTCATTCAGCATGTCCCAGTATTTTTGGAAGAACGCTATGTACTCTTTAGCTTCATCTTCCTTGTCAAGCATTTTACCTAGGGTGGTTACTTCCCTTTCCCATTCTTCGACCCTGTAGAAGTCAAGAGCTACAACTTTTATTCCGAAAGGTTCAAGTTTTTTCTGAACCTCATCCGGCAGTGGAGCATAGCTTGAAAGCATGATCACAACATCAGGATTAAGTTCTGCAATCTTTTCGTAGTCTGGTTCATCATAGCTTCCTATTACAGGCACATCTTCAAGTTCAGGGAAGAATCCTTTGTCTACCTTTTCCTTTGTGGCTGTGTCTATACCGACTATTCTGTCAATAGCTCCAAGTGATCTCAATTCTTCTGGAGGGTTGTCCCATAGGACTACAATTGATTCAACTGGATAAGGAACCTCTACGGTTCTGTTCGCGGAATCTGTAATTGTTATAGTTTCATTTTCAGTTGAGCCAGAATCATCTGCTTTTTCAAACCCCGGATAGTGCACTCCATAGACTTCCACATAATAGTTGTCTACTTCCTGTGTAAGGTTTATATTTGCAAACTTGTCCGGGTGGAGGTCTTTTGCAACATGCATCATTGCAAGAGGCAGTCTCGGGGAATGGAAGTCGTAAACGAATGGGTCTGAAATCTCGTACACTCTTTTGTTTTTGACTGCTGAGATCTCTTTCCATGTGCTGAAGTCTATTCCGTCGACAGTGTCTCCTGATGTTATGTTTATGGGGTCAAGGTTCTCGTTATTCCACATGTATATAACTTCGGGGTTCAGCTCAAGGAGAGTCTCAAGATTCAGAGTCGGGTGTTCTATACTCTTTGTCTCATTTGTCCAGTTATTGAGGACATTTACTCCACCAGCTCTTTCTATGAGGTCATTTGCCGTACTGTTCAGACCCGCTGTGCCGTATTCTCCCCACATCCAGTAAACTGTCGGTTTTTCTGTGACAGACAGGGTTCCGGTCACATCAGTAACTTTTTTCATGTATTTATCCATGATATCGATTACTTCCTGTCCGCGCTCTTCATCTCCGATCAGTTTACTTAGTGTTTTCATCTGCCTTTGCAGGTCGTCCAGACTGTCAATGAATACTCCATAAACAGGGACCTTAAGGTTTTCTTCAATCGCTTTTATATCCGCGCTTTCCCAGTCAGATGCCCAGAGGAACACGACCTGGGGGTTCACGGTTGCTATTTTTTCATTGCTCGGCTGCTCACTTCCGTTGGAAAGCCTCTTCTTATCATAATTTGAATCTATAGCTCTGAAAAAAGGTGCTTTTTTATCTTCATACCATACTGCGCCTATCCCGCTGATCTTGTCAGCTCCTCCTACTGCATACATGGAGTTCATGGCATTTTCAACGAGGAATACGGTCCTCTCACATGGGTAGGGAACTGTTATTTCTCTTCCCAGATCATCAGTAACAGTTATTTTGTCTGTTTTATCCGAGGGGGAGCTGGAACTACTTCCTGAACTGGAACTGCCACTCTTGCTTCCTGAACTGCCGGTCAAATTGACATTTTTCTCAGCAGTTTCATTTACAGGAGCAGTTTCATTAGTTTCTTTTTCTTCTTCAGGAGTTATTCTTTGAGCCGCATCTTTGTTCGGACTCTCTTCCTGTGCCTGTGCCTGGGCAGTTTTTTCCGTGTCCTGGCTTATATTCGTTTTTTCGTTTTCTGCCGCCTTATCTGCACAGCCGCTTAAAACGACTGAAACCAATAAAATGACGGCCATGAAAAGAACTTTAGTTTTTGTATTCATTTTTTGGAACCTCTTTGAACCTCTTTTATGTGCCTTAGCGTCTTTATTTTCCAGAAGCATCCTTAGTTTTTACAAATTCTTTAGACATCTTACATTAGTTCAATACTGTAGTATTTATTTATATAAAATAGTAATAAAAAAGTAATTTAATGTTACTTTTTTGATTTTATGTAATATCTTTAGTTATTTAAATTTGTTGAGGCAGGCTAAAATAAATACATTTATATACAGTCGTCCACTCACGAAATTACTTTATTTTTTCCTTGCAAATGCCATCCTTATGTGGAGATCGGTACCCATTGGAACCTCTAAAACTTGTTCCCCAACGAGGCCTGCTTCTTCAAAGAGCTCAAAAAGTTTCTTATTGGTCATGAGATGCAGCTGTCTATGTCCTGTGATCCTTTCCTTGAGGTCAAGGGTGAGGGTAGAAAGAGGTGAGATTTCGGAATCATCCAGCGTAAAAAGCTGAGTAACAAAAAGTCCTCCTGGATTTAAGGCATCAGCAACCTTCTGGTAGAGGATTTTTGCCTCTTTTTCGCCTCCTTCCAGAGAAAGAGCCTCAAAAACAATATCATATCCATTTCCAAAATTCTCTTGTAGATAGTCTCCTGAAAGCACTTTTACTCTGTCCTGCATGCCGTACTTCTCTATATATTCGGAGGCAAGATTGGTTATTTCCGGCTGGTCATACACAATAACTTCAAGATCTGGATTTTCCTGGGCAAATCCGATAGCAAACAGCCCATGCCCTCCTCCCAGATCTATTAGACGCCTGGCACTCTCAAATTCGGGAAGGCCACAAACAATTTTGAGGGTTTTCTGAAGCCTTCCGCGTTCGCAGTCTTTTGCAGTCCATTCAAGGGATTCTCGGGTATAGGAAAATTTTTCATTCTTTGTTTTTGAAAGAGTACCTTCCACAAGTACCTTTTTCATATTCATCCAGATTTGGCGCTCTTTACTTGCAGATTCCAGGTAAAGTGAAAAATAAAGTTCTCCTTCAACGAGAAATGGTGCCAGTTCTGGAGCTGTCTGATAATATTGTCCTTTTTTGCAAAGTAGTTTCATCGCCGTCAAAACGTCAAGGAAACGAGGAGTAATTTCCGGGTGCAATCCCATTTCAAGAATCAGACTTTTTGAAGTCTCAGGTCTTTTCAGTTTTGTAAAAATTCTCATTTCAAAAGCTGTAAGAAATATCTGTGATCTCTCGAATCCCATTGCAATTTCTCGGAGAAACTGCTCTATATTCTCAGCGTGTGGAGTCAGAGTAATTAATTTGTCCATATTTTCTGGGCTTCCTGCCGTGTTTTTGTGAAATTGTGGCATATGAATCATATTTTTTATTACTTAAAAATATAATCATATTATTTATTGCCAGTTAATTATGCAAATAACCTACTAATTAATAAAATACTTTTATAGAACTTCGTAATTTTAAAATTTTTTATATATTAGCTTGAAAGTAGAAGGAATTGTTTCATCAGAGAAATTTCTGAGTCTATTGATGTGTTTTTAATGTTTGAGGGAATGTAAACTAATTTTTAAGACGCATGAATATCTAAAATAAACGCCTAAAAAATCATTTAGAAATGTTGATATATATGATATTTTATTAATAAATTGTTTATTTGTGTTAAAAATTAGTATTATCTGGGAATTATTTATGGAGATAAGATTGGAGAGGATCTGTTAAGGGAATCCTATCACAAAAAAAATAAATTTTAAATTACTTCACTCAAAAATAGATATGAAACATTTCCTGAACGAGTGATAACTCGACTTTTACTGGCTATAGTCCGAATTACTGTTATTAGCCTGATAGGAACTAATGTCTACAGATCTTTGGAATCTTTTCTCCAATTTAGTTACAGGAGGAAGATTCACGAACAGAAAATTTATTCTGATATTTTTAATTTTGAT
>CAZLNG010000099.1:0-13736 GCA_964560735.1 uncultured Methanosarcinales archaeon | reverse complement strand
AAGGGCAGGAACTTACGGTTATTGTGCATATTCCTGAAGAAAATTGATTCTTTTTTCACTCTTTCAACATGAGAACAACATATCAGGCATTAAGCTCTAGTTATAGCAAAAAATTAGGTTAAAAGCGCTATTTAGAGGGCCTGGTATTGTAGGAATTCGTGCGTTCGAATCGCACCTATCGCACTAATCTGAAAAAAATCCACAGCACTGTTCCTTATAGAGTTTATAAGATTTGGAATTTTCGCACAACCATTAATTTTTCAAAAATACCTTAATTTTATTATCTTTCTAAATTAAGAGGCATGCTAAACTGCGTGGTAGCTGAATCCTTGATGAACCTTTTATTTTTTTCATTTAAGCAACTTTATTAAAACAATTTCCCGTCACAGGGGGCGGGGTCAAATCGAGGACAACATTCTGGGGTTTCGAGGTTGGTGGTCGTGGGATTCACTCTGTTAAGTAATGACTTTGGAGTTATTTTTGCTTTAGTTTTTTAGAGGGAAAGTTACTTCCTCAACCTTGTTTTTGTGAAAACCGTTTTGCAAGTCTATTTTGCTAGCATGTAATAATTAACTGAAAGGAAGGTGACTTTCAATTTCAGATAGAGGAAATACAGGCCTGTATTTTCCATCACTAAAGTAATGGCAGACTTTCAAAGATCCTTTCCTAGAGAAGGCCATTCCGAGTGCAAAAGCCACAACTGAAGGACAAATTAAACAAACATCAACATCTTCATAGCGGTGGATCAGTGGCTTTGCTATTTGAACTATTTCCTGAACGTAAGGTAACCAGTCTTCCTTAGGATCTAGATCTCTATCATAGACTATAGCTACATTAGTAGCATTTAGGTAGTCTTCATGCAACTGAAAATTTTCAACATGACGAGCAGATATGACAATGTGCAGGATTAATTTTTTCCCGTTATCAAAATCAAGATCTTCTGGAATAGTTTTAGGAGCCGCTACAGCACTTTTAGGTTTATGACTTACTTCACGAGGATCTTTTAGATCAATAACCTTGTAGAATTTCTCCTGATTTTGATAATGGTACAGTACTAAAGGTCTCCGTAAATTTACAGAAGCTCCGAGAGCAAAAGCAAGTGGTAGAACGAGATGTGGATAAATATGGTAACAGAAACCTTCATTAGGAGGGAGTCTTTCTATTAGCTTTTTATCCATACCATCCCAGTTTTTTAATAATTCATCCCAAGCTAAAATCCAGTCTTCAGAGTTATAGGAGTTTCGTGGATTAAAATTTTGCAGATCAATAACTAGAGGAAACTTTAAATCGGGGATTTTTTTTAACAAATATGGTTCGCTGTTCAATTTTTTATCTAATCGAATAAATTTCTCGTACATATTATATGAAATACTCCTATTAGTCCCCTCAGTGAATATGATTGGTATCAAAATAGATTTCTTCATCTTAGACCAGTAAAAGTTAGTTCCTTTAAAGTCAGAACCTACAAAATTAGCCTCTTCAGTATATGTTATCACGGGTGAGATTTCCAATAAGTTACTTAAATCTAGACCTGAAAGAGTATATTCAGCCATATTTTCTGATATATTAGTTCCTTTCATGCAACCGTGTCTTAACAACTCGATCAGCTTTTCTTCTTTGGTCCATCTCTCCAGTTTATTACGTTCATTTTCCGGCTTTAATGCATATTCTTGTAGTTGGTCGAGAAGTCTTCTGTTTGAGTTCAAAGCGGAAATAAGTGAGTTCCATTTTATACTTATTGCCACGAATTTTGCGAGTTTTTTACAGTTCCACATATTTTCTGCAAGTGTCCCTTCGTTATAAGAGAAAAGGCCGATCCTATATCCAATAATTTTCTGAAACCTAAACTGGTTAATAAATTGCTTTATCCGACGAGGATTATTGTCCAGCGCAGGAGAAACCATTTCTAAAATTAGTTTTGATATTTCAGAATTTTCCACACAATCCTTGTCGTTATGGATTTCCTGCTTATTTGATTCGGTTTCAACATTATTGAGGTCATTAGATCCTGTATTTTGAATTCTAGACTCATTCTTCAAAGATCTTATATCTCCTTCAGGAGACTCATCATGGGTAAAATTTTCAGATGGTTCAGACGGATTTAAAGAAATTTCATTGACTGATGTTAAAAATTTTAAAAAATCAGCACTCTTGGGACTGGGTACTTTAAACGGAAGTTGGATGAATTTTTCAATAAAGTCATAACCATATTCAAGACCTTCAACCTCTAGGTAATCGATAACTTTCTTATTTTTAGCAGCAAGCCCTGCCGAAATAATTTTTCTATTGACAGCTAAGGAAAAATAAACTTTTGAGTTATCAGAGATCATCAAGTTAATTGCCTGCATGAGTTCTGCTGCTTTTGGGACTTCACAACGGTCAAGGTCATCAATGAAAACATAGACTTTCGAATCTCCAACATAAGACTTGATTATTTCGTTAAGGTCTGAATGAAAATACTCTCTAAAAGATAGGTGTTCCTTGTAATTCGTATTCGATTCAAGTTTTTTCAGGCCGAAAGGATCTCTACATATATCTATAAACCATTTCTCTGTTGAACAATATTTCATAAGACCTGCAAGCGGAGCTGAAATTAAAATAAAATTAGCGAATTTTTGAAAAAAATTTTCAGTTATAAAGTATGGTAATGCCATTCCTAGGTAATGTAAAACATAGATAATGACCAAAGACAAAAGTGAAGAAATAAGTATCAAAGAAGAAATACTCCATAAAAAATGGACAAAAATAAGGAAGTTACTTTTCAATTTAATTTTGTATCTAAGAAGCAACAATTTAAGCCTTGAAAACTGTAGACGCCTCCATGAAATTTGTTTTGATAACTCATCCATAAAATTAAGTGCAAAAGAAGCCCATAATTCATCTTCTTTATCATACTTCCAAGAGTTGAACCAGACAGTAAAATATTTTGGTTCTTCTCCTGCTTTATTTTTTTTGCTAATTTCTTTTTGCAATTGTCTCATGAAAGAAGATTTACCGCATCCCCACTGTCCCTCAATAGAAAGGGTAATTGGGGGCAGTGTACCCTCAGCAGTAAGAAACTCTGCGATAGCCTCAACGTAAGGTTTGAATCCAAGTGAATCTTCCCCTGTTTCAATATCGTTCAAACATCCTAACGTCAGTTTCGACTTACTGCTTGACAAAAGGTTTAACTCCATTTTTAATTCAATTTTGTGATATGCTTTAGAAGTGATGTTATGTAAAATACAGCGAACTGTTAAGTTCGAAAAATTGGTTTCTTCCAAAATTAACTGAAAGGAGGGTGACTTTCAATTTCAGACAGTGGAAACACAGGTATGTATTTACCTTCACTAAGCCAATGGCAAACTTTCAAAGATCCTCTCCTAGAGAAGGCCATTCCAAGTGCAAAGGCTACAACTGAAGGGCAAATTAAACAAACATCAACATCTTTATAGTAGTGCATCAGTGGCTTTGCTATTTGAACTATTTCCTGAACGTAAGGTAACCAGTCTTCCTTAGGATCTAGATCTCTATCATAGACTATAGCTACATTAGTAGCATTTAGGTAGTCTTCATGCAACTGAAAATTTTCAACATGACGAGCAGATATGACAATGTGCAGGATTAATTTTTTCCCGTTATCAAAATCAAGATCTTCTGGAATAGTTTTAGGAGCCGCTACAGCACTTTTAGGTTTATGACTTACTTCACGAGGATCTTTTAGATCAATAACCTTGTAGAATTTCTCCTGATTTTGATAATGGTACAGTACTAAAGGTCTCCGTAAATTTACAGAAGCTCCGAGAGCAAAAGCAAGTGGTAGAACGAGATGTGGATAAATATGGTAACAGAAACCTTCATCAGAAAAAGGTTTTCCCATCAATTCCCTATCTATCATTTCCCATTCTCGCAAGAGTTCTTTCCAAGAGGATATCCAATCATTGGATTGAGCAGAATTTCTAGGATTGTAGTGATCAAGCTTAAAAATAAGATCGTCTTGTTTTAGCTTTGAAACTTCTTCTAATATTTTTGATGTATCTTTTAACTTCTTATTTGACTGAACAAATTTATCGAATATATTCCGTGAAGTAAGCTTGTCTTTTTCCTCAGTAAATACAACTGGGATTAAAAAAGGATTATTTGATCTTTTCAACACCAAATCGTTTATAACAACCAGACTAAATATTAGAATACCTGCAATACGTACGTTTGCCGCCCAATTATTGTTTCCTTCGTCACTGAATAAATCGGCAACCATTGAACAAATACCAAATACACCGAGACTAATGAATATTTCTTTTTCTACGATAAACTTTTTTAGCCAAAATTGGATTTTCACAGCCAATTCCTTCTATATTACGTATTAATGTTTAAATTTTTTTAACTCATAATTCCTGTTTCGTTTATTCTCATCACTGTCCCAAATCCATGAGAAGCATTTTTACCTATACCAAAGAAGTCCGGAATTCTGAAGTTAACTGTAAATTCTCCAGTGAATCCTGTAAAGGAAATACCTTTAAACTCAATTCTTTCCTCGTTGAGCCGACTATGCACATGTAATCTAGTATTGACAATTATCCCCAACCCTTTGCACATAGAAAGCAAATTTCCAACGAGTATATTATTTAAAAATAATTTTTTTTCGCGTAAATCCTTCATTTTCGTGAATGTGGAATAATTCTTCTCGTTTAAAGCAAACCAAGGGGTGAGAAAGCGATAATTGTGCATTACTCGTTGAGGAACGACTTCAGCTTCTTGCTCATTGATCTGTCTACTAGATATTCTATAAACAGAATTTCCTAATTCTAATTTTTTGATGTCGCTTGATATTTCTTTGAGAACTTTTGCACCTTCGTCTATTCCAATCATAAGAGGGGTGCCTTCAATTATTTTGTACTGGACTTTTGGATAGGTGTAGAGGTAACCATCTTCAACATGATGATGAAGCAGCGAATAATCGGGGAACTGGTCACCAATAAAACCACGAAGCTTAGTGACAGGTTCTTTCACCGGTCTATCTGTGTTAAGTATCAGAACGGCTGTATCCACCATCATAAAATTTTACACCATCCCATAGGCACATTTTCTTCTACTGCAATTTTTCTGGTCTTGGGATATTCGAACTCATAAGATTTTCCACGAAGGGATTTTCTCACTTGTTCGAAGACTTCATTGTCATGTTTTTTGATTTCTAGGCCTACTGTTGTGCCAAGATAACCTACTCCATGTCCCAGCTTTATAACTGGAGATTCTGGAGTGTTCAGTTTTACGAGGTTACGGTAAAAGTCGAGAAGGAAGCTTATATTGTATTTTTTTGAGAACGAAATTTCATGTTTTATTATTTTGTCTGAGAAGTTGTAAATGAAACACTTAATGTCTTCTAGATTCAGAATCTCTGCATTTCCCTTTAGTCCAAGGGAGTAATGCACATCGTCATTATAAGTAAAATGAATTTCTCCTTCCAGTTTTTCACCTATTCCTATTGTTTCCAGAAAACTCTGGACGACTTTATTATTTCTCTGGTACCAATACCATCTGTCTATACTGTTTATGTCATCATTAACTTCAAGGGACTTTACTTCCGAAATACAAAGCCTATTTACAGGTACAAAATCAGAAACTTGTACAAAACGCATGAAATCTGAATAGGAACTCTGCTTTCCTCCACTGGAAAAAATATTTTCTATAAATTTCTGGATTTCCCGATTTTTTCTTTTAGCATCAGAGTTGTCGAATATTTCCCCTATCTTTTCAATCTTTTTCTTATCCATATCTATAAAGGCGTTCATAACCGCAGTTTTAACTGCTCCCTTAAGGGACGAACCTGGAAGGTAGCCTTTTACTCCAGTTTTAACGTTTTCTTTGATTTCGCGAGGTACTTGTCCTTTTCTTTCCAGTGAATAAAGTTTTAATTCCACAATAGACAGATTTTTTCCTCTGAAAAAATCATTAAGCTTGAAGTACTGATTTTCTAGGTGTTCCACGAGTACTTCTCTTTCCTTTTCACTAAGTAGGTTGTAGATCTTGTTGACGTCCATTCTGTGAATCGTGTTTCCTATAGAGAGGAACTCTGCACTCGAATAGCTCTCCCCACTTCCTATATGGATGGGTGAAATGGTTTCAAGGATAAGTTTTGTCACTTTAATCCCTCATCCTTACATTAAAAGAATATCCGAATTCGATGGCTTCTTTATCTACATAAATTGCTTTTCCATAAACCTCTTTGTTCAGATCCGGAAATGTAGACCCTTCCAAGAAAAATCTGACTTTTTTTCTTATCCTACCGCTTGAATCCCTTCCTCTTTTGGTGTAAAAGTCATACCAAAGATTCCTTTTTTCTTGAAATTCTTTTATTTCATCTTCAGCTGGCAAGTACTTGGAAAGAGAAATAAACCTATTTCCATCTGCAGGTTCGTTTATGATTTCCTTATCTTTTATATCATAAATCTCGAAATGTCCTTTCCCCACAGACACGTCTCCTCCAAATCCTCTATCTCGCAGAAACTTGAAACTTCCAAGCAAAAGATCCCTATATTTTGATTCAAATTCTGGATCTAGAAACCGAACCATGAAGAAAAGTCCTGCTTTTTTGTAGTAATATCCAGAGGTAAAGAAGAAATCGGAAAAATGTGTAAGCCGGTTAAGGGAATTTCTTGCAGTGTCAAGAGATTTTATACTGAAATCCAAATTCAAACTCTTTGGATATAAAAGTCCTCCATTAGTTTGATAATTGTCGGAATTTTTACTTAGGGTTTCCTCATTAATTTCCCCATTAATCCACTTCTCGAAAATAGTTTCATGTATATACCGTACGGTTTTCATTTTTTTACGAAAAGCGTTGTCTATATTGCTATTTTCCTGTACTTTATCAAGAGGTCGAGGGAAAAAGTGGTTTATTTCTGAACCTAGGACAAAGGGAAAAGCTGAGGATATCAGGAAAGGAGGTTTCTCTGTAGAAGGTAACAGTTCATCAAGGTTTTGAGACAAGGTCTGAAACGTACTAACTACTGCACCATAAAGAGTATCTGATGAAAGTGGTCTAAATGAGGATCTGGGTTCAATATAAATTATCATTAGCGATCCTTCCAGAAAGATAAAACTTATTTTATTCTGGCCAGAAATTCATCATCTTTTGGCATATCTGAAAGAGTACCAAAGTCGCCGATTTTTATTTCTTCAGCACCTGAAGTGTAATACTCCACATACCTCTTCAAAAAAGATATATTCTTAAACTGTATCTGACCATATCCACGTGTTCCGCTTCCGCCAAGGTAACTATCTTCCAGCAATTTCATGCTATCAAGAAGCTTTAAAAAGTTGCTGTAATCTTCTTCTTCATATACACTGAAGATCATTTCAAATTTAAATTCGGTTCCTCTTGGAACCCTTTCCATGCTTCTTGGGGTAGCTTCGGAAGTGATTCTGTTTATTGTGTTTTCAGACTTCAGTTCGGTTTCCAACTTTACTGCAGTGGTAAAACTGTCTCTCACTACAAGGCGTGTGGGTCCCTGCTGCCTACCTTTATCTTTGGATGTTTTATTGTCAGGAGCTGAAGAACCAAATATTTTGCAGGGGATACATTTCCCACATTTACAGGGTTCACCCTCATTTTTGATGATGTTCTCACTTGAATCCTTATAACTTAACTCAAGAAGAGTTCTCATCTTACCTTTCAATGAAGAGCCAGGAATAAACGGCAGATCGGTTTTAGGATCCTTTATCACGATGTTTTCAAGTCCACCAATCTCTATACCTTCTGAAGTCCCCCCTATGTGTAATCCTGTTTCACAAGAAATTGTTCCTTTGAGAAGGAAGTTAGCCTGAAACTGTATGGCCATTTTAATCACCATTATATAATTTATGATAAGCAACTATCGATTCCAAGAATTTAACAAACCTTTTAAAATTCTCTATTTTTTCCTTATTGGTTCCTACATCTATTTTGTTTAGGGAAACCTTCAGGACCTGATAAAATTCTTCAGAAATTAATTTCCTACCGTTGGCGTAAGCAATTTTGGGTTTAAGCAAGTAGAATTCCGCTTCCACTTCATCCCATGCTTTTTCGGAATTTTCTTCCTCAATTGTTCTTTCAATTAATTTGATAGCTCCAAAAAAACGTCTTAATTGAGTTGTTTTCATATTTCTCAGTGTATGAGCAATCTGATCTGCATATCCATTTTCGTCTGCGATCAATTTAATGCTCAAATCTTTTAACATTTTGAGTTTCCCGATTTCATCAAGGATTTTCCCTATTTCGTTATTGTCACTTCTTCCTCTGTTGTCACTTCTTCCTCTGTTATCATTTCTTTCTTTATATTGTCCCATAACATCACCTTGTTCTCAAACTCACCCACGATACCGGAATTTTGATCCACGGAAAATTCTTTTGAACCCTTTTGTCGAGATCTTCTCTCACATTCCTATCTCGAACGTTTCTTGCCAGTTGATACTTGAGATAAGGCACGTAACATTTCTTTTCACGCCTTACCTTGTTATTCAATATTTTATCGTATCCAAAACTGGAATTCCACATTTTCAGTAAAGAGTAAACAAACCCTTTAGAAATTTGTTTATTCTCAATAAGTTCTTCAAGATAATTCGAAAAATCTAAAAGTTCGTAGAAGCCCTTCAAATCTTCTCTTGTTTCCCAATAGACCGTTTCACCGAAAACAGAAATACTGTCCTTTTTATTTTCATGAGAGTTGACGACTCTTTCATTATTTTTTGACTTTTGAAGAGCTTCATCCGCTAATAAAGCAGCCCTTCCTATTGGGTATTTTTTGTTAATGATTGAAACTCCAGCCGAAATATTAATGTCCTGATTCTGACAAGTGAAGTTTTTAAAGGTCTCTCTTATGTCTTTAGCAAGCTGTATGATCAGGTCCCAGGGACCAATTATCAATAAGTCGTCACCACCTGCATAATTTACATAAACGGCAGGACTTTTCTTTTCAAGGCACGAATTACAAGAATGCTTTCCATCTTTCATCCTGTAGACAATTTCAGGAGCTTCATTTTCTTCCTCAGGAGAAAGTTCAATTTTGATCGCTTCTTTCTTGCAGTTTTCACAAATGTCTGCTTCATTCAGAAAATAGTGCCTTTCACATATTCTATTTAAGATTCCAGAAAAATAAAAATCAAGCATCGTACTCATTGTTGATATTCTAGCAATACCTGCGCTTTTTTTATCGAAACCGCCAGAAAAGATTTTTCCGAGGTTATCCACGTCCATCTTCAAAATTCCGAGTTTATCTGCTCCCCTACTGAGTTCTGCCATATTGGTAAAAGAGAGAATTTTATCTTCATGCTTGGGGACTGCATTTGCCATGAACATAAATCCGAAAGATACTGGAATGCCAGATTCAGAACACTGTTTTATCAGTTCAGCGTTTACAAAATCAGTGTCGTTGATTTTCAAAACCTGAGCAGACTTGGAAATTCCTGAGATACTGCGAATGTATCCGGCAACGTTTTCATTTCTTAAGAATCTATATCCAACGCCAAAAAGGAAAACATCAAATTTGTCTGATTTTTTCTCAGAAATTGACTTTATGTAGTATTTAGCATGTGCAATCTTTCTTCCGATTTCTGTATGTTCGTTGCAGTCTTCACAGAGAGTCTCTATCTCTGTTTCTTCAACAAGAGTTTCTTTCTCTTTTATTGGACTAGCGCATACAGAACAAGTTCTAAGAGTATTTTCTTTGTCTTCCTCAAACAGGTCTTCCAGGTTTTCAACGAACTTTTGCTTTTTGTTCTCATCCAGCTTTTGATTAAGTTTTTCATTCAATCTGGAAAAGTCTTTTAATTCGTTCACTCCTGCCTGTTCATATGTAAAATTTAAGAACAGCTCAGCGTTGAACATCTGCATAAGAGATTTGTTGACTTCTTTTTGGAACTTTTCAATCTCTTCTCTAGTTTTGTCAGTATTTGTTGCGAGAATCAGGAAATTGCCTCCACCACACCATAGCAGATTTGCTTCAGGAAGGTTCAGTTTACTGCGTATTGAGGTCGCAACAGCATCGTTCAATAAATTCAGGTAAAAAGAACGCCCTCTTAGTCTCTTTGCCATACCTACCTGCGCCTCTGCAGGAGAAGCAATTCTGTATATGAATCGCTGAATTCCGGAAATACCTCCAGAGATTAAAAGGAAAGGTTTTTCAAGGCTTTGAGATGAGGCCAGATTCTCATTCTGTATGCACCTGTAAAGGCAGGTTGCTATGGCCGTTTTAACTTTAATGTGATCAAATAGAGAGATATCTCTTGAGTTTGAAGGCAGAAAAATAGTATATTTCTTTATTAACTGGTACAAATTTTCAGAGTGGATATCCGTCCCGATATTTTTCAGTTCGAACTTAAAGTCATCCCACAACTTCCTGTAGGCTTCTTTATCTGAAACTTCTCCGGTTTTTATTGGTTTTTCGAATGCAAGATCCATTTTTTGAATCGGAAGGTAGCATTTTTCTGGGTGATTACTCTCCCTCAATTTTACTTCAGAAAATACCGATAGAAGATTTATTGGTCCCAGTTTCTCTTCTCCGGTAAAAAATTCAGTGGCTTGATAAAGTACATTTACGATTCTTGCGTTTTCTCCTTCCAAAGAGTCATGGTTATGATGATATAATATTACATTCTGGATATCCTGACTCAGACCAAGTTCTTCAGCTAGTGATGCACTCCATCTGGTGTGCACACCTCCCTTACCAGTTTCAATTTCTGCCAAATTACTGAATTTTTGTGAGGGAGGTAAACCTGTTCTCTTAACAAATATTCCAAGATCATGGAGCAAGAATATGAGTTGAAGTTCATCGTCATTCATTACCTAAAATGCTCCTTCTAAATAATTTCTTTTAAAAAAATATATTCTAATGCATATAAATTTTTCTGAATCTGTCAAACCTTTTATAATTTATGTAAAGTAGTCACTATGTCACTAAAGTTGAATAAATATAAAAATCAAATGAAAAGTAGTCACCAGATAATATTCAATTCAAATATGGAGTTTCAATCCTTGTTTTATTGGCTCTTGCTCCCGAATGTTTGCGCCGAGGCTTTAGATAAGAAATTAACAGAAGAAGGATAGTTTCAATCCTTGTTTTATTGGCTCTTGTCACGAATTGTTTCAAAAGTTACACCAAGTCCGATGGCAATTTGGTTTCAATCCTTGTTTTTGTGGATCTTGCTCACGAATTAGCTATATGGTGTCACATTTTGATAGATGACGATGTTTCAATCCTTGTTTTATTGGCTCTTGTTCACGAATATAGAATGGACTCACTATAATGATTTGTATAAATCGTTTCAATCCTTGTTTTATTGGCTCTTGCTCACGAATCACTTTGGGACATTTGGAGGGTTCTACTATAAGATGTTTCAATCCTTGTTTTATTGGCTCTTGCTCACGAATTTCAAACCTGAAGATGCTGTAGATCTACCATGTACCGGGTTTCAATCCTTGTTTTATTGGCTCTTGCTCACGAATCCCCTTCATCTCCCTATTTTTTGTCCTCCTCCTGGCAAATGTTTCAATCCTTGTTTTATTGGCTCTTGCTCACGAATTATAACTAACGCATTGATTCCTATATAATATAAGAAGTTTCAATCCTTGTTTTATTGGCTCTTGCTCACGAATCTCTTGAAGATTACGTGGTGTAAAAATGACAAAATTGTTTCAATCCTTGTTTTATTGGCTCTTGCTCACGAATCTTGGAGCTAAAGATGGAATTATTACTATAATTATGTTTCAATCCTTGTTTTATTGGCTCTTGCTCACGAATAATATTTCTACATCAAATCTTGGATTTAATTTAAGTTTCAATCCTTGTTTTAGTGGATCTTGCTCACGAATTGAACAGTTTCAAGATAATTGGGTTGTAATTGGAATGTTTCAATCCTTGTTTTATTGGATCTTGCTCACGAATATAAGTACATTAAAATGATTTTAGCCCTGGATGAAGAATTCTTGTTTCAATCCTTGTTTTAGTGGCTCTTGCTCACGAATTTGCAAATGCCGCCTTGAGTTCAATCTCGCTTATAGTTTCAATCCTTGTTTTAGTGGATCTTGCTCACGAATGGATGATCAGGAAGCAAAACAAGTATCTAATCAGTTTCAATCCTTGTTTTAATGGATCTTGCTCACGAATGAGAGTTTAAATATTAGATTCAGATAAGAAGGGGAGTTTCAATCCTTGTTTTAATGGATCTTGCTCACGAATCTTTCCGCTCTTGAATATGACGAACTTCAATTTTGGTTTCAATCCTTGTTTTATTGGCTCTTGCTAACGAATCCGGAAAGGATACCTGAATGATATCATTGCTGTGATGTTTCAATCCTTGTTTTATTGGCTCTTGCTCACGAATTATTATTTAGCTTTGTCATACGCACAGCTTTCTATAGTTTCAATCCTTGTTTTATTGGCTCTTGCTCACGAATTCTTACTAATCGTAATATAATTAATTTATTATATTAAGTTTCAATCCTTGTTTTATTGGCTCTTGCTCACGAATTCCAAAGCTCGTTCTTTTGACGTGATCTTTGTAAGTTTCAATCCTTGTTTTAGTGGATCTTGCTCACGAATAAGTATAGGTTGGTGCAAGCTCATGTCAGAAGAAGGGTGTTTCAATCCTTGTTTTATTGGCTCTTGCTCACGAATACCTGTTAAATTGTCTTGCATCGGATAAGTGGGTTATAGGTTTCAATCCTTGTTTTATTGGCTCTTGCTCACGAATAGTTCGATGGGCAAATATACTCATTCGAGTACAAGTTTCAATCCTTGTTTTATTGGCTCTTGCTCACGAATTGCAAATCTACAGTCGTTATGTGATATGATTTTATTGTTTCAATCCTTGTTTTAGTGGATCTTGCTCATGAATAATGTATTATACAGACTGGTATGAGCCGGTGCAGGGGTTTCAATCCTTGTTTTATTGGCTCTTGCTCATGAATAATGTATTATACAGACTGGTATGAGCCGGTGCAGGGGTTTCAATCCTTGTTTTAGTGGCTCTTGCTCACGAATGAGCTGATTGCTTTTGCCCTTTTATTGATAATGCGTTTCAATCCTTGTTTTAATGGATCTTGCTCACGAATTTTCTGTTCCAGAGGTTTTAAAATTGCTTATTCCGTTTCAATCCTTGTTTTAGTGGATCTTGCTCACGAATTTTTATTGATATTCCGTATAATATCACAGCACCCATGTTTCAATCCTTGTTTTAGTGGATCTTGCTCACGAATGTTTTCTGTGCATGGAATGCAGGGGATAGTTTCATGTTTCAATCCTTGTTTTAGTGGATCTTGCTCACGAATAAGGTATCGAGGGATAAGATGTTTGACAAGTATTTATGGTTTCAATCCTTGTTTTAGTGGATCTTGCTCACGAATTTGTGCTGTCTCTGGTGTATGTTCTTTCAATATTGGTTTCAATCCTTGTTTTAGTGGATCTTGCTCACGAATCCGTATTTCATTTCCTTGCCCACCAGTCCATACTTTCGTTTCAATCCTTGTTTTAGTGGATCTTGCTCACGAATCGAAATTAAAAGCTCGGATGATGCAGCGGGCACGATGTTTCAATCCTTGTTTTAGTGGATCTTGCTCACGAATAGGTCTTTTTTCAGTTCAGCTTCGTGCCCTGCGCAAGTTTCAATCCTTGTTTTAGTGGATCTTGCTCACGAATAGACACTTAATGAGCTCTACGAAGAACATGGAATGTTTCAATCCTTGTTTTAGTGGATCTTGCTCACGAATAGGGCAAAAATTTCCG
>CAZLNG010000098.1:0-13966 GCA_964560735.1 uncultured Methanosarcinales archaeon | reverse complement strand
GTTGGAAATTTAGTCGGGAATTTAGTCGGGAAGTATTTTTTGTGATGATAGCTCTTTACAAAGAGAATTTATATCCACCTCCCCCCTGAGAGGTGGCAAATTTTCAGAGAAATCTTCTTTCAGACTCAGTACTCATATTTTAAACTATCATGTGAACTGTTTTCTGTAATAAGTTGAAAGTTTTACTGAGCCAGAGAAGAATATATTTGGTGTAGATTTTTTGTTTTTTCGGTATATCTTTGTTAAAAGATCTCCTTCAGTTAAATAATATTCATTATAAAGACAATGGCATTTCTGAATGAGATCATTGTGGAAAGGAATTTGCTTTGAGGATGGTTATTTATGAAACCATTATTATATTGACACTAATAGGAATAAGCTGTACTTATACACGCCACTAAATAGATCATGGAAATAAAATATTAAACTGAAATAATTAAAAAGAAGAGTTCGATTTCCCAGAACCCTTCCCCTTCTGTCTTTTTCAGAGCCTTAAAATCTCCCTTTTCTAAGCCAGTGAAACGCACTTTTGGGATAATCCCATATTTTAAGAATATGCCCAGAGACGGGCTTGAAGATTAATTTTGAAAAAATTATAAAGACACTGGCACTTCAGGTTGTATATTCTCATAAATGTTCTCATAAAATGCTGGATACTTCAAAATATCTGAAAAATCCACATCTCATGGAGAAACCTGTTTTTCAAATAAACCGTATTTTAGAGAGAAACGAGCATTTCAAATAATAGGCAAATTTACTTTAAAGGGAAATATACTCTGTAATGAGATGAGGTGCTAACATGAATGAACTGAATATTCGGGAAGCAGACAGGCTGGAAGTAACAATTTTGATGGATAACTACACAGACACGTTGCTAATGGAGAGTACTGATGTATGCAGAAGACCTCAGATCCCCTTTCCCAGGATACTTCTTGCCGAACATGGACTTTCATGCTTCATTAAGGTAGGTGCAGGGTACGAGGAGCACGTTGTTCTGATGGATGCGGCAGTTACTCCAGTCTGCCTTTTTAATAATGCAAATCTACTGAAAGCCAACTTTGCCAGGATAGAATCGGTTGTCTTGAGCCACGGACATCCTGATCATTTTCTGGGGCTTACAGAGATTTTCAAATTCATAAGCAAAGAACTGAATAAAGAAGTCCCTCTTTTTCTTCACCCTGATGCATTTCTTGAACGCCGTCTGAACATACCTGCAATTGGGCATCCTGTAACAGTACCTGCACTTGAGGAGGAAGCTCTGGAAGAAGCAGGAGCTTTTATTATTAAGTCTGAAAAAGCTTTACCGATTGCAGAAGGCCTTATCTGTACTACAGGAGAGATTGAGCGCAGGATTGAATTCGAGAAAGGATTTCCATGGGCTGAAGCAAAAATTGATGGAAAATGGGTAACTGATCCCTTCCGGGATGACCAGGGGCTTGTAATAAATCTTAAGGGCAAAGGACTTGTGCTCATCAGCGGCTGTGCTCATGCAGGAATTATCAATACTATTGAGCACGCAAGGAAGATTACAGGGATTGATAAGGTCCACGCAGTCCTTGGAGGCTTTCACCTGACCGGAAGGATTTTTGACCCGATAATTCAGCCCACAATTGATGAAATGAAAAGGATAAAGCCTGATTACATCATGCCAATGCACTGTACAGGCTGGAAAGCAATAAACAGGTTTGCAGAAGAGATGCCAGAACAATTCCTGCTTAATACAGTTGGCACGACCTATGTTTTTAGTGGGAATCCGTAAGCTGAATAGTATGAGCTGAATAGTAATAATAATGAATTCGATATAGCATTATTCAGCGCCAGTATTCAGTAGCACCTTTACCCGATATTCAGCCAAAACTTCAGCTAAAAACCTCAGCCAGTAATGTTAGTCAGGACATTTAGCCAGTATTCAGTTTAGAGTTCTAGCCAGTTATCAGTTAAGTAGTTTGACAGTTCAGTCAATAAATAGCTAACCGGTTATCAGTTCAGTCAAGAGACAGCTAATCGGCTATCAGTTCCGAGTTAAACGCTTTAATCTATCAATAAAATGGACATAGGTTCAGGCTGCCCTTTGATAGGGAATTCTATGGGCATTTCAGCTTCATCTGCCGTTTTCTTCATATTTATTCCAACGGCATGCTCCGGGATTCTTGCCATATTCGAGTGCAGACAGATTCCCTTTTCCACATTGCATTTTTCACATAATCGGCAGGAGCCGTTCACAAATGCAACTGCAAACGTGAAACCCTCATTAAATGCAGTTTTTTCAAGCTCGAGCATTGAGAGAAGCATTTTTTTGCTGTAGTCAAAATAATCTGCCCAGAACTTTGCTGCCTTTTCCCTTGTTTCCTCAGGTTCGGAAGGATCAAGCCAGGTTTTGTACGGGGCTCTTGCTATCTCTTCGTCTGCAACTGCAGGACATTTGAACTTGACAAGCAGAGCATATCTGTACTCTTTGAGGATCTCCCGGAACTCGTCAACTGTGGGAACATGAGGTGGACATGTCAGTTTTTTCCCGTACCCTATGCATCCTCTGCACTTTAAGACTACTCTTTTTTCTACAAAAACATTATAAGTAGGAATTATCCTTGCGTCAATAGCCTCGAGTTCAAGGGCCTTCTTTATAAGGAAATCAAATTTATCAGGCTCCACTTCTTCAAGTTTTGTATTTTGGGATAACAAATTATTCCCTCCTGAATTACTTTCATTTAAGTTCAGTTGACTGCTTATTCGCCAAATACAATTTACTGGTCTTCCATCAATTATTCACTGTTTATATACCAGTCGCAATTTATTCGAGGAACGAATACTACTTAACTATATCGAAAAGTTCTTCCACTAAACTTATAGCTTATTTTTTCAGCCCTGTCTCCAACTACTGAAATTATATCTTATTCTCAGTCCTTTTTTTCACATTGCATATAGCTCTCTGTTCTTAAATTTGTTCTAATATCCTGCCAACTATGGTGTAACATCCTAAAAATATTATTGTCGGCTTTGTAAGAATTAATCAATAATATATATTACCAAGTAGCAAAAATTTAAACAAAAGTATTAAATATCAGTTCGGTGTATAGATAAGTGTCTCTACCGAACAGACACACAATGAGCGCCTCCTAAGTTCTCTGAAGCACCTGAACTCCTTTTACTCCCGTCTGTTACTGGGCAGACGGGGGACAGGGTGCTAAATCCGAATTACCGGATTGCATTCTTTCCTTTTTTAGCAGAGGACAAAATTGAATCAAGCAATAATTTAAAAAAGTGATAAGTATCGGAATTAAAATTTTATTCAAAAAAGCAATTTCTCTGAACGAGGAAAGTTCTTTCAATCAGGGACTACCTCTTTCACTATCCTGAATCCAAGGCTGTTGAGCCTCTTATCCTGTGCAACAAAAAGCCTCTCTGCTGACCTGCAGCAACCCGCGTTCCCGTTCCAGCCTCCACCCCTTCTTATTCTCACTGGAGTAGACACAGATGGAAAAGAGCTTTCCCATGCCCTTTCATCAGTCGGCGCACCTTTATAACTGATATGATACTCATCCTGAACCCATTCAGCCACATTGCCGTATATATCATAGATCCCCCAGGGATTTGGCTTTTTCAGGCCAACTGAATGTGTTTCAAGTCCGGAGTTTTCAAGAAACCAGGCATATTCTGTAAGCTTCGATTCGTCGTCGCCGAAGAAGTAACTTGTTGCGGTCCCAGCCCTTGCTGCATACTCCCACTCGGCTTCGGTCGGAAGGCGATAGACACAGCTGTTATTGGCTTTTCCAGGGGAGTTGAGTTTTTTGAAAAAAGCCTGAACTTCAATCCACGAAACATTTTCAACCGGGTGCTCTTTACCCTTAAAGTAAGAAGGATTGTTCCCCATAACTTTTTGCCACTGTTCCTGTATAATCGGGTACTTGCTAAGGAAAAAGGATTTCTCAATGCTTACTTTGTGCACAGGCCCTTCCCAAAGTTTTCTGCGCTTTTCACGGGATGGTGAACCCATTTCAAATTCTCCTGCACGAATAAGGATAAACTCAATAAAAGGTTCAATTTCCTCTGAATCTATGCAATCAGCTAAGGGGATTCTTTTTGGAGCCAGCGTCCTCACCACACTATACTAATCAAATAAGAGTAATCAAATAAGAATAATCAAATAAGAATAATCAAATAAGAATAACCAAATAAGAATAACCAAATTAAGCTTTTACACCTTCATTTTGTCTTTTCTCATTTTTTTCATTTCATTCCATAAATTTATCTTTCTTTTCTCCTTTTCCTCATACGAATCAATTTTCATATTCTTTCAATTCCCATTGCCTTCTACTTTTTTTTCTCTACTTTTTTATATCTATTTTCTTTTTCTTCTTCTACATCTCCTTTTTCCTCTTTTATATCTTTATTTTTCTAAATCTTTATTTCTTCGTTCTAAGACGGAAGTGTCTTAACTAAAAAGTCATATAGTTGAAAAATTATCCGGATTTAAAATAAAATACTTTAAAAATAGTATAGACGCAGAGGAACAGACTACAAGTGAGCGCTATGAGACAATCCCTTATTAGCCTTATTCTTTTTTCAGACAGGAGAAAAGACCTTCTATTCCTGTTGAAAAGTAAACCAAGAGATATTGATTCAATAAAAGAAATACTCAAAGTAGATGCTGGCTCCATCCAACCCCACATTAAAAAAATGAAAGGCGCAGGTTTGATAACTGAAGAAAATAAAATTTATAGTCTATCGGAAATAGGCGAGGTAGTAGCAGAAAATATGTTGCCTCTGCTCAACACAGCCGAGGTTTTTGAAGAAAATATTGAATACTGGCAGAGTCATGATTTAGATTCCATTCCTAAATTTCTTTTAGAGAGAATTAATGAACTCGGGCATTTTAAAGTGCTGGAACCTGATGCCGGACATCTGGCTGAGACTCCTAAAACACTTCTGGAAAATATGTTATGCTCAAAAAAGATCATGACCTTTGTATCCTATTTCCATCCTGAAGCTCCTTTTATTTATTCAAAGCTTGCGGAAAGGGGAACTGAAGTTACTCTCTGCATAACACAAAACGTTGCAGAACGTTTATTCTCCTCAAGTTATCGGGAAGAGACTCTAAAATTGTTAAGGGCTAAAAACTCAAAAGTCTTTCTTTTACGAAAACAGGCATCAGTTCCCTCAATCATTGTAACTGATTGTTTTCTTACATTCAAACTTTACGAAATAGACGGAAAATTAAGAGACCAGATGGTCCTCTCTTTTGAGGAAAAGGCTTTATGCTGGGGAAAAGAGCTTTTTCAATACTGTATCAAAGCAGCCGAACCCCTGAGCGAAAAAGAATTCCTGTGAATTATTCAATGAACCTTCAAAACTTCTTCTCAAAACTTCTTCTCTTAAGTATGCTTTTTCTTTAAGTGAACTTCTTTTCTTAAGAGTCTTACTCCGGAGTTTCGCTTCAGAATTCAGTAAACAATCATTAGGGGCCTAAATACGGTAGGTCGTCTGAATTTTTACTCCCTGATAAAGTTACTCTGGAACACAGTAGACCAGCTGGATTTTCAGCCCCTTACTATCGATCTCAGGTTCGCTAGGCACATACTTAAAGCCGTATTTGCTTCCCATTTTGGCAGTTACTGCAGCTGCAAGTGAATCGAGAATATCATCTTTTGCAACTTCCTTCCTCCTGTACTTTGACAGCGAAGTTTCTATAATTTCGTCTGTAAGCGGGCAAACCTTCCAGAGGGCTTTTTTTCGTTCAAGAAAACCTTCAGGACTCTTTTTAGAATATTTCATGGGAATACCTGCAAAAGTTTGGAAACAGATTTCAGGTCCTACTTCCCTTACCTTTTCTTTGAACATTTTGTTTTCAATCAGGAAGCTGTCTACATCCAGGATCTTTGGCACTATGTTCCAGGCCTGTCTGGAAATTCGTTTTCCTGCTAGTTTTTCGTTGACCTCACAGGCTTTTTCATAGTTTTCCATATACACGGCTTCCCTGCATGGCACAGGAAAGATGCTGGACTTCCGGGTTTTGAGGAGGCTGCGTGCTCCTGAATCGGAAAGCCTTTCCCCACTTCCCCCGATTTTCAAGCCAATAGGAATGTCTATCAGAATGAGGGGGTCTGCCTGTTTATATTCTTTGTTTAGAAAATCAATGAGTAAGGAAAATTCCGGGAAAAGCCTGGTTTCCCACCCGCAGCTTTTTCCGCTTTCTTCTGCCAGAAACACCGCAAACCAGCCTGCACGGCAGCCATCAACTCCGACAAAGACCTTTTTATTCATATCTGCAGTTGGAGTTGAGAGTTTAAAAGATTTTTCTAACATAATTCTCGAAACTGCAGGAAACAGTTAATTAATAAAAGAGATGTAATTAATAAGAAAGACATCTTAACCTGTCGAAAATATATCGTTGAAAAGTCACCAGAAGATGTGTAAGGAAAGTAAAAAGAAGGCAAATGAAAGATAAAAAGAAAAATAAACGAAGATAAAAGGAAAACAAAAGGAAAAATATAACGAAGGTAAAAGGAAAAACAAAAAAAGATAACTTACGAGTAGCTTTCATTAATCTTTGAAAGTAAATGGATAAACTTTTTGACATGGTACACCTTATACATACCAGATACATATAACTAAATTTTAATCAGACATTAAGATTAGGGAATGGAGGGTGGTTATGAAACTCTGGTTTCTCAAAGCTGCAGGTACCTTAGAAGATGAAGAAATAATTTTGAAAGAAAATGTAATTACCATAGGGTGGGCTGAATTCCCGAATTTGTCTCATGTTAAAAATGAAGAGCAGGTAAAGAAACTCATGCTTGAAAAATATCCCGGAATGCAGGAAGTACGCGGTTGTGCCTGGGCAGGGGAGATTTGCTCATTTGTAACAAAAGTAAAAAAAGGGGACTTTGTGGCTGTTCCGCTCAAAAGTAAAAATGAACTGTTGATAGGAAAAGTGATAGGAAACTACGAGTACAGGCAGCTCAGCAAATTTATCAGCCATGTCAGAAAAGTAAGATGGCTAAAAACAATCCCGAAAGGAACTTTTGAGGAAGAATACAGTGTGGACCTTAATTCTCCTGAAGCTCTTTTTCTAATAAAGGCAGACTCACAAAAACTTTCAGGTCTTATCGAAACAAAAAGCCTGGCAGTCCTTGTTGAAGAACTTAACTTTGCCATTGAAGATATGGATTTTCTAAGAGAGAGGATGCTTGAACTTGCGTGCAGGCTGTCTGAAACCGAAAATATATCCGAAGTCAGAACAATTGCGGCTGAGATGGTAAGAATGCTGAAGGAAAAGTGAATGAAGAGGAAATTTTGTCCTCTTTCCTCTTTAATGAAACCTTAATTCTATTTTCCTTCCTAGATTGTTCGGTTATATTTTCTCTTGGATATATTTTCTCTTATATTTCTGCTATTTCTGTCACCGTTTTTTATTTCTATCTTATTCATTGATCTTTTTAACTAATGAGGTCGTTGAGATCGAGCTCAAATCCGACAATAGCATATCCGAGAGCAAAGTTGTTTATGACTTCAGGGTGGAGTTCTCCAAAGACACCGAGCTTTTTACCTTTAACATACACATCTGCCCGCCTGCCTTCAAGAAAAGCCGGATCATCGGACTCTTTTACCTCGTAGGGCAGCATCATTTCTCTCATGAGGGCGTCCATAACCTCATAGATTTCCGTGAAATTTGCCTGCGGGTGAATAGAGGCTGCAGCTACGTGCTGGCCGGTAGTTTCATTGACTACAACCTCTCCGAATTCAAAGATTTTCTGGGGAAGTTCCCTGTGCTGGTTTAAAGCAAGGATTTCAAGAAGGTTTGGAAGCACGTTTGTCCTCACCATTGTCTGATCTTCGCTTATAGGGTGAAGCACATAAGTGACATCGTCAGTCTTCTGCCTGCGCATATTTTCAAAGTTTATCTTCTCGCTTGTGAGCGTAAAGGGCATTACTTCATAGTAACCGAGTCCGACCATGATTTCATTAACAGAGGCGCGCAGGAGAGAAATTGGATGAGATTTTCCTGCAGTATAGGTTTCAGGAATTTTTACTTTGATATGTTCATAGCCGTAACCTTTGGCAATATCTTCTACCAGGTCATAATTGTGCAGGATATCAGCCCTGTAGGCCGGCACTTTTACCTCTACAGTCTCCTCATCAAGGGCTTCTGCTCCAAAACGCATCCTTTCAAGCTGCTTTACGATCTCTTCTAAGGAAAGCTCCATCCCGAGCAGAGATTTTACTTCAGCTTTCGTAAGAAGCCTGGCTTTTGGTTCCAGGTCAGGCAGAACAAATTCTCTGCCTTCAGGCCTTATAACCCTTACAAACTCGATCTGTCCGCCGCGTTCAGCCAGAGCTGTGACAACGATGTTCAGGGCGGTGTATACAGCTTCTCCCAGCCCTGTTACATCGATAAAGAGGTCCGTTGTGTTTTCTGTCACACTCGTAAGTGTCCCGTTAATAATGGGCGGGAAGGACAGCACATTGTCTTCAGAATCCAGGATAATCGGGTATTTTTCGAAGTCTTTGACAAGATGGGCAAACCTTGTACCTTTGGGATGCTTTTCAAGAATTTCAATCATGCTCATCTTTTCAGTGTAATCGAGAGGCACGAACTCGAAATTCGGGTCAACTGCCATGTAGCGGAAAGGAGGTTTCACGTTTGAGAGGTCGTGCACTCCAATGGAAACTTTTTTCCTGTTTCTCCCGAGCCCCCAGTGCAGGTCTTCCTGAAGGTCCATGAGGGACTTTATGGAAGAGGAAGTAAACTTCACTCCCCTTACAACCGCACACCCGAGGAAAGGCCTGATTTTCAGAATATCTTCACTGATAGAGATAGAAACACTGTAAGGCTTCACCTCATACTCAGAAAGCCCTGTCTCAAGGTCCAGAAAACCGCGCATTGCTCTGGCTGCCCCTTCAACACTATAAAGGTCAGGCCTGTCAGGGAAAAACTCGATGTCGATGTATTCATCTTCAACTCTTTCGATATCTGCTCCTATCATCGGCACCCTTTTTATGATAGTCTCTTTATCCGTTCCTGTGAGCTTTTCTAGGTCATCGTACTGCAAGGTGATTACTGGCATAAGGATTTCATCTCATGTGGTGTTTGCGAACTTAACTCCCAAAATACTCAACTTTAGATTTAATGTTTTTGTCTCAGGCAGTATTTGAAATGTTCTGAAAAAGTCCTGTTGGCAGAGAAAAGAGCAAGCTTTAATAAGTGAAAAAAGCTCTCTTCCTTCAAATCAGGAGGCAGCACGAGAATGATGATCGCAGGAATTGACGAAGCCGGAAAAGGACCTGTTATCGGGCCAATGTGCATAGGAGGCGTAAAAATTGAGGAATCAAGAGCCCATATTTTCAAGGTGCTCGGGGTTGCTGACTCCAAGAAGCTGACGCCTAAAAAAAGGGAGCAACTTGCAACCCAGATCAAAAAACATGCAGACGGCATTTTTGTTTTTGAGGTCAGCCCTTCTCAGATTGACGAACTCAGGAAAATCATGAGTATGAACGAGATCATGGTTGTCTGCTTTTCAAAAGTGCTTGAACAGTTAAAACCAGACCTGGTGTATGTCGATGCTGCTGATGTTAAAGCAGAGCGTTTTGCTGATAATCTCCGCAGGCAGTATTCTAAAACCAGTCCTGATCATGCAAAGAAAATAGAGATTATTTCCATGCATCAGGCAGATGCGATTTATCCGGCTGTTTCGGCGGCATCCATCATTGCAAAGGTGCGCAGGGACGAACTTATAGAGGAGCTTAAAAAAGAGTGGGGAGTAGATTTCGGCAGCGGATACCCTTCTGACCCGAAAACAAAAGAATTCCTCTTGAAATGGGGGAAAGAGCACGGCGGAGAATTTCCAGATATTGTCAGGAAGTCCTGGCAGACTGTGGAAAATATCCGGGAAGAACTTGAAAAGGCAGAAAAGGAATGAAAAAGCCTAAAGGGATTAAAGAAGCCGAAAGGAAATAAAGAAATCGAATGAAAGTGAAGAAGCTGAAGGAAGTAAAGAAGTCTAAAGGAAGTAAAGAAGTCTAAAGAAAATAAAGAAATCAAAAGAAAATAAAAAAAGACTGAAGAAAGATAAATTGAAGTTTTAACTGCCCTATTTGCGGGCAGATCACACAATTGGAATATAATCGATGCTTCCGGTGCTTTCGTTAACAATGTAGGATTTGTCGCCTACTCCATCCATGTTGGCATCTTCTCCCACGTAGTCACTCCAGTAATTACCAGTGGTGTCGTTCCAGAAATTCATTCCATCATCTATGGCGTTTATCCGGTTCTCCAGCCAGTTTCCATATAAATGGTTACCTGAAGAATTTGTTATGTGAATACCCAGATTACTTTTTTCCACCATATTATCTACAAGTGTATTGTTTTCAGATTCATATATGGAAATTCCAGTCAATACGTTATTTGAGATTTCATTGTTTTTGAGCAGGGTATTGTTGCATCTATTTAAAAAAAGGCTTATGTTACTGCTTCCAGTAAATGTATTATTCAGAAGAATATTGTCCGAGGAGTTAACAATCCCTACATTACTATCGCTTCTTTCCACGATATTGTCAGATAATGTGCACCCACTTAAATTTACCAGGCCAATTCCATAGTAGTTGAGGACTACAAAGTTGTTCTGCAAAAGAAGATTATCGGATTCGTTTGCAAGTATGCCAAAGTCATTCAATAAGAAGGTACTGTTGAGGACTCTGCACCCGCTTGCACCATCAAGAAGGATTCCAGCAGGATCCTGAGCTTCATCCTCAGAAATCGATCTACCTTCGTCCATGAAGCCAACTATAGTGAATCCGTCAATAAACACATTGTCAGCTGTCACATACAGTATGTCGGTTTCAGTATCATTGGAATTGATAAATGTATTTATTGCTTTTCCGGAAGAAACCAGGCTTATTTCCCTGTCTATTTTTATATTTTCATTATATATTCCCGGATTGACAAGAATTGAATCGCCGTTATTCGAACTATTAATAGCTTCCTGAATTGTAGAGAAATCGGCGTTTCCTTTATCATCGACAGTAAATATTACCCCAGCTCCCGGGAGTGCAGAAAGTCCTGCACATACCAGAAATACAAAAAGTTTCAAAATAGATTTGCAGACACTTCTATTCATAATTTTTCTCCCCAGGTTAATTCATATAAATCTATATTCGAATACCCTGCCAAGGCAAAAATAGTAGCAATTGTCATAGAATGAGTACGACTTAAGAATAGCAGAATGAAATATCAAGGAGTGCAGGTAAGTTCTCCTTGATCTCTCACGCATAAGGCAATTTATTTCTAACTTTATCCAGCCTGCTTAAACACTATTGTTGTCACTCACATTTTCTGAAGTATTCACACCTGTATTCTCGGAACCACTGCTGGTGAAAGAAGTCATATTCATCCGGGGCATGTAATCTATACTTCCGGTTGTCTGGTTGACAACATATGGAGCATCTCCTATGCCGTTTCCGTCAGCATCTACTCCGGTATAGTTCTTCCAGTAATTGCCTGCTGAAGTGCTGTTCCAGATATTATTTCCTTCATCCATGGCATCAAAGAAATTTATAAATTCGTTCTCGTAGATCGAATTGCCAGAGGACTGGTTAAGGTACACTCCAACTTCATTGAGATACAGGCTGTTATTTATCAAAGAGTTGGATTGTGAATTTTTGCCAAAAACTCCATAATCATTTTTCGAAATGAAGTTATAGGAAAATATATTCCCGCCAGCCATCTCCAGGAAAATTCCTATTGAGTTTGACCCTGCTGAGTTGTTAAGAACGGTATTATTGGCGGAATTATTCAGAGAAATTCCATTGTCATTTACCAGTACCAGATTGTCTGAAAGTAGATTTCCTTCCGAATTAACAAGGGAAATTCCTTCACTTCCAAAGCTTACGAGATTGCTTATGATATAATTTCCCTGAGCACCACTAAGAAGAATTCCCATATTGTTCATTATCAGGACGTTGTTAATCAACGAGCAATTATTTACTCTATCAAGAGAAATTCCTACCTCATATCTTTCTGTTGTCGAAGGCCCGCCTGAAATATGGAAACCTTCTATTGTCACATTATTCGAATTGATGGAAAAAACGTCGTTATCCGGAATAGCTCCCAATACGTATGTGCGGTTAAACTCGTCTCCTGTGAGATTGAAATTTGAAGTAATTGTAAGTTCTTTATTTACTTTTACATTTTCTTTATATACTCCGGGAAATACAACTATCGAATCTCCATTTTGCGCTCTATCGACAGCTTCCTGGATTGAAGTATAGTTTGCTCCCCCATCTGAATCTACCGTTATGACTGCAGCGCCTGCCTGGCTTACTGTTGCTCCAAAGACAAGTAAAAGAATTATACAGACATTTAGAACTGAATCCCTTATCATTAACCGATACTCCCCTTAAATAATTAGTTATAATGACAGAAAAATAAACACTGTCTTTATAATAACTAATAACTGTAATAATTTGAGATAATAAATACATTTTGAAATATATATTCTGAATAATATGCCTTAATCATATTTTATATGTCTCTTTTATCGAATCCCAAAACCTGAAAATATGGTATTTGAGAGATGCGACAATACGAATATCTTAAAATTGCCCTGAAAAAGAGGGTCGTGTCCCCGAGTTATTGAACAGAAACTCTAAACGTCATTAATTCCTTTAAACTCCATATGTGATCTGTTATTCTTTCTGCCATCGCTGGAGTTCTTTGGAACCATTTTTTATTTCCAGAGTCCATCTTTAATTTTAGAGAATCATGAGGTTTTATAAAGTTATACCATACCTGGAAGAAATCGAAAGCCTTCTGATGCATTTTCATTGTTTTACCGAAATTCATCCCTTTTCTTATGAATCTTGCAAGAGATGTTCTAATTGTAAGATTTATCCTTTCTAATATGAAGTCCCAATGTAGTCATCCAAATTAGCTTCAAGCATTTCGAATATTTCTTCAGGATCTCCAAAGATGATACGTTGAATTGTTTCAACTACATAATTTTTACCTTTTTCTTCAATACCTTGAAATATTTTAAATCGTCAGGTGGAACCAGATGAGTTCCTGCAATCTTGAGCCGTCTTCAAATTGTGTCTTTACTGTGTCCGGTAGCTCTCGCAAGTCCACGAATGCCTCCTTTCTCAGGAATCATAGCTAATGTTCTTAAAATTTCTTCCTCAGAAGTGTTAAGTTGGAAAAATACTTTACCTTTCGTTTCACTGAAGCATTTTTTACAGGTTTTATATTTAAGAAGTACATGATTGTTTTTACCATATCTTTCTTTAAGGACTATATTCCCTTGATTATTAATTCCATAATCAGGACAAGCTTTGTTCCAGCAAAAAAAATGTGAAAATTCGATTTTAGAAGTGATTCCAATCCCCCAATAATAACAGATTTAAAGATATTAAAAATAAGTCAATGATTTAGGGACACGACCTAATTTCTTTATTGCAGTTTTATCTGGTATACAGATAATAACTATTTTACTTCAATTTCGAATTTGTTTCATTGTACTTGATCCTCACACAGCACCAAAATGGAATTGGAATTTACTCAATGAGCTCATCCCAAAACCAATGTAATTCTCAAAAATCAGTAAGTTTCAGAGCTATTTTCCATGATCTGAAAATCTGTTGATTATTCGGAATACAGGATTAAGAGAAGTAATTTTAAGTTTTGGGATAGCCTCAATGTTTAACCTTTTGCGTTGCCTGCTATTGTATCGTGTATTGGGCTTTCAAATGGTTTTGAATCTGCGAAATCATTTCAGGATACAACAAAACGCATTTATTGTTTAAAAATAACATTCAAAATCCAGAGTTCCGTTTTGGTCGGCCAACTTCCTAACTAGGAGATTATTTTTGATCCACACAAAACAGCAAAGAGCCATAAAAGCTTTATAATACTTTTAATTGTTTGGCATGAAAGTCCGTGATGAGATAATTCATCACGTACCCTCTTGTTCCTTTT
>CAZLNG010000097.1:12466-14007 GCA_964560735.1 uncultured Methanosarcinales archaeon | reverse complement strand
TTACAAAAAATAGAGGATCACCGGCAGTAAGATAACTCCCATGGCATGGGATTTCCTTACTTTCATAAAAGAAGCCAGCATGCCTATGGGAGTCGAAATCATAAATATGAAAAGCCCGAAAAGTCCTGTAAAGAGAAAAACCATAACTGCAAGTCCGACAAGGACACCTGCACAAAGTTTAGTATAATTAAGCTTCTTGAGAAGGTGATGGGCATTGTTTCCGATGCAAATCGTGGAAAAATAGGAAAATATGGCAGTCAGTACTATAGCTGCAAAAAAGAGCAGCAATATTGAGAAGTCAAGGGTACTGGTTCCAAGGATTTCTTCCACGGCAACCATTGCTCCACTTCGGGTTCTTCCGATTACTACGAATGCTACCAGCCCGAAAATAGCAGTAGAGGTGTTTACTCCGGACATTGAAACTATGAATTCCTTCGAGCTCTCAATTGTGTCAGGTTTACCAGCAGAAAGGTCAGAGTAAAGGAAGGTCTTGTTTATTTTTAGTTCGGGTTCAGGTTCTTTTTTCTTAAGGGATAGCCTGTCAAAATCCGCTTTTACGAAAAGGCCTGCCAGAAGGGCGGCAATTGCTGAAGATAGCCCTGGAAGCCATGCCACAAGAGAGCCTGCAGCACTGCCCGTAAGTACTCCCCTTACAATTCTCTTTTGCGAAAGTTTGAGCCTCGAAACTGACTCTTCAGGAATCTTAGAACTCGTGAGGAGGCTTATAATCAACTGAGAAGCTCCAAAAAGCCCGCTTAAAAGAGGCAGGAGTGCAGAAGGCTCCCCAAAATTTATAACCGGGGCCATAAGAGCCTCTCTGGAAAAAGCAAAGAGTCCCAGCACTCCTGTAATCAAAAACAAAAACAAAGCAAAGGCTTTGTACCTGTACTTTGCAAGTGGTCCCTGATCATCCTTATCTTCCGATTGTTCTCCTTTTTCACTTGCGAGCATTAAAAAAACGATTGAGATAAGGATTAATGCCATATGTTCTTCGATGTAAGGGTAAATACTTGAAAAGAAAAGAGAGAAAGGAACCACGAAAAGCAGGGAAGCAACTACAGAGCCAGCGCTTCCGAGTGCCGAGAGGCGGACAGCTTCAGCGCCTGCCCCGTCCAGAAGAAGCCTGTGCCCTGGCAGGACTGCAAGCGCAGTATCCCCATCAGGTGCTCCTAAAAACACCGACGGAATTATATCATGGAAAGTTTGCGAGACTGCATTTGAGAGAATAATTACGGCTATATAAAAAGGAGAAAGGCCTTTTTCAGCCAGAAAAGGGGCAAAAGCTACCAGAGCAAGGGCAAAATTATTGTTGTGTATTCCAGGCAGGAGCCCTGAAATTATGCCAAGCAGGTAACCTCCTAAAACAGATAAAATGAGTAAGAGTAAAGAGACATCTTCCACTCAGCCAACCGCCCAGGGATCAATAAAAATTTCAATGAAATGTAAAGGATAATTCAAATTATTACTATTTATAGATATTTTTACACTTTGTGCAAGTGGACATCTCTAATAAGATCATCATATGGAGAATTGGGAAAGAA
>CAZLNG010000097.1:0-12366 GCA_964560735.1 uncultured Methanosarcinales archaeon | reverse complement strand
CTTTGTGCAAGTGGACATCTCTAATAAGATCATCATATGGAGAATTGGGAAAGAAGGGGATAAAAGGAGTAAAGATATGAATAAAAAGAAGGCAAAGAAAATAGAAGGAGAGAAAATAGGAGATAGAGGCGAGAAGGAAAAAGAGAATATTAAAAGAGAGAATATGAAAAATTCTGGGAAGGCAAAGGCGAGAAATAAAGAAAGGAGCAAGGAAGGAAACTCTCAGAATGTATTTCTCATAAAAACCTTAAAAAATTCTTCCTGGCCTGCCTTCGTTGACTGCCCGAACTCTCCTGACCAGAACAGGATGTGTTGAAAGTAAATTGGTTGACCAGATCCAGAAGCCTTCGGGAGCCCTTGCAATTTCAAGATATTCCTCATAATTTACATCCTTGTAAAGGTGCTCACCTGCAGAAAGGACGATAAGCCCTTTTTTGCCTAAGGGGGCGATTCTTATTGCAATTCTGTCTGAAGTATATTCTCTTGCCCGGCTCAATGCAGTCCATAGGAGATTCTTGAGGACAGGAACAAAAGCAATTGGAAAGATTGCAAGATTGTAGAGCAGGGTCACATGCCCGGCTTTTATATGAGCCATTTCATGGGCAATTATAAACTCAAGCGAATTGAAATCTCCTTCTTTGTATGCTACTTCAACTACATCTGCATAAAAAACCATGTAATTTCTCCTGAAGTACAGGCGAGTAGCAAAAGCATTTATCAGCCCCCCTTCCTGAATCAGAAATGCGTCTGGAATTTCATCGAGATTCAGTTCATGGGAAAGCCGTTTTATAATCCCGTAGAGTTCCGGAAACTGTTTATCTGAAATTCTGATAGCGTTTGCCATCATCTGCCCATAGGTTTGTCCTGAAACAAATGATAGAAATAAAATCGCTGCCGGAACTACCAGTAAATATTCGCTCCCTATTTCATCAGGATACAAAAGTGGACTCATCATCAGCGTAATATATATAAAAATACTGATAAGAAGGCAAATAATAAAAAGAGGCATTTCAGCAGGATGTCTAAGCTTTTGTATTTCACTATTCAGCAAGTTATTCTCCCCTCCATTTTTCTAAAAATTAAATATGTCTCGATAATCTCAGTAAAGCTTGTATTACATATTAACTTTTTTGCTAAAGCTTATAACAGATTTTCGACAATATACCTTTTACTTTCATTCGCGCGAAGTTTACCCCGGGGAAAAGTAAGGCAGTTTATCTTCTTTCAGGACAATTAACGGGTCGAGCAAGATGTCAGTAGGTATTTAGAGCTTTTGGGCAATATATCATTCTTATAACAAAAATCAAAAATCTCTTATGAATACGGAGCGCTCTAGAGGAATGTGTTATCGTGGACATTTTTGGGAAGAGCAACAAGGATATTGGTAAAGAGAAGTTGGAAACATAGAGAAACGGGTATGTTCTACGCCAGCGCTTATATTTCGTTAAAGGAAACAATAATCCTAAACTATTTGCTTTGAACATAAGTTAACAACAGAAAAATTGAATTGAGAAATAATATTGTCATCAGTGGTTACGAGGGAAGTTTTCTATCCTCACAGCAAGCTAGCGAAGTATTTGACTGAAATAAAACCAGATTAAACACACAAAAATAGAGTAATACATAGACTAATCGCAAAATCTATGCATACAAAAATTTAAGAATCCTTATAAATTTACGTATCTGCTACTTATGATAATACATTTACATCCTTCTTTTAAGGTGTGGATTTTTACGGGTAGAGATTGGGTCGAAAACCCCAGAGTTCCATTTTATTTCCCTCATTTTTCTGTATGCTTCGACATAGTTCTCAGTTGCTTTCAGTACTTTGCAACTGGACTCGTGGATACACCAAGCCACGAAAACCATTCCTACTGAAGCTAAACCGATGTCTACTACTAAATCCATGTTCATTTCTCCGTTAGTATCTTTTTAAAAGTTGGTGGCGAAACGACAAAAGAAAGGCTCTGTAGAAAACCTGTTAAATTCGACTGCAAGAGGCTGAAACTTGATCAGTAAAAGTGAATCAAGCTATTCAGTTCAAATTAATGGAGATTAGTTATTCAGAAGATGTCTACAGAACCCGCTAAATATGCTTTTATAAAGATTATTGGAAAATTGATTATAAACATAAAAATCGGACTTGATAGATTTAGCGGTGAATCTTTGCTGAAACAAAATTGGTATTATTTGAAAATATAAATATACCCCTCAGTTTCTTCTGGAAAAAATGAGACTTGTTATTAGGCTGAAAAAAACAATTTTATAAAACGTTTCAAACTAGCGATCAGCTATTCCAGAAGCTATTAAAAAGTCTTAAATTTATAGTCATCAGTTCAAAGCAGTTTATCAGTTTTATCCCCTGTATCTTGAACTGATGACAGTAATTATATTCAGATTAACCTTGTTATTTTAGGCTCAGTCGTTGGCTGGTTTATTGATATTAACACCAGCCACCGCAGCCGCCACCGCAGCCGCCACCGCAGCCGCCACCGCAGCCGCCGAAGCCGCCCCAGCGACCGCCGCCAAACCAATTTCCAAATCCCCACATATTATTTTGCCTCCATGGTTTTACTTTTCTTTATTATTCTCCTTTTGCGTATTAGAGAAGGTGAACTTTTCAAGATTAGAGTGTGTAGTTTTCTAATCGAAATCTTTATCCACCCTAGGTATACTCTCATGGCAATTATTGTTAGAATCAATTTGTTACCGATTTTCTTTTAGAGAGACAGATTTAATTAATTGCCAGAAAGTATACCTGATTGTATAATTGTAGATTATATAAAAGTGCCAGAATAACTTTTTCTTATTATTAATAGTCTTTTAAAAACTAAGTAAACCCTTTTCAACAAAATATGCTTACTTCTACATTTAATATACAATTTATAATTCTCTTAAAGTCTCCATAAACCAGGAATTATATTCTGCGATTCGTTATTTTAAGCGTACAATAAAACATTTATAACACTTATAAATCCTATTTCCCAACTAAATTCTGTTTAAGCCGTTAATAGACGTGTATATAGTTGAAAAAATTATATAACTCCATTTTTTTCTAAATACTGTTACTTCAGTCTTTTTCTTTTTAAGCAAAACATCTTATAAAGGCTGAATATTCAATCGGGCAAAATTTTCTACTAAGTAGCGAAGAAAAATTTGAAGAAATGCCAATTTAATTTAATGTGATTACCTTGAATCCAATGTTTTGAATTTTAAAACTCTAAAATCTGTATCTATTTTTTTGCCTATTTTAACTTCTATTTCTTTATGGAGTTCACGGCGGAATATTCAAAATAAAATCTTGCAAGTCTGACTCTTTAGCAGCTTTCCGGATAAATAAGGGATAAAAGAAGAAGATGAAGCTGGCTCTTGCGGAGCAGAATCAAGAAAAGAGCCTTGTATTTAAAGACTTCGAGACCTTCAGCGCAGTACAAAGTCTCGAAGGTATTTTATACTGTCAGAATATTATAATAATTGGGGTTTCTACTCACCTGCTGATTTGAGTCAGACATATGCGTTACTTATTCTCGCATTTGTCCGGAAATATACTTCTAGAGCTAATCCCAAAACTCAAAATTGTATCTCCGAATTTCAAATTTCTAATGACCAATCAAGTTTCCGACTATGAAAATAGTTCTGAAACTTTTATTGATGTAAAATAAAGTTGGTTTTGGGATAAGCTCCTAGAGTAAGCCATAACTAGCAGGATGAGTCCTAATGAACATTTAAAGGAATTAAGTGATAAAAATGACTGAAAAAAAAGAAAGATCTATATACGGCTCGCACTTTGGGGGCGATGTGGAATTTGAAAGAACTCTGGCAATTATGCTCGAAGACCTTGAAGAAGAAGATTAATGCCCGATAGGGCACATCTCTTTTCTGCGCTTGCACTCTTTTTTAGAACCCTCTGAGGTTTCCAGAGCAATTTCGGATGTATTTTTCTATCACTTTGCAGCGAGTTACAAGCCGAAGACTCGTAAGAAAAAATTGAATAAGGGTTTGGTACCGGCTCTGATCTGGAAGGTATATAAGAGGCTGCAAAACAGTTGATTTTTGAATGTATGTTTATACCGGCAGTTTTTTAAGGGCTCTGTTAGACTCAGTACGGAAACTCTGGGACTTCGGGAGCTCTGCGGGACTTCGTGCTCTTTTGCTGGCCGGAAAGATGGCTTTAACAGGGCTCTGACAGGACTGCAAATCTCCTTGGATCCAGGGCCCGGGAGATAAACTCAGGACTCACTCCGGGAACTCTTCGGGACTGATCACAGAAAAACTTCTTTGATATTCAGAGGCTCGGTGAAGTACCGGAACTGTCAAAAGAGGAATGATTTAGAAGTTCTTGCTGAAAGCCCAAGGTTTCTATCCAACCGGCTAATTTTATCTCAACCTTGGGGTTCTCAATGTGGATCAAAGATCTAATTTTGGAAAATCCGGTAAAATTATAGCATCGGAATATTGGGATAGATTGCCATAGAATCTCTGGTTGCTTCTGGTTTTAGTACAGAATACCTTAGTCATCAAACATATCTTCTTTACAGGCTTTCCTACTGAATTCCAAGAATAATGTACTTGCCAAGAAAATACGTTCAAAGCAAATGTCTAAATAAGTTTCAAAACAGGAATCTATATATAGTCAACGTGTGTATGTTTACACATGTTCCTTCCGGCAGGTGAAAAACAGTTTGAATTTTGGGTCTTGCGTCGAAACGGGCTCCCGAACATCAATATTGCAAAGCAATTTGAGATTTCCAGACAGGCAGTTTCAAGAGCTCTTCTAAGTATGGATAAGAGAATTGAAGATACTTTACTTGAAATGGCCAGAGCAAACAAGATAGAAGTAGAAAAGCTGGACTCAATGAAAGGAATTCTCTTTGGAAGATCGGTTCCTTTCAAAGCCAACGCGATTATCTTTGTCTCTGTAAAACACGGGATGCAGGTCTGGTATGAGCATGAAGGGGAATGTGGGTCTTGTGAGAAGTACAGGGAATGTATTGAACTTCTCTGGGACTTTGCAGAAGAAATGAAGCTCAAACTAACGAGTTCAGAAGACCCGACAAAATTAGCTGACGAGTTGTTTGAAAAATTGAAGGAATCAATAGAATAGGCCTGATTAATGCAGGTAATAGAGGAAGGGTGAAAGATGAATGTCTTCACGAAGAATATCAGGAAACTAATGGGTTGGTGTCCGAATGCGAAAAAGCTTGAAACTCAACATTCTTCCCAACCTAAAGATTTTGAGATGGAAAGTCAATCAAGAGGAAAAGATGCTGGAATTACTCCTGTTTTACCTTCTGGCTGGTGGAACATGCGCCATAACAGAGCATTAATAATATCCTCTGGATTGTCTCTCTTTTCCATATTCGGGATTGGATTTATGGGCATTCACCCTCTGGATAAATTCATTTTTGGGTTAACTATAGGAGCTATTTTTAACTTGCTCTTTTGCATCTGGAACTGGCATTATCTGGATAAAGTTAAAAGTACAGGCAAAAAAATTAAGATGAATAATAGATTTCCAAAATGGAGAGCTATAAATCTAGTACTCTCTCTAGTATTGCTTTATCTCGTATTTACACAGTCTAACTGGGGACTCTTTTTGTTTTTTAGTTTTGCATTTTGTTTGATAGCTTTGTTTTATTTCTTTAATTTTGATTCAGCTGGCCTAGTAGTACTACTGTCCTTAGATTCATTTCTTGGTTGGGGGTACATTATGACTTTTCTATCCGGCTTTTGTTTAACAGCTTTCCTGTATTATTTTACAGACGTATACTGGGAAAAGAAGAATGGAAAAACAATACTTGTTTATGGGCGTAAAATGCCGGGAATCTACATTGCAAATACAGGAGAGGAAATGGCATGACTCTCGAATTTATGAAAAAGCTGATGGGCTGGTGTCCCAATGCAAAGACTGTTGAAGTTGGGTCTCGGATTAGTCCTACTAATTTTGAAGAATACTATCAATCAACAGGTGATAAAGCAACAAATACGAAGCCTCATAACCTATTTTCCAGACTTGACGTTAGACTCCTCCTGCCAACACTTTTCTCAACTCCTTTTTATATTGTTATGCTCTTCCTAAAAGGTGTAAACTTAGATTTCCTCTTTTTGGGCATTTTTTTCTCTTTGCTAATAAATTCACTTTTCTGGAAAAAGCAGATACGTGAGTACGATGCCACGGTAAAAAAACCCACTGTTCGTTATGTCTCTAAAATAGTACTCTTCTTTGTTTTCTTATCTCTAGTTTGGTTTTTGATTTTTCCACCTATTGTTTTCTTGTCTTATACGCCCTCTTCGATTAACTCTCAGTCAATGTATTCTTTTATTGCAGGAACTTGGATTCTTACTATGTGGGGAGCCTGTCTTCAGCTACTTTATTGGGAGAAGAAAAATCATATGAAAATTTGTATTAAAAATGAGAATGGTTTCCAAAAGACATATACCATAAAGGAAAAGGAGAAAGTACTGTGAGCCTCAAAGTTGAATACATAAAAAAACTTATGAGCTGGTGTCCGAATAAAAAAACATTTGAGACCGGTTCTCAAATTATCCCTGCTAATTTTGGAGGATACGATCAATCCAAAGGAGAAAAGTCCAGAAACCCAAAAATTTTGACTCATTTTTCCGGACTTTATTCCAGGCTCGATGTTCGACTGCTCCTTCCAACACTTTTCTTCACTCCTTTTTTAATAAATCTGCTGTTTCAAAAGGGTGTAAATATCGAGGTTTTCTTTATAGGATTTTCACTTTCTCTTCTACTTTATTTACTCTACTGGAAAAAACAGTTGTTGCAGTACGATGCTATTGAGAAAAAACCCCTTGTCGGTTCTTCTAGAAAGAGATGTCTCTTCTTGATTTTCTTCACTATAATTTTGTTTTTGATCTTGCCCTTGTTTTTCTTGTCTTCTATGCCTTCTTTATTAACCGCTAAATCACTAAGATCATTATATTCTTTCATTGCAGGGGCTTGGTTCTTGATGTGGGGTAATTATTTCCAGTTAATTTACTGGGAAAGAAAAAACCATCTGAAGATATATACAAAAAATGAAAACGGGTTCCAAAAAACATATACAATTGAGGAAAAGGAGTGAGAATTATACTCCGGGAAGCCGAATTTATAAAAAACTAATGGGATGGTGTCCTAACGCCAAAGCACATGAAACCAGACAACATATTAACCTAAATAGTTTTGATTCTAACACTCCAGACAGAGCAGGAGGGATAAACGGAGATTTAAAGAATCCTAGATGGCTCTGGAGGGTAAGTAATCAAATTCTTCTATTGGCTATTTTCTTAACAATTGCACATTTCCTAATATATAACCAGATAGGCTTAAATCTGAATGTGATCATAAATTTTCTTTTCGGTTCACTACCTGCCCTATTTTATTTTATATTTCACTGGAATGAGAGGATTGAGAGGTTCTACACCATAGCGAAAAAACCTATTGTTCATCGTGTCACTAAAATATCATATATTCGGGGGTTGATAGTCATAGTTTTGTTTGCTCTGTTTATGCTTCTACCTTATATGTTAAACTTTGGTACTCAGCCGACATTATTCGGACTTTCAATTCTTTTGTTCTTAATGTGGGGCTTCTATTTCCAGCTATTTTATTGGGAGAAGAAAAACCATATGAAAATTTATATTAAAAATGAAAGTGGGTTCCAAAAAACATATGCTCTTGGGGAAAAGGAAGGAGAACTGTGAGTCTTAAAGTTGAATACATAAAAAAACTAATTGGTTGGAGCCCTAATGCCAAAGCTAAGGAAACTAAAAGGAACATTAGCTTTGATAATTTTGATTCCAATACTCCGGATAGGGCAAGGGAAAAAATAGGAGATCAGAAAAATTTAGGCTGGCTCCGGAAAATCAGTACTCGAATGCTTCTACTTAACATTTTTCTTACACTTCTGTGTTTCCTGCTATTTTATCAACAAGGCATAAATGTGATCTTTTTACTTGTAGGATTCTTCATTGCGATATTTTTTGTTACATTTACCTGGAAAATTCAGATGCAAAGATACGACTCCCTGATAAAGCAACCATTTATGCAGTACTCGAAAAAAGAAAAATATCTTTTTCTCGTGTTTACACTTTTACTTAGTTTAATTTATACTTTCTTTGATGTTACAGGCAGAGAGTATGTCCTACAAGCTATGTTTTCCTTTTACGCGGGTTTCCTTGCTTATTTATGGATTTGCTATGTCTAAATATTATATTGGGAGCAGATGAATCATAAAGTGATTTATTTCGGCAAAAACTATGGAATTTGGAAAAAGTCATACATCATCGTGGAGAACAAATAAATGTCTATTAATGTCGTTTTTGAGCAAATTAGGAAGCTTATGAGCTGGTGTCCTATTTGCAATAAAACGGTACAGAAAGAAAAAAAGCCTTTTACCTTTGTAAACATAGCCACAATCTCTGGAAAAATAGGAAAAACTCCAGAGTTCCGTACTTCAAATGTACTCTTTCCTGCAAATACAACTTTATTCATAGCATATTTTATAATAAGCTTTAACCTGCTCCTACGTCTGAAGTCTCCAGAGAATGCTCCTCTCTTTCTAGCAGGTCTCTTACTGTTTAACGTTTCTTATTACCTGTTAGTTCTCAAAACCTTCAACACGGCAGTTAAGGTAGACAAACTCGGGGTACACCTACAAGGCTTTAGGCTGAAGAAATTTGAAATATCCTATAAAGAGATCGAATGCATAACTTCACACAGACTTGAAAAATGTTCAAAGAAAATGTCTCTTTTCTTGATCATTGGAGGAGCCTCCTTATATGGATTTATGGCCTACGTAGCCATAGTAAAAGGAGACTGGAACATACTCTTGCTATCGATATCTCTACTCCCTCTCATGCTGTTTGCAGAAAGAAAGCAAAAAACCCAACTTGGGAATTTGAATACGCAGCTGTACATAAAAATCAAACACAAAAAATGGTGTGAATGGACTTCTTATTACTCCATAATTACGGACGAAACCTCGGCTGCACAGATTAAATAGTTTATTTCAAGATATTGTGAATGTATGTGAGGCGATAATTTGTAGTACCTTGAATACTGACTTGGATTTGCTTGCAACCTTGGTGCTGTGGCATAGGTAATCGGGCTATTTCTTTATTATGAGTCCTTCAGGTAACTTCAACCCTTTTTCACGTAGCTTGTTAAATTGTTGTACCGATGAATCACAATTGGCTCGACTTTTCAGAGCTAAAGAAAGATTTTCTCCCAATTCAAATACTCTTTAATATGATCGCCGAAAGAAATGTTACTATTAAACAAATAAAGCTTAAGGTAAGTAAAAAAGTACTTCTTTTATATTCATCATCAGATAGTTCGAGCGGCATTCCTCTTATGAATAACATGAATAACAAAGCTACAAAGATTGGCATTACCCAAAAGAAGTATTTAATGTCGTTATATGATACAATTTTGGTTGCAGTCATTACAATTGATGTAATAGTCAACCACATTATAACGAAGTAAATTTTTACTATTATTTTCTTTTTTGCCGGAGGGATGAAATAGAAAACGCTGAGTAATTTATTCATTTATTGCCATCCATTAGTATTTTTAATTCATTTCTGAGAGCTGCCCCTTACTTTTATTCAAAAAAAGAATAAATTTAAATGTAGCTAAAACTACTTATATTTTCTTAGTACATTATGCTTGAGTCGAAATTCAAGTAGCTTTGAAAGTGTGTTTAAAGGGAATAAGCGTAGCTCAAGGCATAAGTACTGGAACTGTCAAAAGAGGATTGATTTACAGGCTCGCCACCAAAAGAGCCATGTTTAATACTCGGGCATGAGAGTTCTGATGTGATGGTGAAGATCTATGTAAGTTTACAGGTCTTTTATGATTTACGATCTGGTATAAGTGTAGCTTCCAACACCGGGATGCACGAGATTGGAAGCTACGCTTGATGGTGTTTCTGCTGTCAAATGGGATTGATTTATAACAAATCTCCATGGCTCCTGGGCCATGATATATCTTGGGATTCAGTCCGGGACTCCTTACGGAAATCACTATGGCAATTTATGTAGGATTGACCATTTAGCTGTTCGGGAAATCTCGAGACTTTCAGATCTCTAGGGGAACCTTACACCACGAAGCAAAACGCCAAAAGTGATAAGCCTTCACCCTTATCAGTTATGTTTTGGAGAGGTTAAAGCTTGGGAAAACTTGGTTTCTGGGATCATGTTAAAGCTTAAGAACGGTTGTTTTAAGCCTATGAGTGATTATATTTTAAAAGAAGAATTAAAGGACAAGGGCATATTTAAACGAGTAGATATTTATTCCCCAAGGAATAAGTCTGGAACCTGAGGCATTGCAAGCCATTGGGCAAACTTATTATAAGTTCTGCCAACTTTTTGAGCAAGCTCTATTCCTTTTTGAGTTCCTGTAATCACTTTGTTATAGTCTGAAGTAGGATCATTCAATTTATCAAGGAAGCGGTATAACTTATTAAAAGGTTTAGCCGCTTTTTCCATGTCAGAATTAGTACTTAATTCATCTAAACTATCTTGAATATTATTCATATCTTTAGCAATCTTAGGATTTAGGCTTTCTATTTCATCTTTTAAATTGTCAAATTCAGTTAGAATCTGAGGTAAATCTACATTTAAATTCACAGTGATATTTGAGTTAACTTCTGTATGTTGATTTGCTTCCATTATTTGGTTAGCTTCCAAACTCATTGTATTATTTGGACTGAACACAAAGTTTTGCACTAGTTTCTTTGGAGTTTTATCAAATACACTAATTCGTTCTTCTTTTCTCGTGTAACCATCTAAGAGTGACGAAATTGATATCAACTTGAAACTCTTAAAGCACCGGAATAACCCTGGATCGACCATCTCACCATTTAATAAATCTTCATACGAGTATAGTTGAGGACAATTTTCTGAACAGTTACAAGGGATCTGTTTACTAAATTTGACTTTCTTTATAGATTCATTTATATGGTCAAGATGGTAACATATCACCGCTAGTGCCTCTCTTCTTGTATCACCTTTTATTCTTATTTTGATTTGCCTTTCATCAGGACTCATCTCCACAAGAGCACGTGATTTGTTTAGTTTCAACACTGCTCCTGATCTCCAGCAGAGGGGCATACCATTTCGTTTTTTCTCAATGTCCTGATGCATACGAACGATAAAACGGGTGATTATTCCTGGAGGCAAGAAGTAGTCATAACAATAATAGAAGCAAAGATCATTTTTCGGATCCCATTCAAAATCTTTAGGTGAACTATTAGATAATAACTCAGGAACAAGATAGTTACTTTCATCTGGAAGTTTATAGGCAAGTTCAAATTTGTTCATTAATTCCATAAGATGTGGATGGATATCAGGTGGATATTTTTCTTTGTCCCATATCTGACCTAGCTCACTCTGAAGTAATACTCCTTCACGGTGGAGAACAGATTTTGTGGACAAAATTTTATAAAACGCATTGGTAGCCCACTCAGGCTTTAGTATCACTATGTTGTTTAATCCTACCCTATCTTTAAAATGAAGAGTTACACCGAGCTCATGCAGATATTCATCTAAAATATTAATATTTTTGTTGTCTAGTCCTTCTGAAAGACACGTCTTATAAAATTTATCATATGAAATCCAATATTCTTTGAGCCCTTCGAGCTTTTCACGTACTTTATACCAAGAATCCACCCACAACACTTTCATCAAAGTAAGGCTCCAAGCAGTTTTACGTATTTCTTCATTTAACTGACTGAATCCTTTACCATCTTTACTGTCGATTTTTAAATAACCTCTAATTTGAGGGAACTTGGTTTTTAAATCTTTAAGGTTTAGGTCATCATCACTTTCGTTCATCTTACTCATTACGAGGATAATTGGACTATCCTCTCCAAAAGCTTCAATTGTATGCAGCCAATAGTAGATATTATCATAATTTTTTGCTTTCCTTGCATTCCATACAAGCAGATAAACTGAGCGTGTTGTCAGGAAAAACTGGTGAGTTGCGTGATAGATTTCTTGTCCTCCGAAATCCCAAATATTTAGTTTGATTTCATTGTTTTCTGAATCTGGAGCATCTATTTCCCATTTTGATATATGTATTCCTTCGGTTATCTTGTCTTCTATAAATTTACCCGTGATTAACCTGTTTACAAGACAGGTTTTTCCAACTTCACCATTACCAACCAATATTAATTTTGCTTCATTATTCTCAGTAGTTTTTGACTGTCTTAGATAAGCAAAAATCGCTCCCAAACCCATTGAAACAATTTCTGGGGGTGGTGAAGTTAGGGGGTTGTCAAGAAAGCTAATTGTTTCAATACCTTCTATAGTCAGCTCTACATTTAATGCAACATTATTATACTAATTCTTGTATAATTA
>CAZLNG010000096.1:0-14130 GCA_964560735.1 uncultured Methanosarcinales archaeon | reverse complement strand
CTTATTTAACCCTTTTATAAATTGTGAGTTTTATTCTTAACTCACAAGTGACGTGAAAAAATATAAAACTTAAAATGTATTGGGTTGAAATCATAAGCAGGATAAAAAGAGCTGAATGTAAAGCAGAAAGTGAAAATGTATAGATGAGGATGAAAATAAGTAAAACAGAATGAATCGAAATAATAAATTAAAAACTGTATTAAAGAAGAAGGAAATTAAAATAGTGGATGCAGGCAAATATAACAGATAATAAAAATCACATCTATCTGGAAGTAACTAATGAACGTAAGGGGTTTGCAGAAGTATGAAGGCACAACTTGAACATCGCTTGATTGAACTCAGGGAAGAATATGAATCTGGACAGAAAATCCTTAAAGATATGGAATTAAAAATTGCAGAGCTAGAAAACAGAAAAACTGGCCTGAATGAAACTCTCATCAGAATAAGCGGAGCAATTGATCTGTTAGAAGAAGTACTTGGAGAAAACCAAAGCTCATTTGGGCAGGAAAATATGGCAGTTCCAAAAGATGCCGCAGGAGACGTAGAAGTGCCGAATATTGTAAGACATGCCCTCGAAAAAGCCAAAAAGATCCTGGAAGATTCGGGACTTACAGCAGGAGAAATCATCGAGCAAAAAGGCATTTTGCCCATAGGAGTTACGGCGGGGGAAATAATAAAACAGGATCCAAGACCAGGAACAAAATTGCCAGCTGGTTCAGCTGTAAAGCTTGTAATTGCAGCTAAAGGTAAACGTATGCCCTCTTCAGAAAGAAGATCGTTTTGTGAGTAACTCTTAGAGCGTAACTTAACAGAAAATAAAGTAGAGTTTTCGGATGGAAGCTTGTCTTCCATAAATAAGTGTTTCCGAGTACAACCGAGTACAATTCGCAAAGATGATTTCTTTTTCCCAAAAACTATCCAGAGTAAGGGAAAAATAGGTGAATTAGATCACCTTAATTTTTTTCTTCTCTTCATTAAGAAACCATAGAAAATTCTGGTCGTGGGGACGGCTACTGAAGACAGTAAGCATGAGTTACTTAATCAAACAAGGAGGACACACTGATCTTTGAATTAATCTACTATTCGCCCCCACGGTAATAAATAAATTGATTTGAATATATATAAAGCAATTAGAATTAATTCTTCTTATTATTGTTTCATATAGAAGAATTTGAAAAATTATTCTAGTTTATGTTTGTTTTTTCTCAAGTAATCAATATATTCTTTAAACCTGACAATCCACTTCATTTTATTAATCCACTTCATTTTATAATACAGTCTATAAGAATGTAAGGGCAGTTCCTGTTTTGTCTCTCATTGCAAGGTCCAAAATGTTCAACAAATACCTGATTTTCTTTTTTAATTTGCGTAACCTTTCCAGCTTCCGATGTAATAAAATCATATGATGGGCTTAAATAAACTGGCCGTGATAATATATGTTATGTATTTTTATGTCTTTATTTTGATATTATTCTGATTCAATATATTTATATGATTTAATGTTTAATTTCTAATTTATTAATGTAATTTAAATAATAATCTCTTTAATATGGGGGGGTTTAATGAATAGATTCGTTGCTTTAGCGGTAGCTTTTCTTATTTTAACTATAAGTTCGAGTACAGGAACTGCAACTGAAGTTCTTGTTCAACCAGGAGGATCGATACAGGCTGTCATAAACAATGCAAGTTCAGGGGATGAAATAGTCATAAGTCCCGGAAATTATACCGAGAATATAGTAATAACAAAGGACAACCTTGTAATCAGATCAGCATCCCAGAACCCTGAAGATACAATAATTTCAGCGAATAGTAACGCTACAGATGTACTCCATGTGGAAGCAGATAATGTAGTGATAAGGGGGTTCAGCATTGTAGGAGCCGGCATGGACAGGTCTGGAATCTACCTCTTCGGGGCCAATAACTGTACAGTAGAAAATAATGAAATTTTCAATAACGCCCTGGGAGTCTATTTGAAGAATTCTGCAAATAATAATATTCTTAATAATACGATAGGTAACGGCAAGAGAGCAATTAATGTCGAAAGATCAAATTATAATGTAATTGAGGATAATAGCGTTTCAAGACAGAGATTTGGGATTTATCTTGCAAGTTCTGAAGGAAACCGGCTCTCGAGAAATACAGCAAATGCAAATTCCAATCATGGGATTGTTCTGGAAACCTGTAACAGGAACAGCCTTGATAATAATTCCGTGAGTTCAAACGGAGATAATGGAATCTATCTTATGGCCTCCAGTAGTAATAATCTGACAGGCAACAATGCGGATTCAAATACATTCTTTGGTATCTCTCTGGTTGATTCGAGTAATAACAGTATTGTCAATAGTAAAGCAGTAAATAATAGCAGAGGCATTTTCCTATTAAGGTCTGGCGAAAGCAAGATTTCTGAAAATATAGCTATAAACAACGGAAACGGAATCAGGCTCTCGTCCTCAGGAAATAGTTACGTTTCGGATAATGAAGTCTCGAATAGCAGTGTTTCAGGCGTTTCTCTATTAACCTCTACTAACTGTACTGTCAATGAGAACTTACTGTTCAACAATACTCTCGGAATAGATCTCTCTCTTTCCAATAGCAGTAGTGTCGTTAACAATACTCTCCTGGACGGGGGAAGAGGCCTTAATCTGCAGGATTCCAGTGATAACACTCTCTTGAACAATATCGCTCTAAATAACAGATTTGGAGTTTACATAATGCGCTCAAAGCTGAACGTCTTCTTTAATAACACGGCAAACTCAAGCCTTGAGCATGGTGTTACTATGGTTAATTCCACCGAGAACAACTTTACGAACAATATTGTAAGTTCCAGTGGAGGCCATGGAATTTATCTGAGCAATTCGAGCAGCAATATTCTCAGTAATAATACCGCTTCCAAAGGTGGAAGAGGAATTTATCTGATAATGTCTGATGGGAACACCTTATCAAACAACGTTCTTCGGGATAATATGGAATATGCATGCTTGCTTTCCTATTCGCGAGGCAACAACATTTCCGGAAATGATGCTTCCAATAGCAAAAGAGGCATTCACCTGAACACCTGTGACGGAAATATTATTTCAAGAAATAATATTGTTTCAAATAGCGTTTCAGGCCTGTTCATGACATCTACAAGCAACAACAATATTGTCTTTGATAATTACTTCAATAACTACTTCAATATAGACATCAAAGACGGAAGTTTTGGAAATGCTCTGAATACAACGAAAACCCAGGGCACCAATATTGTCGGTGGACCCTATATAGGTGGAAATTTCTGGGCAAAACCTGACGGAACAGGATTCTCTCAGACTGCAACAGATGGGGACGGAGATGGAATTGCTGATACAGTTTTTGTTCTCCTGAGCAACAATTATGCGGACTTCCTTTCTCTTGTAGGTGGTTCGGCACCAGAGGTAAGTGGTCCTGCACCAGAACAACCGGAACCTCCTGTAGCAGATCTTAATGCCAGTGAAACCGGAGAGAACGAAACGGAAGCTGGTGAAATGGAAATAGATGAAACGGAAACTGATACCATTGGAAAGGAAATGAATGAAACGGAAACTGGTACAGGTAAAACGGAAAACGGAGAGATAGGACTGGATGAAACAGGAACCGGTGCCCGCGAAATAGAAGAAAATGAACAGAAAATGGGCACTGATGAAACAAACAAAGGAGAAATAGGTATAGAAAAGGTGTAAGGAACTTAAAACACCATTTAAATAGGAATTATATTCAACAAATCAAAAGATTTAGCTGATATGTTTAACTGAATGAACAGAATTAGTGCATGAAAACTGTGATGAGAGATCACTCTATCATCATGGTTTTTGTTTTACTTTTATTTTTTTTCTTGTAACTACTCAGTTAGCTTTTTTAAGGATACACAATTTTTCCTCCTTCGAAGGAAAAATTGGATATAAAATGAATCATTTTTCTCCTTGATGAAACTTGAAGAGATTCTGGCTCTGTGTGCTTCAAATCCCGGAATAATTGTATCTTATATTGAGAGTCTAGAATTCAAATAAAGAACTTAGTGAAAAGTTACAAGCCTTAGAAGCTCGCTTAAATCAAAATAGCAGAAACAGCAGTAAACCTCCTTCTACTGATTTTTCCTTTAAAGAAAAACCTAATCCACAGAGTTTCCGCAAAAAAAAGTGACAAAAATTGAGAGTCTAGAATTCAAATAAAGAACTTAGTGAAAAGTTACAAGCCCTAGAAGCTCGCTTAAATCAAAATAGCAGAAACAGCAGTAAACCTCCTTCTACTGATTTTTCCTTTAAAGAAAAACCTAATCCACAGAGTTTCCGCAAAAAAAAGTGACAAAAAATCTGGAGGGAGAAGTGCATCCCGGAACGACTCTTGATATGGTTAGCAATCATGATCAGGTATTCGAGCATTCTTTGAGCTGCTGCAAAGAATGTGGACATTCTCTTGAGAATATTGAAGTTGAAGCTTATGAGAAAGAAAACCAGGTAAGTAACTGACGAATTCTAGCCTTCCGATCGACAAGATAATCTTTTATAAATGAGATGATAGTAACCATTGACTCTACCTCCTGTTTTTTTGTAGGTAAAGAAAAAAGATACAGAAAAAAGATACAGAATCAAACATATTTTATAGAACTGTCGGAACACTGCCTCAAAATTGCTCTAGATAGTCAAAAATTTAGAAAAAAATATATTCAGCCTACCTGAATACATTTATATGAATAAGCAGAATTGAACTTGCATAAAAACCTGGTATAGAATAGAAGAGAGACCCTGAATATAGGTTCAAAATTCTCTTCAAAAATATTGTTAACCCGCAGAGTTTTTAATGTTTTCACGAAAGTATCTTTGGAAACAGGATATGAAAAAGCGAAACTTGAGTCCACGGTTTGCAACTAAATGGATATGTCTTCTTGTCCTTTTTATTCTGCTGTTGAGCCCTGCCTCCGGTTCGGCTGTTTTAGCTGAAAGCAGGTTTACAGGCCTCTTTTACAGAGGGATTGAAAACCCTATAAACGTTTTATTTACTGAAAATTTTGGAATTTCCTCTATATCCTTAGCCCAGGAACTTTCGTTTTCTCCTGCAGGAAGCAGAGAGGGGAAGAATAAGCATCTTGAGAGAATAAGTCCCGTTTTACTCTTTGTGGCAGGTTTTCTTGCAGGTTTCAACCCCTGCCTGCTGGCAGTAATGGCTTTCCTTGCTTCAATTGTTCTTGTACAAAATGGAAGACGAAAAGAGATGCTCAAAATTACATGCGGTTTTTCGGCAGGGATTTTTGTCATGTATATGCTTGCAGGAGTAGGCATCTTCAGTGCAGTCAATTTGCTGCCTGGAATTCAGAGAAATTTCGCCGAGATTGCGATCATAGTTACTGCTTCACTTGGTTTCTGGCACATCTATGATGCATACTGGCTGAAAAAACACGCACGCTCAACCTTCCGAACTCCCGAATTCTTAAAGAATTTTATGGGAGGTATGAGCGAGAAAAACTTCCTCCTGGTTTCATTCCTTTCGGGAGGGATGTTTTCCCTCGTTAAAGCTCCCTGCGTGGGAGCGATTTATCTCTCTCTGCTCAGTATACTGGCAACAAAAACCGATATAGTGAGAGGAACAATATATATGGGAATTTACAATATCGGTCTTTTACTTCCCGTAATAGGTCTTGGATTTTTACTTGCTTTAGGGCTAAGTCCCAAAAAGGTCACTGAGTTCAGAGAAAAATGGAGAGTGGAAATAAGGTTGACTACAGGATTTATACTTATCTCCCTGGCTATATTGATACAGCTAGAAATTGTCTGAAAAAAAATCCCATTAAAAGTAAAAACTGACGATAGTTGTTAGATTTACATCAGATAGTTGTTAGATTTACATCAGATAGTTGTCAGATTTACATCAGATAGTTGTTAGATTTTCATCAGTCAGTTGTCAGATCTTCATCCGGTTTTTCGGAAGAAGAGAGGAGACGCTTTTCTTCAATCATTTCAAAAAGTCTATCCATTACCTCTTCTATTCCTTCTCCGGTAATTGTTGAGATATTCAGTTCCGTTTCATCTATTTTCCTGAATTCGGGCCTATCCGCCTTGTTAGAAACCACAAGCAACGGAAGCTTAAAGTTTTCCTTGATTTCTGCAAGCAAACGTTTCTGGTCTTTAATCTCGTATCCGCAACTTTCACTGGGGTCAATTATAAACATTACAACAGCATCAAGGTACTGAATTGCAGTGATTGCCTGACGTTCTATATCGTTTCTCTCAGACATCGGCCTGTCAAGGAGACCAGGGGTATCCATAACCTGGTAGCGCAACCCATCCCGGATAAAATGTCCGATTGTTACTCCTTTTGTTGTGAAAGGATAGGGAGCTATCTCAGGGCTTGCCCCGGTAACTTTCGAAACAAAGCTCGACTTTCCAACGTTAGGATAGCCAGCGATTACAATAGTAGGCTCATCCTTGACCTCCGGAAGTTTCCTTAATATGTTTCTGGCTTCGTTCAGGAAGAGTAGATCTTTGTTAATGGACTTTATAATTGATGCAAACCTTCCGAAAGCTTCTTTTCTGAGAGGTTCTGGAACGTCCGAACCCCTAATTTTTCCAACATAGCTTCTTGCAACCTCATGAATCTTCTTGCTGGCCCAATCTACGGATGCAAGCGACATTTTGAGTTTCTCAACCCCAACGAGAATATCAGTAATTTCATAATAGAATCTGGGTAACTGATCAAAACTTGGGAACCTCTTGACTATATTTGCAAGATTATCTGTAAAGATGTTTGCTGCTGTCAGTAGCATGGACTCATTGGCCCTGAACCGGCTTTCCCTGCTCTCGATAGTTTTCCCGGACATAGCTCTTGCTGCCCGTTTGAAAGCTTTATTGATTAATTCCTCGGAAGTGGGAACTGTATGAATTTTCTCAAATATCATCATATTCTACCCCTATGGGGGGTTTATCAGCTATATAATCATTCCTGTGGACGAAGAATGTGCAAAACAACTTTTGGTGTAAAAATTTCGCAGGGATTCTTTAAATCGATTTCCTGAAAGGAAATTGATTGCTTAATTGGGATTTGTAATTACAAATACTGGTAATAAACTTTACTATGAGACGCAGAATCAGCCGGATGTTTAAATATAACCGGACTCTTTTTATATTTGTAATAGTAATTTGTAATAAGATTTGTAATCATTAATTATGGTAAATATATACGGTGGTATACATTACTGATGTACAGGTGTAGTACATCATTCAGATAAAAGTATATGAAATTGATGGTGAAATAGATGGTGGTAGTATGGAGCTCACTCCGATTCAAAAAGATATTATTATTGCATTAATCAATCTTCAGAGGCAAAAGGATAGGGCAATTAAAGGCGAAGAAATTGCTGAAGTTATCCAGCGCAACCCTGGCACCATCCGCAACCAGATGCAGCTGCTAAAAGCTCTGGGTTTAGTGGAAGGGGTTCCCGGGCCAAAAGGGGGGTACAAACCTACAGGAGCAGCATATGATGCCTTACGCATCCAGCAGCTCAAAAACGAATCCATAGTCCCTCTTTACAGAAACAATATGGTCGTTGATGGCGCTACTGCATCCGAAATTAGCTTTACGACCGTAAGAAATCCCGATGCCTGTAACGGAGTCATTCGCGTAATAGGAAATATAAGAGACTTTGTAATGGACGATAAGCTACAGGTTGGTCCGACACCTGTGAACCGCCTGATTATTCGCGGAGAGGTTACGGGAAGAGATGATACCAATAACTCTATTCTTTTCAATATTACCGAAATGATTTCTCTCCCTAAAAAGCATGTTAAACATTATATGAAGTATCCTCCTTTACTTGTGAACCTGAGTGCAAGTATCCAGGAAGCAACAAGACTTTTCATCAGGAATAATGTTCATGGAGCTCCTGTAGAAGACAAAGGAAAAATTGTAGGTATTGTTACTTATACTGATATTGCCCACGCAATTTCTCAGGGAAAAACCAATGCAAAAGTCAAAGATATTATGACGAAAGAACTGATCACAGTTGATGGGGATATGCAACTCTATGACGTAGTAAAACTCTTCCATAAATATAATGTAGGAAGGCTTATTGTAACTATAAACGGTATACCCAAAGGAACCCTGTCAAAAACCGATGTGCTTAACGAACTTGCAGTTTACTGAGAATTGAGATATTCCTGAGAATTAAGTTAATGGTTTCCTATGAAAGTGAGAAAAGATTTCCTTTGTAAAAATTGATCAGCCTTGGTAAAGGTATCAGAAAAAATGGATTTCTGAAAAAATATGTTTCTTTAAAAATACTGAATTATCTACACCTGCTCAAGGTGTAGAACTTCTCAAACTTTTCAGTTTATACTCTCAAACTTTTCAGTTTATTCAGTCTCTTTTCATGCTTTCATGCCGGGCACTGAGCTCAGCTGCAATTTCGTCAAGGGTAATATTATTTGCTGCAAGCAGTACCAGAAGATGGAAGATTAGATCCGAGCTTTCAGAAATGATCTCTGCATGGTCTTCATTCCTGACTGCAAGAATAGTTTCAATCGATTCCTCTCCTACTTTTTCAAGAATCTTATTCATCCCTTTGCGGTGGTTCAGAAGCTTGCAGACATATGAACGTTCATCATAGTTCTGTTTTCTTTCCAGGATGATTTCGTATACTCTATTCAAAATTGATAAGTCAGCATCCGGCATTTCAACACCTTTTTCATATAGCAAAAATTTTAAAATAAAAAATATTAAAGTAAAAAAAATATTAAAAAGCAAAAAGATCAGGAGGCTTTTCAGACCTTCCTGGGATCTGTTATTTCTCCTGTAAGGGCTGAAGCTCCTGCGGTTGCAGGGGAGCAGAGATAGACAAAGGACTCTGGGCTTCCTTCTCTCCCCTTAAAGTTACGGTTTGAGGTTGCAAGTCCCACTTCTCCTGCACCTAGAAGACCGAACGAGCCACCCATGCAGGGTCCGCAGCAGGGAGATTCAACAATCGCACCAGCGTTCATAAGTTTTTCTATATAACCGGCTCTCAGCAGTTTCATGTACTCTGTCCTGGAAGCTGGAACAACAAGGAGGCGTACACCTTTTGCTACTGGCTCGTCGCCCATGATATCTGCCATTATCTGAATGTCTTCAAACCTTCCGTTAGTGCAGGAACCCATGAAGATCTGGTCAATTTTAGTGCCCTCTACCTCAGTTACGGGTTTTACGTTATCCACATTATGTGGACAGGCTATCTGAGGCTCCAGGTCAGATATATCATAATGCCTGACATCTAGATATTGTGCATCCTCATCTGATTTCCAGTAGGGGTCAAATTCGTAGTACAAAACTCTCTCTTTAAGGTATTCTGCAGTTACATCATCTGCTTCGATAATTCCTGCCTTTCCTCCCATTTCAATTGCCATATTGGACATGGTCATGCGTTCGGGAATCGACAGAGAACGAATTGTCGAACCAGCAAACTCAGCTGCCATATATCTGACTCCTTCTACCCCGACATCCCCTATCAGGTGGAGAATAAGGTCTTTTGAGTAGACACGCCTTGGGAGGTTGCCTTCCACTTCAAAACGGAAGGTCTCAGGTACCCTGAACCAGAGTTTACCTGTGGCAAAAACAGCTGCCATATCAGTAGATCCTATACCGGTAGAAAATGCCCCAAGTGCTCCGTATGCGCAGGTGTGCGAATCAGACCCAACTATAAGGTCTCCTGGCAACACGTGCCCTTTTTCTGGAAGGACCTGATGGCAGACTCCCTCATATATATCATAATTTAAAATACCCTGTTCCTCAGCAAATTCTCTCAGCATGATATGATTTGCTGTTGCGTTTATGGAATCCGCAGGAACCTGATGGTCGAACACAATCACTATTTTTTTTGGATCCCAAACTTTCTTCTCTTCCTCGCCTTTCATTATCTCGTAAAAGCCCTGAACTGCAAGAGGACCTGTAATGTCATGTGTCATTGCCAGGTCTACATTTGCCAGCACGAAATCCCCGGCTCTCACGGGATTTCCGGAGGCTTTCGAAAAGATCTTTTCCGAAACAGTCATCGGATTATTCTCATTTCCAGACATCCCGGTCATGGGGAATAACTGGCTCCTTATAATTAATAAATTTAATTGATGTTTACTAGTGTAGAGAAATGAAAATTCTTTCAGGAACACAAGAAGACAAACAGGCTTAAAAATGAAAAATGAGTAACTTGAAAAATAAAATCAATTAGTTAGTAACTAATAAGTAATAAACACTAATCAGTCAGTTAAACCATTATTAGTTATTATAAGCCGCAATTGGTCAGTATGAACCACTAATCCTGCAATCTTTGATTATCCTCTAACTCAACTATTTTATTGACCCCTGTGCTATCATGGATTATGTAAGTACAGATACCTTTCTCCAGGCTCTTTTTTGCAAGCTCCAGGCCTTTATCTTCTCTCCTGAAATCCTCGAACTTTTCATACATCCTTAATGTATCCTCAAGTTCCGAAACATATCTGGAAAGGAGATTTTCTGCCAGTTTGCAGCTATCTCTTTCATCAATAGGATATCCCAGACCTTCACATTCACATTTTTGCAATCTTAGCTCTTCAATATAAAAAGGATAGGTGCTGCACAACATTGGGCGCACAGAATAATTCCGGCAGCGATTGGTGTTTTTTTCCAGAAAGATACAATCTCCATCTCTTTTTCGCCTGAGAACCCATCCAAAAGAATGAATATTACCCTCAGAATCTATATCTTCCTTTATGAGCTCCAGAAACTCCTGAGTTTCTGATGGTGTGCTTTCATTTCCTTCAAAAGCTTCGGAAAAATTCTCCCTGCCCTTTTCCTCTTCTTCCGGTCTGCAGGAAATAGATATTTCTGGAACAAATGGCCCTACAACTTCGAGTTTTGAGAAGCCTGTATACTCCCTAATTCTTTCGATTTCGAAAGGGGTAATTACTACCCTGTTGTCCCCAAAAGCCCTTTTGCAGCATTTCCCACAGTACTGGCAGGAGAAGCCTATTTTTCGAATTTCGGCTGCAAGCTTTTCGGGGTCAAGTTTGCGAGCCATCTCAATTTCTTTTTTTAGATTTTCAATAAGAAATAGCTGGTAGTTTGTTTTTCCGCACTTTTTATTGCTTCCTGAGCTGGAAAATTCCATGTAATGACTCGTGTTCTTCAGGTACTTCAAATTAACGAATATATAAACGTCCGAATAAATATCGAAACGAATATCCGAAAAAGTGAAAAATAACTGCTTAGTAGTATTTATCGGGTAAGTAATGGAGCGTAATAAGAAACTATATATTAAGGAACTCATTTTAACTTAAATTTATATGTGGCAGACATTACTTAAAAAATTTGAAAAATACCCTGCACAGGCAAAAGTGCTTAAATTGCTCTTTGAACGTGGGTTTCAGGTTAATGAAGAGGGGAAAGTCACTTCTGGGAATATTGAGATCGCCCATACCCAGCTTGCAAAAGAAGCAGGTGTTGACCGGCGTGTAGTTGACGCAACCACAAAGACCATTGTCTCGGACGAACTTTTGAGCACGATTTTTAAAAATGTCCACTCCATCCCTTTCCTTAGAGATGTGGCTCCTTCCCTTGGTTTAGGCGTAATTATAATTATCCCGGAAGATGCCGCCCATGTGGGTATCCTTGCAGAAGTTGCAGGTCTGATCTCCAAAAATAATGTAAGTATTCGTCAGGCTGTTTCAGATGACCCTTACCTTACTGACAATCCGAGGCTTACAATAATCACCGACCAGAAAGTGCCCGGAAACCTTGTGGACAAAATCCTTGACCTTCCTTCAGTAAAAGGTGTGAGCATTTACTGACACTTCCAAAATAATAAAAATAAGCGGATTTATGAATGAGATAAGAAATATGATAAAGAAACAAACCTGAAATGATTCGGACCTCAGAGCTGATGTTCCGTTTCAATAATTCTATTCAAACATCTTATCGTTCGGTTTGTATTTTTATGCAGGATTCCTCTTCCTCCTGCTTCTTCCCACTCAAGGATATTTTCGGGGTTATCGTCGATAAGGACCCTTGAGGCTCCAGATTGGAGAGCTTTTTCAGGACGGAAACACAGAATTGCATTGCTTGCATATTGGACCCCAAGTTCTTTTCTGAGCCACCGGATTTTTCCTGTTCTTGCGTTAACTAAAGCTCTTTTTCTGTCAGGGTTCGGAAGAGCAGAAAGAATTGTGGGGAAAAAACCGGAATCTATAAGAAATCTATGCAGTTCTCGCCCTCCAGCCATCCAGGACATTTCCGACCAGAACTCCGGCCCTGCTGATGTGACACATTTCCAGAAATGTTCCTTATCACTGTCATACCAGAGCGCCATTTGTTCCCCGAGTTTTTCACAGGCACCCATAAAGTCTGTGAGGACTCCATCCATATCGAGAAAAAGCTTTACTTCCTCCACAGGCCTGGGATATCTCGGAATAGCTGAAGAATAAGCTGAAAGAGCTTCCTGAAGATTTACTGAATTGCTCCTGATATAGTTATGCTGATTTAAAAAAGTAGACATGATAACCGTCCCTTAGTTTCTATGGCGGCAAACCACTTCCTATCTTAAACTATGACTTCATAATTAAAAAAAGTATCTATGTTAAAAGAATTAATTAAGTTTTTAGCCTGGCAACTGCCTTCAGGGATGGAATATGGAGAAAAGCAAACAAAAATAATAAACAGTTATGGTAAAAATTATAAGTCAGTTCAGTCTTCCTGAACAAACACGACGGTTTTTGCGATAATATCAGGAAAAGCCTGCTTTTTTTCAGTGATAAAAATCGGCAGAAACCCTGTAAAAAGAGGAATTGCAGCCAGAATTTTCATCAGGAAACGTTTTGTTGCCTGATTGAAGGAAATTTTGTTTCCATTCAGGTCTGTTACAATGAGGTTCATAGCCTGTTTGCCTACTGTCCCTTTTCTGGTAGAACTCTCCTGGAAGACAAAGTAACTCCATCCAAAAAGAAAGGCCAGAAAATAGAAAAAAATTCCGCCAAATATGAATCCTGAAATTAACTGTATGAAATAGATAAAGCAAATTATTACAAAAATATCTATTGATGAGGCCAGAAATCTTCTAAAAAAGTCGGCGTACCATTGCATATTTTCCCTCTAAGATATTTTATACATTAGCCAGTACTAAATAATAAAATTATCTATGTTATAAAACATCCAGTGGAAAAATTTAAACATATTTGACTTGGAGATTATACTCGCTTTGTGAATGAATTTTCATCCTTTCGGCAAAAATGATCCTTCATCCTTAAGCCATTTTTTATTTTTTATCGATAATACTTGATTTTTCTCTGTAGTCTTATTTCGTGGTAGCCACAGTATCTGCATTTAAAGTATCTAATTTTTTTGATGATGGAATGTTTTAAAACATCGGAGTCTCTGTATTCTTCCATTGCATGCTTTTTCCCACATTCCTCGCAGGTATCGTCTTTTAAATTATGTTGTTTTTTCTCACGGTGGTGGTTTATTGGTTGAAGCTCGACTATTATGTCTTCATATCCGCAGTTTTTACAGTGCCAGTATTTAGTTAAAGTTTTTGTATAGGTATCGTCTCTGCTTTCTTCTTTCATCAGGGGAGCCTGAAATTCTTCAAAAACAAAATATTGTCCGCAGTTTTTGCAGTGAGAGTCATTGTAATACTTTACTTTGACACCGTAATAGCCAAACATATAGAGGAAAACAATCTCTGAAGTGACTGTTAGGAATTTTCCTATAGAGAGAAAATTTTCTGGTGGTTCAGAAAAACGAAGGGGATAAATTATAAGAAACAAAAATAAGAATATTGAGAGGAGGAGAAGTTTTGAAAATAATCTGACTCTTTTTTGAATTTCTTGTATTCCAAGTTTGTTGACCAGATTAATAGTTTCTTCTTTGCTATCAGGGCTATATTTTAGATTAAGTCTCTGGGTCGTCTCAAAGGCATCATTCTCAAGGTCTATTTTATAGGTGATGCCCTCCTGAACAGCCTGATATGACCCGGGTGGAAACCTTATATGTTCATCTTTTGCCATGTATCAGCTACTCGCTTTTGTTCGGTTAGCCGTTATTTCAGGATAATTAATACGTTTCAAAGCATGATAACTATTTTTGCCAAAAACTCTTATCCCAAAATAGGTAATCTTTTTGCTT
>CAZLNG010000095.1:965-14455 GCA_964560735.1 uncultured Methanosarcinales archaeon | reverse complement strand
ATCTTTGTGGACTCAGAAGACTTTACTTCAATTTCTTTTGCTCCAATTATTACTTTCCCGTTTGGTGCTGAGATTTCAAGGTCCTTTTCAGATATAATAGAAATCTTGTTTTCTTTTGAATCGACTACAATTTTATTTTTTTCAGTTTTATCCACAATCTCGATTTTCTCATTTCCATCCGTATCGTCAAATCGTACGACATGGCCACTTCTCGATTTAATGATCCTGAAATTATTCTTTCCATCGTCGTTTGTGAGAGGCGGTTTATCCTTGCCGTTCCATAAAGAACCAATCACATAAGGGATATTGATGTCACCATATTCAAATGCTACAAGCACTTCGTCATCCACCTCGGGTAAGTAGAACGCTCCACGCTCTTTTCCTGCCATGAATGAAATTACCCTTGCCCAATTTGATTCGTCCTCCCCACTTATGCGAGGAATTTTTACCTTGACACGGCCAAGAGAATCAGGGTCTTTATTATTGGTTACAATCCCGACTATAACCCCATAAATTTTAGATTCCGATCTTCTCCCCTGTTCAAGAATTCCGGTAATGCTCATACTCCTGTTCTCCTCACCTTGAAAGTGGTCGTGTATTCTCCCTGGTTTATAGAATGTACTGTTGACACAACATAATAGGTTCCACTCAATCTGTCCCCAAGGCCTTTAATTTCAATTGTCTTTCCAGCTCTTATATTTGGATTCCCTATACATTCCCCCTCTCCTGTCAAGAAATCTTTTAGCATAGTGTTATACTTTGCCTTTGCAATATCTTCTGCATCTTTTGAATCGAGAACTACGTTGTCCACGATAGAAACCGATGATGCAAGGAAGGCATTCTCGGATAAACCATAGCCAGATTCTTTTCCTGACATTTTTGTATTTTCACATCCCTTGGAGGCGGTAAAGCTAATTTCTTCTTTATCTTTGACATTCCAGCCCCGGACCTCTACTTCACTACCTTCTGTAAGAGTATTTATCTGGACAGAGAAACGCTGGAGATCTTTACCATATTCGAGGGTAACTTCAGGTGATTTGTCTTCCTGTGATTTCCTGAATATGAAAGTTTTATCATCTACAAGAATTTCATACCCTATGCGCCTGGCACGATCAATAAGAAATTCATAATTGCTCTGGTTATTCTGGAAAACATAAGGACGGACAGTTCCAGTATCTTCGGTGTCTGCGGTCAGGCTGGCCTCTGAGGCAATGGATGATGCGATATCGCTATCCTTCATATCTTTGAATGAACGCCTCATAGTTCCGAATCGCAGTCTGTGAAGCTTATCATAACCTCGTATATCCAGATAACATAAGTCGCCAAATGTGTAATCCAGAGAAGTGATCTCACCTGTCATCATATCGACTGAGCTATCAATACCCATGGAAACCTTTACAGTATCACCCATTTTAAAGGTTTTAAGGTCAACTCCCCGCCAGTCACCGTTTGTAAAGTCAACAATATTAAATTTGATCGTAAACATCGATGGAAGATTTAGTTCATCTTCTATAGTAATTCCGTAAATTGCAAAGAATATCTCCTTTGAAAGCTCAGTTCCATTCAAGAGCACCTTGAAATAAGCAACATCTAAAAGCTCCGACATCGAGAAAACTCCTTAATCAGGAATTATTAATGTTCTCCCGATATCGCTGGCCTTTGGAAAGGTCAGCGGAGAATCAATATTATTTTCTTCAGCTATCCTTCTCCAGAGAGCCGGACTTTTAAGTGCTTTGTTGGCTATAAGGTCGAGCCTGTCTCCACTGTTTACAGTCCATACCTTCCTGCAGGCTTCTATACCCATATTCTTTGCGTATTCTTCGGGGGTCATAACGGATTTAAAAGTGACAGTTAACTCAGCCCTGACAGGTGTCCCATCTGAGAGGAACAGTGTGAACTTCTGGGTAATCTTATAGATAATTCCCTTATATGTGAAGCTACCCCATACAAAAAGACATACAGGGGGCTTTTTTCTTTTAGTTCCTTCAACTGTGGGCATAGCGAGTTTTTGGATCTCACCTGTAAGCTTCCTGACATCTGATTTTTTTTCATAGGAATCAAATATCAGCACGACGACAAAATCATCCAGTGTTAACCCGTTAAAAGAAGGATTTGATGTATCTGTCTTCGGTTCCGTTTGCAGTGAGGCGGTGTGCGAGACAGAATATTCCTTAGGATTAAACATTACACTGATAGCTTCACTCTTGCCCTCAACTTTTATTTTAGCCTTCTCCAGCATTAGAACAAGCCCCTCCTGTCTTTTTCTATTGAAATCCTTTTTTCTATTATTCTGTACACCCTATCTGCTATTAATCCAATCTCATGATTCTGCATCTTTTTTTCCTTAAAGAACTCTTTTAGTGAATCTTCTTGTATCTCTATCGGAAAGCCTTTTTTAGTCTGAAGATTCCCCTTATTTTCAGTAACAAGCCCATTTTTTTGCGAAGCAGATTTTTTGAAAACAAGCTCTTCCGTACTATATGAAACGCCTGCATCCACATCTGGATATCTGGTTTCAATATTATGGTCAAAACGCTCTAAGTTTAATAGTGGAATCGGAAAAAAATCACTATTGAATGAATTAACGCTCTCTTTCAGTGCCTTTACATCACTAAAAGAAGAAGATAGATATCCCCTTCTGAATTCAGTATCGTTTTTGAGGATTTCTTCATCTTGAAAATCCTGTATATTTCTGACTTGCTGATACGGTAATGCATCAGCACCCTGCGTGGAAACGCCCGTACTTTTCAATTCTTTAATCATTTTCTTTGCACTTGCAACTATTCTGCCAGGCTTTAAATCGGCTAACTCAAAATTAAAAGTCCCCTGTAAATAACTGAGCGTTAAAGGACTCAACGAGGCCAAAAGATTTTTTTTATAGAAATTTCTTTTATAGAAAGAAGATTGATGAAGAAATACCGGCGTGGATTGTTTTTTCTCTTCTTCCATCTGTTTGGGTACAATATTCTCATTGGTTTCTAAAGTTCTGTTTCGATGAAGTAAAGGTTCCTTAATAACCTTAAAGACTTCATAATCTCGTTTTGAAGGTATTGAAGCTGGATTTGCAACAGATATTTTCGAACCAGCTTTTGAAACGAGAGCTGCAGAATTGTCTGTACGCAAATAGTTGCGAATTGCCGGGTTTACCAATATTAGAACTGTTTTAGAGAGTGTTGACATCGGAGGAAGTTTCGGAAGAAATTGCTTTTTTTCTTCTCCCATATGCTTAGACTCAATACTCTTACTGCCTTTTAAAACTCTAGTTAACTGGAGAGATGGGATATTAATGTTTTGAAGGGATCCATGTATTTTTACAGGTTCTTCCACCTTTTTTGCTACAGAAATCGCCTCATTATGGTCTGAAATGCCTGTTTTAATACCTTTATTATACTGAAAATCAGAAATCACAGGCTTTAAAAAACTAATGGACTTCTCCATACACTGAGAGACAGCGGTTACATTTTTAAAAGTGTTAAAATAATTATTAAATTCCATTTTAGATGAGGCAAACTGATGACGTATATGTATGAATTGCCCTTTTAATTCTGCAATTCGTTTCGCATTATATTCACTCCAGTTATTATTTTCCGTTTTCTTTGGAAGTTGAATCTCTATTTCCCTATAGAAGGAGCTTATACTCTTTGAAGCGTTATTCGTTTTTTTTGCGCTTGCAACTATCCTGCCAGGCTTAAAATCGGAAAACTCAAAATTGAAAGCTTCATGTAAAGAGCTGAGCATCAAAGGACTTAAAGATGTAAAAGTATTTCTTTTATAGAAAGAAGGTTGATGGAGGAATATCGGCGTGGATTGTTTTTTCTCTTCTTCCATTTGTTTGGGTACAATATTCTCATTGTTTTCTAAAGTTCTGTTCCGATGAAGTAAAGGTTCCTCAATAACCTTAAAGGCTTCGGAATTTCGCTTTGAAGCCTTCTCAACTACTTTTACAAAAGGTATTTTCGAATCAGTTTTTGAAATGAAAACTTCAGTATTGTCTCTATAGTAGTGAAGCATCGGGTTTCCCAGTACTAGAACTGTTTTAGGAAGTAGGAATGCCTTACTAAGTCCCTGAAATTGCTTTTTTTCTTCTCTTATCTGCTCAGACTCAATATTCTTACTGTCTTTTAAAATTCTGGTTCGCCGGAGAGATTGGATATTAATCTCTTTAGGGAATCCAGATGTTGTTAACGGTTCCTCCGCTTTTTTTGCTGCAGAAATTGTCTGATTATGTTCTAACTTAAAACCAAATTTTTTTTGTAAATAACTTATCGCTAATGGCTTGAATGATGCCAGAACACCTCTTGTATATAAGAAATGTTGATGAAGAGAGCCCGGCTTAGATTGTTTTTCCCATTCCTCGACGTATTCGGGCGTAACGCCACTGGACTCAATATTACTATCTCTTTTTAGAGCTCTGGTTTGCCTGAATGATTGTGTATTAATACTTTGGAAGAAGTCATTAATTGCTGAAGGCGTCTTCACATCCTCTACCGCAGAAATAGCCCTATCAGAATCTGAAAGTACCATTCCTATATTTTTATAATATAGACTATCACGATTTATTGGCTTTACAGTAGATATGAATGGAGGATCTGCTCTCTGGAAAACAGCGTTTGTCCCTCTTGAAGTATCAAAATAAAATGCCCTCTTCAAATAACTGAGCATGACAGGGTTTATCAATGTCAGTATATCTCGTTTATATATGAGCTGTTGATTAAATAAGTGTATAAGTTGTATGTCAAATTTATTAATTATTTTATTTATAGGCTTTTCATATTCTTTATTTTGAACGAATCTGTTTTGAAAACATGTTTTAGAATTAGTCTTTTCAGGAGATTCTGCATAAAAATGTTGGTGGAGATTATGAGGTTTAGATTCCAGTCTATAGTACTTTACCGAAGTTAAAGTTCTAGCACATGTACAAATATCTTGAATTGATATAGTGGAATTACTACTTAGGCTTAAGGTTTTTTGTAATGGATTATTTATAAAACAATTAAACTTTTGAAGACCTAGATAGTTGATTCCTGGGATGTAATGTGAGAAATTACTGGCGGTTTTTAAGCCGAAAAAGTTACGGAATACTAAGGCCGGCATCCTGTCGAATCTGCAGAAGATACTATACTTACTGGCAATCCGCATGGAAAAATTTAAGCCATTGAGCCCGATGGACGACCTCGATATTTTCCTCTTCAGGCAATCAGATCCAACACCTATCATCTTGTCTAGCTTCATCATTTCATAATTTCTCCAAAACGAAAGGAACGCTGCATTCACTAATAGAGGCCCTGATGTGTCAGGATAAGTGTTTCAGTGGCAACAGTATTTGTAGCGGCATTCAGCGCAGGACCTTCCCATTTAATGGGAAAAGCATCAAAAAAAAACCACACAAACACAGGCTTTCCAGAGTGGTTGAGAAGGCAGATGGTACCGCTTTTCTTTTTAATCTGTCCTTGAACAGCCATTCGATACCATGCCCAGAGTTCCCAGCCCATAAGCCCACGCTTTAATGTGATATCTGAATATTTTGTCCCTCTGGGAAGTTTGTGTTCATAATCGTTCACACCACCTTCTTTTACGGTGTCAAACACCGTTTCCATACTTAAACCTGAAACATCAGTAAATCCAGCTGTTATAATGCCCTCTATCTCCACGATAAAATTATACCCGCTATAAGGGTCTTTTCTGACTCCAATAGGCATTTTGCTCCTCCTAAATATCCAAAATGCTTCTCGATTCCTCACCATTGAGTTTTTTGTTTATCTTGGTCACCTCCTCACACCACTGCCTTCTCTCTCGATGTTCCATATCCATAATGGTTCCATAGTCCCAGTGGAAGTGATAAGCCAAAAAAGCTACCTCCTCGTAGAGGCGGTCGAGGGGGTAGCTGATTATTCCCCCAGAGACTCCACCTCAACATCAAACTTATGTTCACACTTCGGGCACACCGCTTTGAGTATATTTGAACCGCTATGATTAATTCTAGTATATGTTTCTTGAAGATATTCGAAGTCTGCCGCAAAAAGTCCTTCTATGATCAATGGAGTTATCATCTTCAGGTCTCCAAGGTGGGTAACGACTCTGGAGAGCAAGATGATGGTTAAATATGCAGGATTATTCTGAACCCTGGGGTCTTTCATGGGCACTATTTCATCGGCTGCAGTGGCAAGTCTCATTTTGCCTATTTTATGAAGAGTACCCGAATCGTCCACGTACCCCATGGGCAGAGAGAAATCATACTCGGTCTGTAAAACTCCCATTTAGCTTCCTCTCGCCTGCTTATCATTTCGTTCTTGTTATTTTCTCAAGCGCCAACTCGAAGGTTTCTATCATTACGGCATTTCCTTTTGCCTCAAAACCGGATGCTGAATACTTAGTGGGCCATGCCTCAATGATGTCCCATCTGCATTTATCTTTTCCTTCCTCATCAACCAATACAAGAGAAATGCTCTTTCTTGCTTTGATGGCACCGGAGTCTTCTACCGATTTTCTCCAATTATACAATTCCATGGAATCCGTTAATCCTTTCTTTAATGTAATGTTTCCGTACTTGGTGAGACATGAGAGTTTTCTCTGGTAAGGTGAATCCGTACCTTCTCTATAATCAACTGAATCTGTTGTCGAATCCGGGATCGTAGCATCTGAGAAACTTGCAATGTTGATTCCATCAATTTCGACTTTGAATCTGAAGTTTCTATATGGATCATTTCTTGGCATTTTATCACATCCTGATTTTTAAGTTACTTTGACTGAGTCTTCTGCTTGATCCTGATTATTACAAATTCCGCAGGTTTTACTGGTGCTACACCGACTTCTATTATTAACTGGCCGGCGTCCCTTACTTCTTCCGGATTGTTTTCCGCATCAACCTTGACGAAAAAAGCTTCTTCAGGAGTGGCTCCGAACAGGGCACCGTCTCTCCAAACCCTCAGTAAAAAAGCAGTAATATTCCTTATTACCGAGCCCCAAAGAGATGGCGAATTTGGCTCAAATACCACCCACTGTGTAGCTTTGTCAAGGGACTCTTCCAGGAAAAGGAATAATCTTCTGATGTTTATGTACCGCCATTCAGAGTCAGCAGAAAGCGTTCGTGCACCCCAGAGACATATCCCTCCTGTAGGGAACGAGCGGATGACGTTTATCCCTTCTGGATTTAATATATCATGCTCACCTTTTGTGATAATTCTTTCAATACCGCTCACGGAATCAAGATAACCTTCCGAGATGCCTGCGGGTGCTTTATGTACCCCCCTTACAGAATCAGTATGGGCGTATGTTCCTGCAACTGCACCTGAAGGAGGAACAGGTTTTGATTTTCCATTATTCAAAGGATCACTCATTAATACCCAGGGATAATAGAGAGCTGCAAACGAGGAGTTAAATGCGTTTCCGCCGGTATAATCTCCCTTAGCCATCTTAAAATCCCGAACTTGAGTAGGACTAAGCCCTATTGGTGAGTCTGCAATAAAGAAGCAGTCTCCCCTGTTCTGACAATAACTGTATCCTTTTATTATTGCGTCCCTGTCCCCGGCTTTATCGGGCATTGCAACTATGTTAATATCGTCGACTATATCGAAAGCATGCAGACCGTTCCCAGCACTTTCATCCCCTTCAAAATCCGTTACTGCAAGAGAGGCATCACCGTTACTACCACCAGTCAACTTCAATGATGAATTTATCGCGAGAGCTTTAGGAGTACCAACTGCCTTCTCAACTTTGACATAAACCGAATTAAATTCGTCTAATTCTGCTATTGATAGATCAGAGGACTCCATCACACTTTTATCAAACTTTACTACTAATTTAAATTCTTTAGTTTTGTCAGTGGGTTCTTTTGCCTCGATGGAAATTTTGTTACCCCATGTGCCCTCCTCCAGAGCTGTAAATTTTAATGATTCTGCGCCATCTTTATCATTAATAGTTCCTGTTGCAGCTTTAGTTGTCTTTGAGAGGGGAACCGTTATATTATCATAATGGCATGTTCTGACTACATAACATCGAGTTCCTCCTTCGGCAAAGAACTGATAAACCGAGTATGCAAGATATGCATTTTCAGTGAAGGATCCGTATGTGTTCACAAACTGAGTCCAATTTGCAATAAATTTTGCTTTTCCTACAGGTCCCTTTTCTGCAATCCCGACAAATGCTCCTGTCGAAGTACCAACGCCTTCGATGGGCTTTACTCCTGAGGATTTTTCCTCAACATATACTCCTGGTGACAGATATTCAGCCATATTATACCTTCTTGATTAATTTCTAAGTGTTTGATACTTTTTTATTTTCCTTTTTTTGCGTTACTGCTTTTCTTCTGCTCAGATTTTTCGTCTACTTCTGATTTAACTTTTATTTCCTTAGAAAGATCTTGATTTACTTCATTTTCCTTTTTTGGATTCTCTTTTGATTCTTTTTCCTTGTTCAAACCTTCATCTATTTTATCTTTAACTTCTTTTTCAATCTCTTTTTTTGTTTCTTTTTCCTCGATCACGAGTCCTCTTTGAATTAAATTCTGCAGATGAGATGACAATAAATCATCATCCGTAATTTCTACAGTACTTTTTTCTAAAAGGTCGATACTTTTGCCGCCTTTTAACTGGATTAAAATCCTACTGTTCAGGTTGTTACGTATCATGGACATAGCAGTTCCACATTTACACTAAATTCTTTCTACACTCCAGTTCCAAAATTTATTAAAAAGTAGGAAAAACTAAATTCGTTTTGAAACTGGTCACAAAAACGTTTTAGCACTACCTGTTTGATGTCGGCAGATGTTGGATTTGAGTTTGGTTAAATACCAGATTCTGGTGTAGCCCGTAAGTAATTAATTAAAAAAAATCGGAAATATGTTCCAGATCATGTAGATAGGCTTACTGTACTTACGGTTTTCAATAACTTACACTCATGACTCAATTCCTCCTGTAAATCAGGTTTTCAATCACGAAATACCAAAAATACTAGATTTGGAACAGAGCCATTAGCTCATTAAAGGTCTTTTTTGTAATTTATTTAAGATTAAGGCATTTTTAAGACCTATTTCTCACATTACTATCTATTGGCGCTTCATTTTCAAGAATTAACAGTGGCACATTTATAAGACAAAAATAGCGCCAATTGAAGTACTATCGATATATGAATTCATCTGTTAAAACAACACTACCCTGGTAAGAATTCCAATGACTGATAAATATTCATATAAACACCTCCAAAGTTTAGTAAGTGTTAAAGTTTAGTAAGAAGTCTTTATAACAGTGCATGTGGTTGTTCCTTGTTTCAACAGGCTTCCTGTCCTAGTTTCAAATCTATCTTTACTGCTTCAAGATGATAGTAGTCCACCCACATCTGAAAACGAGAATGGGAAAATATCCGCCATTGTCTTCAGACATTGAACTCAGAGTCATATCTACAGCTCTGGTTGAAGTCTGGAACATGGGCTTATTTTTTAGATATAAGTTTACCTTTTAGGCTTGCTTCCTTTCTGAAAGCATAATTGATTTTGAACTTTAAGACGTGTCAAAAAAGGACTTTTCGGATCGATTGATTTTTTTATAAAAGATAAATTTTTTTATTTAACCTACATCCACCGTCAAGACATATTTACATCCTGGAAATTTAACAAAAGAAAATAACCTGATTATTATGACGGCGTTTTTCCTTTATGACGGCGTTTTTCCTGACTCTCCATATTTCTTGAAAAATTATTTCCAAGCGTTTTTTTGTAGAGAGATATGTATCTGTTAGACTTACAGCCATGGACAAAAAGGTCTGTTTTCTTTCAAGATAAAATCAACATTCTATCTTCTTACTGTGTACGTTTATTTCTTTTCCCATAACCCTAGTTATCTTAACTGGGGGCTTTCCGGAAGGTATCCTTACGGGGCTAAGTGTATATGCTGCCGAAAGTTTGAAAGCCTTGCTTGGAAACCTTTCCCACAATTTGTTTATCTCTTCAAATGTGAGACTATTAGAAAAAATCCTTATTTCATCGTTTCCGCTATCCTTCAATTTACCTTTTAACATATCTTCTTTTAGTATGGAGTTATCATGAAATAGTTGCAGAATTTTCTCCATTATGATGAGCTCGTTTTCTTTGTCTCTGGCATATGGAGTAAAAATATAGTAAAGGTCTATTGTAAGCGGCGGCTTCCGACATAGATCATTTTGCACGAACTCTGGTCCAGTATTTTTCAGAAAACTGTTCTCTACTATCTGATACAAAAAAATTGATAGCATCGGAGTACCAGGCGGATCGATTTCAGCAGGAGAGTCAAAGACAATTGAGCCAGGCTGCTTAAGTTCAGATATATTATTTTGAATAAAATCCTTTATAGTGTTTCCAATATCTATGAATATTGCCATTTATTTACCAACCGCCTCAGTCATCCCGTAATATGGTTCAAAATCTTCTTTCAAAAAGGGTTTTCCCATCTTGAGGTACTCCCTCTTGGCTGCACGAATTATTTGGCTCATTCCTATCTCACATGAGTCTTCTGCTGCATAAAATGCTGCTGTCAACGCTATATTTTTAATGTTGCCTCCAGAAAGATTTACTTTCTCAGATACGAATTCATAATCCACTTCTCTAGCAAGAGGTGCCTCGTAAGGGAATATTCCTTTCCATATATTTTTGCGCTGTTCTTTATCAGGGAAAGGAAAATCGATAACATATCGCATTCTTCTCAAAAAGGCACCGTCAATATTCTTACTGAGGTTTGTCGCAAGTATAACTACACCTTCATATTCCTCCATTTTCTGTAATAAGTATCCAGTTTCTATGTTAGCATACCTGTCATGAGCATCCTTGACTTCAGAGCGCTTCCCGAAAAGGGCATCAGCCTCATCGAAAAACAGAATGCAGTTACTTGTTTCAGCTTCTTTGAAGATAGTTTTCAGATTTTTTTCAGTCTCTCCTATGTACTTACTGACGACAATAGAAAGGTCAATTTTGTAAAGGTCAAGTTTTGCTTCGTTTGCTAGAACCTCTGCGGCCATGGTTTTTCCGGTCCCGGGAGGACCTGAAAAAAGAACGTTCAGGCCTTTTCCAAGAGCCAATTTCTTTTCAAAGCCCCAGTCGAAATGCACTTTTCCTTTATATTTAATAAAGCCAGAAACTTCTTTTAAATGCTCCAGCGTGTCTTTCGGAAGTACAAGATCTTCCCATGAATAACGCGGATTGGTTTTCAGAGAAAGAGAGCCAAGTTTCTGGTTGGACTGGATCTTACAGCCTTTATAAAGATCTTCCATAGATAATATCGGGCTAGCGAGATTTTTTTCTCCAGCAAAAACGCAAGCAGTGCGGGTAGAATCCATTATTTGACCTCCACTAAATTTGAATTTGATCGCAAGAGCGTCCAGATCAACCTCTTCAGTTAGCTTTTGATCTTTCAGGCAAGACTCCCATATTTGTTTTCTAACCGGGTATGAAGGCAGAGGAAAGGAAAATGGGATAAAACCATTATTTATGAAACCTTTATCGAATTCCATGGTTTCATTCCCTTCCACAAATATCATTCCTGGAAATGTCTTTAAGGCCTGGAGAAGGAATTCAAGAAAATTTTTTGATTCCTTGTCTTCGGAAAGCAAATCAAAAGCTTGAATATACATCGCTGAATTTTGTAAGAGTGCTTCTCGCATAATAAGATCTACAGTATCAATGAACTTTCTTTCAAAGAGGCTCTTTGAATTCACTATAAGAAGATTAATTCCTGTTTCTTTGCAGATAGCTTCTGTAGCACTCTTTTTCCCGCTTCCGGGAGGACCGCAAAAAAGAAGCTTGGATGAAATTTTGTTTCCACTGTACCAGCTAGCCATATTCAATAGCTTGCCGTTTAAATCCTCAGGCAGAATCAGGTCATCAAAAGATTTTTTGGGTTTTATTATATAACAAAAATCCCGAATTCTCAAGTCCAGCTCGTCAAATCCGAGCAAAAAATTGATTACTCTTTCATCGATTTTGATGAAATTCGATATCATGGGTGAATCTGTATTTGCTCCTTCCTCCAATAGACGAATCAGATGGTTTTTTCGAAGGGGAGCAACAGGTGAAAAATAAGTCCTAGATTTAATTTTTTCCTCAATTGTGGGGAATAGCAAGCTCAGAGCAAGATCGACGGTCGGTTTTTTTTTCGTCACATCATTTTGAAGATATGAATAGAGCTTTTCATATTTAAGATCCAGTTCCGGAGCTAGTCCTATCAAAAGTATATCCATCTCATGAGAATCGAGGCCAAAAAGCTCAGAAAGTTTATGAAGCCTTAGTTCTCTGCCAATTTTCAGATTTTCTTCGATTTTGATATCGACCTCTCTTCTTATTTCGTTGAGTTCCTCAAGTCTTTTGATTCTTATATCTGGCAGTATTTCCTGTCTGGCTCCAGGCTCTAAATTTTTTTTGATTCGTCCTATTTCTGCTTCTGATACATATAGGCCTCTAAATTCGGCTACGCCCTCCGGGAAATCTTCCAGCCAATTTTCGAGATATATTCTTATAAGCAAATCGATTCTGGAAAGTTCTTCCAGAAGATGTTCGAGATTATTAGCATATGGCTTCATATATTTAGAATTGTGAAAGCAGGGATATTTTCAGAAAATCAGACTTAGATCAGAGGAAAGACTCGTACACACTTATGGATTTGAAGACATTCTTGTATGCATAGACTAGGATTTGTTCATCCGAATATCTACCACAGGATTTGAGTCTGTCTACTTCAAGTAAAATTTTGTATGCGTAGACTAGAACTTGCTCATCCGAATATCTACCACAGGATTTGAGTCTGTCTACTTCAATTAAAAATCTCTCAGCTTTTTCGGAACACAATTTATTATTTTCCGCAAATGCAGCCGCTATGACTTTCAATTCCTTTTTTGAAGAGTATTTTTTCGGCACTTTTCCATCCACAAAATTAAAAATAAGTCCGCAATCCCTATGTCCTATCGTTCTGGTGGATGGATTTTGAGATGTACTTATATACTCTTTGAATGTTTCTTCACTTATTCTTCCATTTACGAGTTTTCCACACTCACATAAAAACATAGATACCTCTCCTTGGAACACTTTTTCTGAAAAAAATCAGTGGCTCGGAATAATTTGACTATGGTACCGAATTTAATAAATTAGCGGTGATTTTTTGGCTCTTAAGTACCAGTAGAGTTTTAAGTGTAGTCGAAATACCATAATCCAATTTCAAAAGTAAGCTTATTAATTTGGGAATTATCCTTGAGTACCCTTAAGTCCAGAGTACTAATTTTTGATAGTCCATCATTAAGGGGTTAAGTTTCCGTAATTAAGTTTCCAGTTTAACAAAAGCTTAAGTTTTATGCATTGAAATAGGTCTGCTCTTGCTAATATCATTATTATGTGGAAGCAAAAAAGACCGAAAAAGATACTATGTGCATTTTGGAACCTACTTTCGGCAGGTAACTTATTTTTTCGGCACTGTTAACTAAAAATAGCTAGCTCTTTATTTCTGAATTTCATTAATAGAAGAACAGAGTACTTTAGC
>CAZLNG010000095.1:0-881 GCA_964560735.1 uncultured Methanosarcinales archaeon | reverse complement strand
TTGTTACCGATGTAAGTGTGCATCTCATCGAGTTCAACAATAGATATCTCATTTCCGCTTTTAGCTCCTCTAAGAGGCTGTCTTAAAATTCAAATCATTTCTACTATTGGATAATGGGCAATGTTAACTTTGAATTCAGACCGTAAATTTTTTTGAAATTCAGGTACACGTTGACCCTAAGTTTTTCCATCTGAGTTACGTGCTCTATATATAAAATCAAACATATTAAGCATCATTGTTTGAATCTATACTTTAAACATTTGACTGCTTAATGCTAATGTTTTTCAGTTCAAATGCGTAAGTAATATCCTAATTATAGAACCAAATTTAATTTTAAGACACGCTCTAAATCCTTCAAGAGGCTAAAAAATATAAATAAAAAAGTATCAAGCCAATCAGTTCAAATTAATGGAAATTCTCTATTTAATAGAAATATACGGAATCAAATATCTATAAAAAATCCATTTTAAAAATTAGCAATTATTGAACAGCATAGTCATAACTGGCCATAGGAGTTTCATCGCCCAATTGCTCGCTCCAGAAGGTCAAAATGTCATGTCCCCAAAAGGAGACTAAACAAATTAACACTTACTACACTGTTTAACTATTTATTCTTTTTTACCTCTACAAATCTTTGCCATGTTAATATATTTAGAGTTCATCGCAAAACCAATTTTATATTCACATCAGTAAGAATTTCAAAATCGCTTTCACAATTTGAAGTTATATTTGTCATTCAGAATTTGAAATTCGGAGATTCAATTTTGAGTTTTGGGATCGCTCTTAGGATATAATATTATTGCCTTTAATAAATTTATATAAAAGAATTCGGTCGTGTCCTTAAGTTATTGAACTGGAACTCTAAACGTTAATAACTCCTT
>CAZLNG010000094.1:0-14505 GCA_964560735.1 uncultured Methanosarcinales archaeon | reverse complement strand
TTTTCGGACTGATGTCCACCTTTGGAATCGTCCCTGGAAAATCCCATTCCATGGTCTGCTGTAAAGACAAAGGCAAGATTATTTTTCTTGCAGAGGTCATAAAGAGGAAAAAGATCGGCATCTAGGCACTCAATGCAGTCTATATATCCATAGTTATCTCTGTGATGTCCGCTTGAATCTACGGCTCCTACATCCACAGTAAGCAGGTATTTCTGTTCCGGCATATTACTGGCCATATATTTCACAACATCACAAGCAACCTCGATACCCCACTTATCATACCCTTTATATCTTTCCCGTGTCTCCTTTGATGTGACATACCCTGGAGCTTTATCAGCCGACTTTTCAAGAACCTCTACAAGTCCTTCAGGAATCTCGGTCTCAGGAGAATTTTCATGTTGTTCAAGCACTATTTTCATGTTGTTTATTGAGTTATTTTCATCCTTGAGGATAATATCCTGCTCAGCGCAGATCGACCAGGAATCCCCCTTCTCCATAATCGCAATGCAGAGATAGCCTTCGTTATGCAAAACATCAAAAACAGTTGCATCTTTAAAACTTACAAGCTCGCTGTCCGCACCCGGGTTTCCTGTAACCAGAACCGAATGCCCTCCTTCTGTAAAAGTCTGAGGAGCTCTGAATTCAAGAACACGGGCACTTTCTTTGTCAATTTTGGGAATATTTTCAAGCCTGGCTTTGTCAAGAGCTGTGCTGTCAAGCGCATATGGAGTAAGTTCGGGATAGATGAAGGGGGCACTCAGGCCGTCCACGATCAATAGCACTGCTCCTTCAGGTGTATTAACCGGGTTTACCTCAACTTCAGTAAGTGCAGAGACCGGAGATGGAAAAATAAAAAAGAAGAGAAATATTGTAAGGTAAAACAGTTGTGAGAGAGGCTTAAAACTTTTAGTTCCAGGGTTCATTGTAAATTATTTTACTCTGAAGCTATAAAGAATTTACCTTATCTGATTAATTTCCATGAAGAGAAACCTTTTTTCTCAAGTTCGACAACTTATTAAAGTTCTCTGTCTGCTTGGAGGCTTTTCTCCGGGTTTTTCTATGTCTTTTGTATTCTATTTCTTCTGCATTCAGTTACATTTTTAAACCTTTGTTCTCAGGAAGAGTTAATTCTATAAGATTTGCTGTATATACATTAGAATTCTGACAAACTATTCTCGGATCAGAAAACAGGAAATATTCACATGAAAATGAACCCACGCTGTACCTATTGCCTGCTTTCAAGAGTGCACTTCCAGTCAAAGCTTTCTACTGATGATGAGGAGCTTATCAGCAAGACTATTCATGAATGCCTTGGAGTCATGAATAAACATTACAACCCTGAAGCTGTGTCTGCCTCCATAGCTACTAAAATCCACAGGAAATGTTATGAAGTACTTGAAGATAATGACCCTTATGGAGTAACAAAGAAGCTGATCAACCAGGCAGCCATGAAAGTCCTGCCTGTGGCAAAGGAAAAAATCTATGAAAATTCTCCTGATGACAGGGAGATTTTCAGGCGGGTAGTGCTGGCATCTGTAATTGCGAATTACTTTGATTTCGGAATCATGGGCTTTGACGCCAGCGAGGACAAATTTGAGGATGCTTTTCTGAAACACTTCGAGCACGGACTTGATGTAGACGAAACTCCAAAAATGCTGGGGCTTCTGCAGGACGTTGTTTACATTGCCGATAACTGCGGCGAAATTCTCTTTGATATGCTCGTTTTTGATGTTATCAAAAAACTGGGAGGAAAAATTACCCTTGTAGTAAGGGGAGGGCCGATTCTCACGGACGTGACTTTAGAAGAGGTAAAAGAATTCGAGATAGAGAAGAAGGTTGACAGAATCCTTACTACAGGTTCAAATGCTGTCGGTATCTTAATAGAAGAAGCTCCGGCCGAATTGATTAACGCCATGAAGGACGCAACCCTTATCATCAGTAAAGGCATGGCCAATTATGAAACTCTTTCCGAACATAACTTTGGGCCTATTGCTTACATGCTCCTTACAAAATGCGAGTGTGTGGCTGAGGATCTCGGACTCGAGCAGGGGCTATCCGTTGCAAAACTTATGAACTACCCCTGAGCTTTTTGCAAGCGGGGATTTCCAGGGCATATTTGCGGAGTAAACTTGAAAGTTCGATATTTTTCGGCAGCTTTTTATTGATCTCAGAAACTACTAGAAAGTGGAATTATACAAATTAAAATTAGGATTAAATAAAATATTAATAAACAATTTAATAAAAATTATAGAATTGATTCAGGGAGAAATGAAAGATGTGCGAAATCAATGCTATTCTGCTTCGTGATGATAAACGTGAAAGAATTATGGATTCCGTAGCAAAGGTTCTGGTTGAGGGAAACTCTGTTCAGCTTATCGGAATACTCGGAGATAGAATGACTGTTCAGGGGTCAATAAAAGAGATTAATTTCTCACGAAGTGAAGCGATTATTCTTGCAGACTAAACTTTCTACTTTTACTTTCGCTTTTCTATTTTACTTTAATTTGGAAAAAGTTTTATAATAACATTTTTAAGATTTTTTCGAAAATCAGACCACTCTTTCTCACTCGTTAAGTCATATGATAGCTTTATAGACGCTATATAAAGTGGCACAATCTTTTCCCCGTTATTTTTTAGATTGTAGATAAAAGTCATGGGCTCCCTCAATTCTGTAGTCTTTTTAAATTCACTATATTCTTGTTTAATCCTGTCTATTTCTTCATCAGATATTTTCATAAATATCAGTACCCTGAGCTATGTATAAGTATAAATATTCTTTAAATGTAATGTGTTTCTAGGTAATATATTTCTTTAGTATGTAAATGAATGCAGAAATACCCTGTTTTTCCTGGATTTGAATATAAACTCTTTTAAAACATTTTAGTGGCATCATGAAGTCAAACAATGAACTTTAAACTAAAGATAGTATCCAAAAATCTCCTCCGGAAATATAGTTACCATTTTGCCGGGTAATTTGGAAAAGATGATTCTGCCAGCTTTATTTCCTAATTAATCGATCTTACAGATTGCTACCATCACAATACAGCCTGAACCCACATTCTCTACAGATTTCAGAGTCATTTACCTCTTTAAACCCATATTCATAATCATGAGCAATATCTCGTGCAGTCTCGACCATAGAGTTGATTGCTTCGCTATCAAGACCTTTTGCTCGGCTGTCAATAACCTTGAATTCTCCATCCCCATCCAGCTCAAAACTAAGTGGTTTTTCCTTCTCAAGCATGTCAAGTGTAAGTCGCTTAACCCGGTATTCAGGATACATGTGCTCAAAACCTCTTGCGTAAAGCAGGAGCTGTTTTGAGCGGTCTTCTGGGGAAACATCGGATTTTCCAGTTTTATAATCGATAATTTCGACTTCTTTAGTGGTAGGATTAAGCAAATCAACTCTGTCGATTTTCCCCTTGAAAGCAAATCCATCTATAGGAACAGTAAACGATTTTTCGACCATGAAATTATTTGAAATTCTGTCTTTATTACGGAGCCAGAACACTTCAAAAAGAGGAAGAGTCGATTTAAGATTCACATCCAACCAGTCGGGCTTTTTATGAAGAGATTCAGCTATCTCATAGAGTGCCTGTTTTTCCGCAATTTTTTCCTTAACTGCTACTTCAAGCACCTCATGCACGAAACTTCCCTTAGCCATAGCCCCTGTCGAATCTTCTTTCTTCCGGCCTGGCATACGCAGAATTTCCTGCAATTCGTATTGTTTAGGGCAGTTTTCGTACGCCTTCAAAGCTGAGAAGCTGAAGCTGAAAGCCTCGGAATTGAACCTTAAGCCGCTTTTTCTGGTCTTTATTTTTGTAAAGATCTTCTCCGCTTTCTCAGCAGGGTCTATAAGGCTCCATTTTTTCTGCATTTCTTGAAGGTAATTATTGCATGTGCCATCCCTTAGAGCTCTGTATACCATCAGATAGTGTACAGCGTCCTCAAGATCCTTATCAAGGGCTTCGATAAGCAGTTGTATACACCTGTTCTTCTCCCTTTCAAGTTCGTTGTCCCTTACAAGACCTGCTGTTTTTATCTCAAGGTCTCTCCGGTAAGATAGATCCAGCTCATCAAAAAATGTCTCAACTTCCATACTACTACTTGCTTCCCTGTTTGCAGCAATTTCAAGATCCCGCCAGTGGTCATACCCGATTTCCATAAGAAATTCGGAAGGCTCTCTATCATTTCCTCCATATTCCTGAGAAAGCGTAAGTATAAGGTCTTCTTTTGCCCTTGTAAAGGCAACATAACAGAGCCTGCGTTCTTCTTCCAGTTTTATCTCTTTTTTGCGCTCCTTAATTGCCTTCTCAAGATCTTTTTCACTCAATTTAGCTGAGAAAAGATCCTTGTACTGGTCCATCATCTCCAGGGGAATCAGAGGATCCTGCCTTCCTCTCAGCAGAGGGAACTTATCCTTTGCCATGCTGGTCACAAAAACGACTTTGAATTCGAGCCCTTTTGCTGCATGAATACTCATCAGGCTTACAGCATCGACTTCCTGAATTTTTGCAGATGCAGGGTTACTTTCCATTTCGTCAAGGATTTCAAGGTAATCTATGAAACCTGAAAGCTCCCTATTATAAAATTGCTCAAAATTCTTTGCCATTTCATACAAATTCCGGAGGTTCAGGAAAGCTTCTCTTGCCTTCAGCGTGTCCAGCCTGTTAAGGTGTCTCACAAGCCCACTCCGGTCGTAGATTTCAAGCAAAAGGTCAGAAACATCCATCAGCTTTTTCTCGCTAAGGATCCTGATCGTTTCTTTCACCTTTACAACAGTACTTAGCCCATATTCACTTAACCCTATTTCATCAAGGTGATCGTAGATTGCTTCCTGAAAAAAAATCTTGTTTTTCTTTACATATTCTCCTATTTTTACGGAGTCACTGTTATCGAGACTGTTATTGTAATGAAAAAGCCGCCACCACGCCTCAGTCCCTCTAGGAGTAGGATTCATGAGGTTATTTAATACATATAAGTAGGAAAGCACTGTTTTGATTTCGGGCTGCTTCAGATAATCAGCATCATCTTTTACAACTATAGGAATTTCTCGCCTCTGGAGAGCTTGTCTGATCTGCTTTCCCTGAGCATGGGTTCGGTAAAGTACTGCAATTTCTTTTAGGGGGGTATTTTGCTCGATGTAAGCTTCGATCTGTTCTACAATCTTTCTTGCTTCCTCGCCCTCTTCTTTTGTCTCCTGAATAACAACGTTTTTACCCTTCTCGTCATTGCAATTCTTAAGGAGGATACACTCATTTTTCCGGTCTTCGGGATAATTCTTCGAAATTAGCCTGTGGGCTACATTAAGGATTTTATTTGTTGATCTGAAACTTACATCAAGAGAAATCACATCATTTTCTGAAATCCCAAAATGCTTTTTGAACTCCTCAATATTATCCGAATATGCGCCCCGGAAAGCATAAATGCTCTGATTCGCATCTGCGACAACTGTTATGTTTGGCTCCTTTCCAGTCAGATGTTTGATGAGCTCAAACTGGACATAATTTGTGTCCTGGAACTCGTCCACAATAATATGAGAATAGGTATCGTTTAGCTCGCTTGTGCCATATGTGTTAAGGAAATTAAGAGCAATCCAGTTGAGATCTCCATAGTCAAGACAATTTAAGGCTTTTTTTCTTTCTTCATACATTTCCCAGGCACGAATAAAATCCGCATATTTCCGGTATTCCTCGTAGAGATCAATAAAGTCTTGCCAGCTTTTCTTTTCATTCTTTAAAGCTTTTTGCTGGTCCTTATCCTTCAAATGAAATGTATTTAAATTGATTTTACACTCCGTGTAAAACTGCTCTAAATTGCCTTCTTCGACAAATTCAAGCAAACCTTTCTTCTTTTTTTCGAGATAATTTTTAAGCTTGTAAATCGAAAGATTGAGATCCTTTGCCATTGAAATTGTCTTGGAATATAAAGCTGCATTTCTAGAAGTGATGTTTAGTTCCCTATAAAGCAGGATAGCTGGGTCAATATCTTCAAAAATAGTGAATTGTTCCGAAACATCACACCTTTCTGTGTTGTTCCTAATCAATTCAGCACAGAAAGCATGGAAAGTGCTCACTTTCACATCAGCTCCCAGGGAGAGACGTTCACGAACTTTCTGTTCCATATTTCTGGCGGCTTCCCTTGAAAAAGTCAAAGCAAGAATTTTGCCGGGTTCTACTCCCTGTTTCTCTATCATGAAGGCAATTTTTGCAGTAATTGTTGTGGTCTTGCCTGTACCTGCACCTGCAAGAATCAACAAGGGACCTGAACTGTGTTCTACTGCTCTGTTCTGTGTAGGGGTCAGATTTTTGAGGAGTTCTTCGAACATGAAAATCACGTGAAAATTTAGCTTTGTTTTACATTAACAAATTAAAGTACATTAAGTTGTGTATATGTTCGAAGATGTGAGTTCTGCAATTTACTTTCGGAAAATTATTTAGATTTCGTATCCGTAATTCTGTATAAACTTGCAGTGCGTTTAAATAAATACGAATGGTATTCTCAGTATAGTTTATTTTATCAAACCACTTAACTACCGAATATTTTTTCTTTTGTTCACGAATTTTCATATCGTAAGACCTCCCAACATATCTCACTATGTCATGCTATTATATCACATTTTAGCGTAAATTAATATTGAATATAACTTCTTTTAGCTGGAATTAAAAGCCTGTTGAAGCTTCACAGGAGAAGAGATTTTTGTGTGGGGAACAGAAGAAGGATGGGATGCTCTGGTCAGTGAAATCCTTAAAGCGAGGTATCTGCGCGAGGGGGAAAAGGACTGGGAGGATATTTGTGAAAGGGTGGCAAAGGCAATTGCGACAACTGAGGAAGAATATCTGGAATTTAAGGACCTGATGGTCAGAAAAATATTTATTCCGAGTTCGCCCACACTAATGAATGCAGGGACGGAATTAGGGCAGCTTGCGGCATGTTTTGTAATTCCTGTGGAGGAAGATCTCGAAAAGATTTTTGATTCTATCAAAACAGCTGCCCTTATCCAGAAAACGGGGGGAGGTACAGGATTTAATTTTTCAAAAATAAGCCCTGAAGGTTCTCCCGGGCCTGGGGAAGATTGGGTTTCCGGCGGCCCTGTGGCTGTCATGAAACTTTTTAACGAGGCAACTGACGTTACAAAACAGTTTGGAAGGCGCAGAGGAGCCAATATTGGCATCCTCGATATTTCACACAATGATATTCTTTCTTTCGTCAGGGCTAAACACATAGAAGGAGAGTTCGAGAACTTCAATATCTCGGTCATGGTTCCTGATGCTTTCATGGAACTTATTGAAGCAGACAGGTCAGATGAAGTCTGGAACAGGCAAACAGGCCTGACTGCCGGGATCATCTTTTCCGAAATTGTGGAGAGCATATGGAGAAACGGAGAACCAGGAATTCTTTTTTATGACCGTATAAACAGAGATAATTTTACGCCTTCACTTGGGGACATTTCCGCCGCAAACCCCTGCGGAGAAGAGCCGCTTCTGCCTTTTGAATCCTGCAACCTGGGCAGCATTAACCTTTCTCTTCTGGTTGCTGAAGGGAAAATAAACTGGGATTATCTCAGGGAAGTAACTGGAAAAGCTGTCCGTTTTCTGGATAATGAAATTGATCAAAACACATATCCTATTCCGGAAATAGAGACTGCAACAAAAAAGACCCGGAAAATAGGACTTGGGGTAATGGGTTTTCATGATTTGCTCTTAAATCTTGGGCTGCCTTATGACTCTTTAGAGGCAATGGAGCTTGCAGAAAAGCTTATGGAGCAAATTAGCTGGGCAACAGTCAGGGAATCAAGAAAACTTGCCGCAGAGAAAGGATCTTTCCCGGAACATGAAGATTCTACCTGGGAACTTCCAATGAGAAATGCCTCATTGACTGCAGTAGCCCCAACAGGTACTATCAGCATTCTTGCTGGTTGCTCTGCAGGAATTGAGCCTGTTTTCAGCTGGGTGTACAGCAGGACTCAGTCGGTAGAAAAGAAATTTATGCTCGTGCACCCCCTCTTTGAAAAACATTTCAGAGCAAAACTGTCTGAACTTGATTATTCCCGGATTCTCAAGCATGTCTACACGCACGGTACTCTGCAAAACTTTGAAAACCCGAAACTTGTAAGTGAAGATGAAAAAAGGCTCTTCCGATCGGCACTTGATCTGGATTGGAAAGCTCATATTAATGTTCAGGCAGCGTTTCAACGCCACTGCCATGCCGGAATTTCCAAAACTATCAATATGCCTGTATCTGCAGAAAAAGAAGACGTCAGGCAGGCCCTAATCTATGCCTGGAAGAAGGGACTCAAAGGACTTACAATCTACAGGACCGGAAGTAGACAGCGTGTAGTTCTAAGTCTGAAAAATACTTGAGAACTGAAATTCGTTAATAAAAGTAATTTTATAAAAAAAAGGTGTTGATATTTCTTGATCTATTATTGATCTATTATTGAGCTATTAGTAATTTATTCAATTAACGTACTAATAAATACCTCTTGATACTGGTTTGTAGCTTAAATTTAAGCAAAAATACTGGAATTTGGGGTTAAGATTATTGTGTATTAGTTGACTTTTTATCTAATATTATTATGTGTTATCTTACTAAAAATATATATATATACTTCTCCTTCTAAATAAACTATGAATGCCACCTTCAAGCATCACTTTGAGTTGTTGACTGCCTGTATAATATATGGTACCGTTGGAATTTTCATGGAATTGTTAGGGGACATGTCCGTAGGATCAATTATTTTTTATAGGGTTCTTTTTGGGCTTTTAGCCATTTTATGTTACCTTGCAATCACCGGAAATTTAAATCAGCTTTCATTAAAAGGAAAGAGAAATTCTTTGCTTCTTCTTGGGCTCCTGTATGTGTCGCAAATGTTTTCCTATTATTCTGCAATTCGATATTTAGGGGCTTCTTCAGCAGTCCTTCTTCTTTATACGGATCCAATATATCTGACTTTTCTTGCACCTCTCCTGCTGGGAGAAAAAAATACCAGGAAAACTATTTTTGCTCTTTTCCTTGGCCTCATAGGTGTATTCTACGTAACAAGGCCAGAAGGGGGTTTTGAACACCTTGATTTCGGCAGCAACTATATTAAGGGGGTTCTTTTCGGACTTACAGGTGGCCTCTTCAGCAGTGGAGTAATAATTTCTGTCCGTTATCTTAGAGATGAATACAACGGCCTCACTCAACTCTTCTGGCAGAGTGCGATCAGTCTGTTTTTCCTGTCACCTTTCGCGTTTTCTCTGAAAGTAAGCGTGCTTGCTGCAAACCTCCACATCCTTATGCTCTTTGGAGTCCTTATCACAGGTATTGGAGCAGTATTCTACATCAGAGGCGTTGCAGGTGTAAATGCTATTACAGGCAGCATACTGACTCTGCTTGAACCAGTTTCCTGCATCTTCTTTGATTATACTATACTCGGGAGCTCGATTCACAGAGGAATGATTATTGGCTGCATCTTTATCCTTGCCGCAGCACTCATTATAAGTGTGAATAATATTCCTTTCTTTAAAAACCTGATTTTCCGAGGAAAGACTAACTTTGATATCGGACCCCTTCCTGGAAGAAGAGAATATAGAAGAATGCAGGATGAATAAAACCTGCACTTTGTTAGAATCCAGTCCCCATTCAACTGCTCAAACCTCCATCAAAAACCCCACATCTCAAGTCTCATTTAGCCTTAAAATCCAGTTTCATCACCTTAAAATCCAGTCCCCATTAAATCCTTTCTTCATTAAACCCAATTTTTACTTAATGCTCAACTTCTCCCATTTATTTTTTATTTTTTGAATAAATGTAGTTGTCCTGAACTTTACTCCTGTCCAAAAAAAATATATTCTCATTATTTTAATTCTCAAGCATGCCCATGCAAGAAGGCTCTTTCAAACCGTATTCAGAAATTATAACTGGCAGTATACTCTATGGTACTATAGGGGTTTTTCTGGATAAAGTTCAGGATATGTCTGTTGGGACTGTTCTCTTTTCCAGGCTCTTCTTTGGCATTTTAATAATCTTCATTTATTTGCTGCTCAGTAGAGGACTCGGACAACTGAGACCCGGGAAAAACAAAAGATACCTTCTGCTGCTGGGTTTATTGAATGCAATTACTGGAATATGCTACTTTTCGTCTATCAGGTATAGTGGGATCTCCACAGCCGTCCTTTTGCTTTATACAGCCCCTGTATACGTTAGTATACTTGCCCCTTCGATTCTGGGAGAACACAACAGCAGTAAAAGCTTCCTACCTCTTATTCTTGCAATTGTGGGAGTTTTACTTATTTCCCGTCCGGCAGAAGTTCTAACAGGTATTGATACGGGCTCCAACTTTGGGAAAGGTCTCATTTTCGGACTGCTGTCAGGGCTATCTTTCGGTGCAACTATAATCATTATCCGCTACCTGAGGCACGACTACAGCGGCATGGCTCAGACTTTCTGGCTTACCGGAGTAAGCCTTATATTTCTGCTTCCTTCTGCACTTTCCACCCCATTTAATGTTTTTCTTGAAAATTTTAATGTCCTGATTGCCTTTGGTTTAACTATTACACTTGCTGCTGTTATCTACCTGAAAGGGATCTCAGGAATAAAGGCTCAGACAGGTAGTATTCTTGCACTATTTGAACCCGTATCAGGAATTTTTTTTGACAGCACATTCCTTAATAATCCTCTCTATATCTCCACCCTGCTGGGTTGCGTTTTCATCCTTACAGCAGCTTACCTTGTAAGCAGGCAGGAACTGGAAGAAAGGCTGAGATTTCCTCACACAGAAAAAGAAAAGACCCTGCCCTAAGCCTGAATTTCTCCGGGAGCTCTTATCTGCCCAAAAGCTCTTTACTTAAGAGCCCTCTATTTTTAATACAACCGCTTTGAAACTACAGGAAGAGCATGACAGAAGAAAGCCCAATTATCGAGCTTAAAAACCTGACAAAAATCTATAAAAACGGAATTGATTTCCGAGCGCTCGATAATGCAAATCTGCGAATTAAAAGAGGGGAATTTGTAGCAATTGTAGGACCATCAGGCTCAGGAAAAAGTACCCTTATGCATCTGATAGGCCTCCTTGACACCCCGAGTTCAGGCACTCTCCTGATAGACGGCAATGATGTAACAAAAATGTCGGATAAGGAACGTTCCGAAATGCGGAACAGGATGCTTGGCTTTGTCTTCCAGTACCATCATTTGCTTCCAGATTTTACAGCTCTCGAAAATGTAATAATGCCGCTTTTGATTGCTGGAAAAAATAGAAAGGAAGCAGACGAAGTAGCCAAAAAGCTCCTGAAAGAGGTGGGGCTTGAGGATCGGATGGACCACAGACCTTCTGAGCTCTCAGGAGGGCAGAACCAGAGGGTTGCAGTGGCAAGAGCACTCAGTTGTTCCCCTGCAATTGTGCTCGGAGACGAGCCTACAGGCAACCTTGATACTAAAACGGGTGACCTTATCTATGAGCTTCTCAGGAGGCTTAATAAGGAATATAATCAGACGTTTATAGTGGTTACGCATAACGAGGAACTGGCCTCGAAAGCTGATAGAATTATAAGGCTTGTGGACGGAAAAATTACAGATCAGTGAGGAGAAAACATGGAGTATGCAACGGGAAGAATAGGCAGAGTCTTTACTGTCAGGATTGACCACGGAGATGACCTTATTCTGGAGCTGATCAAACTCGCAGAACTGGAAAAAATCGAATCGGCTGTTTTTATGCTGCTTGGGGCATTAAAAGAAGGAAAACTTGTCACAGGTCCAAAAGAAAGCATAAGGCCTCCTGAACCTGTATGGTTTGGCTTTGATAGCGTCCATGAGATTCTCGGAATAGGTAATATTTTCAATGAGGAAGGAAAGCCAAAAATTCATTTGCATACAGGAGCGGGTCGGGAAAATGATGTAAAAATAGGCTGCCTGAGAGGCGAAAGTGAAGTTTTTATGGTAGTTGAAGTTTTTGTTTTCGAGGTAGAAGGTATCTCTGCCAGAAGGGTTATGGATGAGGAGCAGGGATTTGCTCCTGTGAATTTTGGAAATGTTTCGGATCTGCAATGACACTTGAAAAGTAAGCGATATAAACGATATCAAACGGTATAACAATTCCAAAAGCTGGAATATAATTGTACAATGATTAAAAGAACTAAGAAAACATTCCGGAAAAACGTACCTGGCAGCTCTCCTCCAATTTAATTTTGTAGTTCCGGTTCAGTTTTGCAATAAGATCTCCAGTTCCCGGAGCCTTTTGAGAGCATTTATCTTTTCTTCATTACTTTTTAGAAATTCAGCTTCAAGAACATTCACAATTTGTGGAAACGGTACTGTCAACTGATAGTATTTTACAGGCCTTCCTTTTCCCTTATTCTTTTTTTCGGATCTTTCATCTACCCAGCCTCTATCCCTGAGGGGGCGCATAGCTACACTTACTTCCGGTTGTCTGAGCCCTGAAACAAGTTCTATGTGAAGGGATCTAAGTTCCCTACAATCTTTCAGACATACGATCGCAGTGGCCTCGGTTCTCGGGAGTCCCAGGCTCTGGAGCATATCAACAACTGAATACTCTTTTTCGGTTAAATTAACTGGAGAATCGTCGGTCATCGAGAATGAATAATACTTTCATGTTTATATATTTTATGTAGATAATAATTATTTTCCAAATAAATTGAGTATTGTTAGGGAGTAAAAAAACTATCTATCCCTATTAAATATTTTTTTAATAATGTTCGGGTTAAAAGTTCCTTGGGTCAAATCCTTGGAAAAAAATGATTTTTCAATCCGAACCAAAACCTTTAAAGCTAGTGTCTACAGGAAATAGACATTCCTAAAACACAGATTAGAGAAGGAAGAAATAAACAGTAAATTCTCGGAATCACGATACTTCCTGAATTGGACATTCCTGGGAACCGTATTCACGAGGCAAAAATGTTTCCTTACTGGAACCGTATTCATTAGGCAAAAATGTTTCTTTATTCAGGATAAACTTTAATTTATACTATCAACAGATTTTGAGTCAAATTTCTTATAGAAACAGGCATAAAACTTGATTAAAATTATTTGTACTAACCGGATAAAGAATTAAATATGATTCGGACGTCTAACGGGTAAGTTAAAGTCAAGCTTCAAATAACAGAATATATGTATAGATAGAGCAGAATTATAAAGGGTGAAATGATGTCTTATATCGGTCTACAGCAGGATTCTGGAGAATATAAAATCCAAAAGATACATGCTCGGGAGATCTTGGATTCCAGAGGAAATCCCACAATCGAAGTTGATGTGTTTACACCTAAGGGATTCGGCAGAGCCAGTGTCCCTTCAGGAGCTTCTACTGGTACAAACGAAGCCCTTGAACTGCGGGATGCAGATCCTAACAGATATGGAGGAAAAGGAGTTCTCACTGCAGTCAAGAATGTGAATACTATCATCCAGAAAGAATTGCTAGGGCTTGATGTGCGAAACCAGCGAGAAATCGATGAGCTGATGATTGAACTCGACGAGACCGATAACAAAGCAAATCTGGGAGCAAATGCAGTTCTTGGAGTATCCATGGCTGTTGCAAAGGCAGCTGCAGATTCTCTCAATATGCCTCTTTACCGTTATTTCGGAGGCTCAAACGCTTTTACCCTTCCAGTACCCACAATGAATGTCTTAAACGGGGGCAAACACGCAGGAAATGAGCTTGCGATCCAGGAATTTATGATTCAGCCCAAGGGAGCAGAAACTTTTTATGAAGCTATCCAGATGGGAGCAGAAATCTATCATATTCTTGGAAAGTTTCTGGAGAAAAAATACGGTCGATCTTCTACAAATGTAGGCTATGAAGGGGGATATGCTCCCAAAATGAGTGAGTCTACAGAAGCCCTTGATGCTCTTGTACAGGCTATTGAGGAAGCAGGCTACACCGAATCCGAAGTCACTATCGGACTTGATGCTGCTGCCTCCGAGTTCTATGAAGATGAATTCTACTCAATAGACGGAAAGAAACTTGCAGCCCCTGAACTTCTTGACTACTATGTAGAACTTGTGAACTCCTATCCTATCCTTTCTATTGAAGATCCCTTCTATGAAGAAGCCTTCGAGGACTTTGAAGCTCTTACCAATGAACTCTGGGATACAATAATTGTTGGTGACGATCTGTTTGTCACAAACATCGAGAGGCTTTCAAGAGGCGTTGATATGGGAGCAGCAAATGCCCTCCTATTAAAAGTTAACCAGATAGGATCTCTCTCTGAGGCCTTTGATGCTGCAAGCATGGCCTCCAGAAACGGCTATACCGTAATTGTAAGCCACCGGTCCGCTGAAACCGAAGACACCACCATCTCAGATCTTTCAGTTGCCATCGGGGCAGAAATGATAAAGACCGGAGCACCTGCCCGTGGTGAAAGGACTGCAAAATATAACCAGCTTCTCAGAATCGAAGAAGACCTGGGTGATGTTGCACACTACGTGCAGCTCTAACCTTTTTTTAATCATTACCAGTCCTTTTTTACTAATTTTCTCTTTTTTCTTCTCTTAATTTTTCTTATACTATTC
>CAZLNG010000093.1:0-14665 GCA_964560735.1 uncultured Methanosarcinales archaeon | reverse complement strand
GTTTACATGATACCTTAGTCCATTTTGACATTTTGAAGATAATGAAAAACGTTTTTTCTTTATTCATTGGTTAACCACGTAATAATCCCGAGAAATCTTCTGGCAGCTTCGTCATAAGGCTTGAAGCTGGGTCTGAGTATTTGGACATCTTTCGGCTCAGGGTATTAAGAAAACGTAGGTTAGATTCCCGAGCCTTCATGTTCCTGCACAGGTAATTATTAAGGACCTATCAGTTCTATGACTTCTTGAAGCCAGAATAAAGATTAATTTTGAAATTATAGGACTTACGCGGTTGAACTGAAAAATCAACGACGTTAAACTTTCAATTGTCTAAACCATAGCTTTTATAGCAATGTCTATTGATCTTGATTTTGAACCTCAAGTGCGTAAGTCCTATTAATATTCAATGGGTAAATGACTATGTGTTAATTTTTGATAACTATCGATTATTGATTACGTTTTTTCTATTTTCACTGGTTAGTAATTTGACATATTTATTAGATAAAATCGCGTCTATCGGCTGATTTTTTGTGAGATGGATAGTTATGAGAACAAATTATATTTCGCCAAACATGTTAAAAAATTAATAATATAACTAATATTAAGAATAACATATTCTATTTTACTTATATAATTTGAGATAATATAGACTATTGTACGCGCCTGATTGAAATATTAGAATATATTTACTAGAATAAGATTATTAGTATATATTTGGGTAAATATATTGAATAATATTTCTGGAAATAAACATAATTAGTAAATAGAAAACAGAACAGAAGGGAGGGAGCTTCAATGATGATATCTTTTGAATACCTGTGTGTAAGCAAGACCTTTTTCATGCAATACTTCAAATACTGCCAGATTTGTTAAAGCCAAAAATCGAATGAATAGACAAAATAAGAGAGTGGAGGGATGAAATGATATTCACATTTAACCTTAACTTTTTATTTGCGGCTATTGTAGGTCTTAAATCTCAGTTCTTTTTCACATTTTAACTAAATGAACTGAAGATCAGAAGAATAGGATTGATGCATAAAAATTGATGAAAAAACAAAATATAAGAGTGGGGGAATTTTCAATGATGATATCTTTTGAATACCTGTGTGTAAGCAAGACCTTTTTCATGGAATACTTCAAATACTGCCAGATTTGTTAAAACGCAAAAAATTATGAAAAGTTTATTGAGGATCTACCAGGAACATAATGTTCATGGATTAAGCCTTGTATAGACGAGCAAAGAAAAGTAGAACTTACGTGGTTGCCTGCTCTGCAGGCACCTTTATATTTTCATATTTCCAGTGCATCGTTTTCAAAGCATGTTCACAAGCCTGTTTTTTAATATATTTATCTATCAGTGAATAAACAATGATAGTAGGCATTTAACGAAATAGAATTCGTGAACTGTTCCATGTTCACGCACAGGTAATACTAATGACAATCTCTTCTATAGACCATCTCTTCTACAAGTGCCAAGACCGGTACCACGTCATCTGATTCCTAAACTATCTTATCTATGGAAGATGGCTTATTTAAAAACGTCTTGAAATATTTCATTGCTTACTCAATAAACTAAATTTTATTGTAAAGGTTATTTGCCTACCGCCCCAAAAACCCTCTACTTCTAAAAATAATTTATTTACAAATGTTTAATAATACTAATCATTTACCTGTCAAAAGCTTAATTATACATTTTCCGTACAAATTTTTAAGTGAAATTATAATTGAAGCAAGTCTACTGTCATCATTAACGGCTCCAAAAATTATAATCGCTGAGTCCGAATGTGATATAGGCTTTTAGCTCATTGAGATCAAGAAATAAAGGGATGAAAATAATTTAAGACATGCTTTTAGAAATTGCAGAAGAAATAGAATACTTTTTGATATTTTATACATTAACCGAATCCAAATGAGTACATGCTAATACATACATTTATCGTTATTGGGTATTATACACCATTTGATAAATCCTGATAAAGGTATATAAAAAATGATGGTGGAAGTATGGAACTCACTCCGATTCAAAAAGATATAGTTATTGCTTTAATCAATCTGCAAAGACAAAAAGACAGGTCAATTAAGGGGGAAGAAATTGCCGAGGTTATCCAACGAAACCCTGGAACTGTTCGCAATCAGATGCAGTTGTTAAAAGCTCTGGGGTTGGTGGAAGGAATTCCGGGACCAAAAGGAGGATACAAGCCCACAGGAGCTGCGTATGATACTTTGCGCATCCAGCAACTTAACAATGAATCAGTTGTCCCAATTTATAAAAATGGTTTCGCAGTTGATGGTGCTACCGCTGCCGAAATAAGCTTTACGACAGTAAGAAGTCCAGAAGCCTGTAATGGAGTCATCCGCGTACTGGGAAGCACGAAGAACTTTTTGATGGACGATAGGATTCAGATTGGTCCGACACCTGTGAACCGTCTGATAATCCGCGGAGAAGTTACAGGAAGGGACGATACCAGTAATTCTATTCTCTTTAACATTACGGAAATGGTATCTCTTCCTAAAAAACACGTTAAACACTATATGAAGTATCCTCCTTTGCTTGTGAACCTGAATGCCAGTATTCAGGAAGCAACGAGACTTTTTATCAGGAACAATGTTCACGGAGCCCCTGTTGATGACAATGGAAAAATAGTAGGGATAGTTACCTACACAGATATCGCTAATGCTATTGCCCAGGGAAAAACGAGCGTAAAAGTAAAAGATATCATGACAAAAGAACTTATTACCGTTGATGGGGATATGCAACTCTACGACGTAGTAAAACTCTTCCATAAATATAATGTAGAAAGGCTTATTGTAACAATAAATGGCGTACCCAAAGGAACTCTGTCAAAGACTGAAGTCCTGAATGAAATTGCGATTTACTGAGGTTAAGATTTTTGGTCGCGTCTGTAAGGTATTGATCAATTATGAAAAAATGAGTGGAATTGAGTCTTTTTAATTTTTTCTTGTTCTTCCCCAAGAGGATCTCAAATTAGCTCTTAAAATCCCTGATCTAATTTGACACCCCTTTTTTAAAGTATTTCCCAAATGAATTCTTATTTCCAACTTTATTTTGCATTTCTGTCAGCACCAGTATTTGATATGCTATGAAACTTAATAGAGAGTAGAGTCTTCTACTCTCATTTCTCACTCTTCTGACATCTAATTTTACTGTACCCTTATACATGTAACTTTTACATCCAGCTCTTTTTTATACTGATCATCAAAAGACTCATCTCTTATGTTCTGGTTTCTCAGGTACATTCATCTCATTGATTCCTTCCGCTCCAAGTCTATACTTTACAAAATGATGCAGAGTTCCACCTGAAGGAGTTTTATCTGGCAATTTTCATCAAAAAAAGAGAGCAAGATAGCTTCTTCCCCTGTTAAGGAAGAAATGGTTTTAGCATACGAAAGTTTACGGAAACATTTCACAACAAAGAGTTTTATCATAGAAGAAACACTGTATTTAAAGTGCCAGCTTTTGTTGGTATAAAAAGTACGCTCGACGTGCTTTGCAATATCGTCAATGCAGAGGAAGTACAGGAATTGGCAAATTGAAGTGCTTTTTCTGCGAGATAGTTATCAAAGGAGTCTCGAAGAGGACTCCTCCTTTTATAACAGACTGTTTTTCGACATGATATTCGACATGATATGATGATGGCATATCTGGCATTGTGTAAAGTTGCAGTTATCTATAAAGACAAATGTCTATCAGAGTTAGTGAAAAAAAGAATAAGTTTTTAATTCAAAATTCTAATTTGAGGGCTTTTAAGAAGCAAATTTAACAGAGGGTTAATACAGGGGTCTTAGTGAAAGAATTATAAGCAGGCAATTTGGAAAGCCGGAGCTTACATAAAAATACCCATAATGATTCCTGCCCCCATAAGAGCCACACAGCCTACAGCAGCAAAGTCCATTTTATTCCAGACAAGCTTGCTTTTCTCCACACTGCGCCTGCTCCTGTAACCTCTCATATCCATTGTAAGGCCCAATACCTGTGTTCTTCCAAGGGAATTAGCCACAAGGGGTACCATGAGAGGTTTTAAACTCCTTACTTTTCCGCGAAGGCCTTTTCCTGGGTTGTAGCCTCTTGCAAGCTGGGCTTCATGGATACGCTGCCCTTCAACCTGCAGGCTTGGAATAAAGCGGAGAGCTATTACGAACATTAGCACATAGTCTACAGGGATATGGATTGCCAGGAGAGCTTTCATAAGGTCGCTTGGTTTTGTAGTAATCACAAGGAGCTGGAAGGCAAAAAGCATTGCAAAGAAACGGAGGGAAAGCACAACTCCGAAGTCCAGGGCACCTATTGTGACAGGAATAATTCCGCTGGCTGTAAATGTGCCGGCTGGGATGAGATAAGTAACAGTTTCTCCGCTTTTCATAGTGAATACAGTTAGCAGGATCAGGCTCAGGCTTAGAAAAACTAAAAGTTTAAGCTGTCTTATGAGTTCTTGCTGAAGTCCGGCTATGAGCGCGGCCCCAAAAATTCCAAGTACCATAAAGCTCAATATTACTGAATTTGTTGTAAAAACGCTCAGGACTATAATTCCTGCAACAGCTGCAATCTTGGAAAGCGGATTCATGCTGTGTAAAAAGCTATCCCTGTTAATGTATTGCATAATCTCTTTCATGCACAAGCACCTCCGATACATTCATCATACTCTTTATCTGTACATTCCCCTTTACCTGTACATTCTTCTCTACCTGTAAATTCTCTGTAAACCCTATCTTCTACGATTTTTCCTGTTTCCATGCGAATAACCCTCTCTGCATGGTCTTTTACAAGCTGCAGGTTGTGAGTTACCATGACTATTGTGTGCCCTTCTTGCTGAAGTTTTCTCATAAGCCGCATCATCCTGTCTGCCTCTTCTGCATCGAGGCCTGTTGTAGGTTCATCGAGTATAATCAGTTCGGGTTTCATTGCAATTACACAGGCAACAGCCAGTCTCTGCCTTTCTCCTCGGCTTAGCTGGCGGGGAAAAACTTTCTGTTTTTCGCTCAGGTTTACAAGTTCAAGGGAACGGGTGATTGCCTCGGCTGCTTCTGACCCGGTTACACCTATGTTGTTTAGCCCGAAAGCAATTTCTGCTTCTACGGTATCTTCAAAAAGCATGTTGTCAGGATTCTGGAAAACAAGTCCTGTGTGTTTGACAAGCTCATTTACAGGAGTTTTTGAAGTCTCCAATCCTTTTACAGTCAAATTTCCGGAATAAGGGCGCAGAAGGCCATTGAAATGTTTTACGAGGGTTGTCTTGCCTGAACCATTCTCTCCGAGAATGGCAACAAGCTCGCCCGGGTAAATTTCCAGATCTATGCCATCAAGGGCGAGGACTTCTCCATAACGTTGTGTGAGTTTTTTTACAGCAATGACCGGCTGGCTTTTCTGAAGGGACGGTTTTAGCTCCTTCTTATCACAGATAGCTTCACAGGTAGCATCTGGAACCTGTCTTGCAAATTCAGGACAGATGGAGGACCCGGAAACGGGCGATGCTGCTTCAAAGTCTGACGGACTTTTTATTGCCTTTATTCTTCCTTTTTCAAGAAGGACTACTCTGTCTCCTATTCCCAGGAAATCTTCTATATTGTGATCAACGATTATTATGGTCTTTCCAGCTTCTTTTAGCCGTTTCAGGATCGAAAAAATTCTCTTTACGGCTTTTGAGTCTATTTCAGCTGTAGCTTCGTCTAGAATAAGGACTTCAGTATCAAGGGCAAGGGTTGCAGCAAGGGCGACTTTTTGCTTCTGCCCACCTGAAAGAGTATGAGGAGCCCTTTTTCTCAGATGGCTTATCTCACAGAGTTCCAATACTTCTTCCAGCCTGCGCATAATCTCTTTTTCGGAGTGTCCGCGGTTTTCAAGGCCTGAAAGGATTTCTTCTTCAACGCTCGTAAATATCAGCTGGGACTCGGCATCATCAAACACCATTCCAATTTGTCTGCTCAACTCCTTCATGCCCTTGAAATCCCTGATGTTCCTGTTTTTGAAGAGAATTTCTCCATCTATCTTGCCTCCAATCTCATGGTTAAGGATGCCTGCTATTGCAAGGGCAAGAGTGGTTTTTCCTGCTGCACTGTGTCCTGTAACAAGGAGAAGTTCTCCTTTTCGGATCTCAAGATTGATATTTTTTAGAGAAGGCTCTTCAGCTACTCCATAGGTATACGAAAAATCTTTGAGTTCAATCATGCTCTTCCTCGTGCAAGCACTTTCGAAGCCGGAATGTACAGTATCTGGACGATGACTGCATTGGCGATAGCAGTTAACACTACAATGGGGATAACAGCAGCTACAAAGGTTCCCATTGTCGCAAACTTGGACAGGATTGCAGGGGCTACCAGAGCCATTGCAACGATTACGAATGTTGTCCCGCTTGCTAGGGTTGCCATGAGGGTTGAAAGAGCAGGGGAAAAGGAGATCTTGCTCCTGAGAGCTTTGAAGGTAAGAAGACAGGCAATTGCGCCCACAGGTTCACTGATAAGGTTTGCAGGAGGAAATATTGAATGGCTCAGGAGAGCACAGACTATGCCTGCAACAATCCCTATTCCTATAACCTCAGCAAGTGTGGGTACTACAAGTATAATAGCAAGAGAGTAAAAGGCTATTACGAGATTCGAGACTATCGGGCCCGGGATTACCAGGGATAGGTAGCGCATTATTGCGCCGACGGCAAGTAAGATTCCAATAACAGCAATGTCCTGAGATTTCATTAAAACCCGCATCCTGTAAACATTTTTTGGGAAAATATCCTGTAACTATTATCTATAACAATGAACTTTACATACTTATTCTACATTATAGTACAATAGAGCATAATAATGTACATTTGTATATATACCTTATGCTTATCAATTCACTTCTCGATTTTTTTTCTATTTTTGGCGATTCTACCCTGCAGAGCTCCAGAGCTAAAAAGCGATCAGGAATAACAATAAGGAGAATTGAGCTAAGAATGGGAATGAAGATCCCGGAATAGGAAAACTGATGTGGATTAAGGACATATGGTTAACATGATTATTCCGGGGTCTATTATGTTTTCAGATGATAATGAACTGGCAGAAGTAAGGGCAATTGAAGAGGGGTTCAAAAGAGCATATGATGAGGATCCTAAAGGAACTGCAGAGGCTATTGATGAACTCAGAGATTTTGCAGTCAGGCTTATCCGGCTGAAAGCTACTGCTGAAAATGAACTTGATGCAAAAGCACTGGTTATAGCTATTGGGGATATAGCCAGGGCAGCTGCTGAGAATCAAATGGAGACGGCATGTGTAGCTTCAAGCAGTGCTCTTGAAAATCTAATGATTGAGGCTGCGGATAAGGAAAGGGACCTTCTTTCCGCAAAGGCTTTATCCGTGCTTGGAAGCATTGCTCTGGACTTTGCAGGAAAAGATTTGGATGCTGCATCAAAAGCTGCCGCAGAATCTCTTGGAAACTGCGGGAAATTTTCGTCAAAAAAGAAAATGGAAACCATGGTAAGCCTTGCCGAGGTTTACCTTATGCAGCTAGCTACGAAAGCTCTGGAAAAGAATCTCTCTGATACCACGTTTTCTTCAATAAGCCTGCTGGGAGAGATAGGAGCTTCCTCAGCCGAACAGGGGATGGAGAATGGTGCAACTGAAGCTGCACTTCTCCTTGAAGATCTGGGGAATACTGCTGTAAGAAGGAAAGACGAGTCTTTTGCAGGAACCGTAATCCTGTCACTTGGAAAACTGGGGAAGGCAGCTTTTCATTATGGTCTGAAAAATTCACTTGTTCAGACAGCGTGGTCTCTTGAAATCATAAGGGTTCTTGCGCAGGAACTGGAGCTAAAAGCCACCTGCCTTGCAGCAAAAGAGGCACTCGAACCCCTCAATACTGCAGGGCTCTTTGACGAGGAACAGAATCTGGAAAAAATTCAGGAAATAAAGGAATTACATCATCGAATTCTTAAAAAAAGCTAATTGTGACGGATTCAGAAAATTGAAAATCCAGTTCTCCAGTGAAACGATTAAACAATTTAGCTTCGGGAAAAAAGCTTGAGAAATATACTTTTCTTATCTAGAGAATGATATTATAATAAGAATCTAGAATAATAAGAATCTGAAAGAACTCTGGAAGGAATCGAAGGAAGGATGTCACAGAAAAATGAATAATCATATTTTAGAAAACAGTACTTAAAATTTAGGTTTGGTGCTCCGGTCGGGATTCGAACCCGAGTCTTCGGCTCGAAAGGCCGGAATGATTGGCCGAGCTACACTACCGGAGCACATTGCATCTCACAGCGAGACCTTCAATAGATTATAGTAATATATAAATCTATCCCATGAAGAGTTCTTTTTAGGGAACCTGTTATCATATAAAACTTTATATATATGATTTCAAAGTTGCTGACCTTTCTTCTTTTTTCTTCTTTTATATGTACAGGACGCAACCCCTTGAAAAAAATCTTTTCTTAATATCCAAAAAGTAATTCCAAAAACATGGATCAAAGTAAAGAAATGGGGGAGAAATGTTTCAGGTCAGGGCATTGACTGAAATTCGAACTCAGGATTCCTGCCGTACGCTGAGATGAATTCGGTGTGTTAATCAAACAATAGTACTGTATCAATAAGGTCTAATATGGTCTGAGTGATACCTCAGTAAGAGTCTATAAAATCGCTGTAAAGAAAAGATCTTTAAAAAAGAGTTCAATTTTGCTAGAGAATTATAAAAGAATTAAAAGAATTATGAAAAAAATTACGAAAAAGGATTATGGTGCTCCGGTCGGGATTCGAACCCGAGTCTTCGGCTCGAAAGGCCGGAATGATTGGCCGAGCTACACCACCGGAGCTTTTTTGGTAAATTTGGGCTTTTTCCCTTATTGAAGGGATTCTTCAATAAGGGGTTCTTCTATATATAGTTAACGATCGTTTATCTTTTTGAAGATGAGATTTTTATACTGTGGGGACTTTTCACCCATATATTTATTCAGTGTCTTCCTCAAAGTCAAGATCTTCTTCTATTTCGTCAGCTTCTTCCGATTTTCTGGCTTCTTCTTCCATTAGGCTTCCTATCCACTCGCTGAGTCTCCCGCAGTATTCGGGTGCACAGTCGCCGGTGCAGCCGGTACAGGATGAAAACATATTCCCAGCCAGAAGGAGATCATACTTTTCCTTAACGTCTTCTTTTGCTTTAAGGAGGTATGTTCTTGCTCCGTTAGAGACGCCAACCTCACGGATGATAAGGTCCTTATCCAGAAGCTTCTTTATAATTCTGGAACATTTCCTGCTGTCTATGTTCAGTTCTTTCCAGATTACATTCTGGAAGACACCGTCTTTATGTCTTCTAATTATGTTGTAGGCTTCTTCTTCAAGATCCATGCTTCCACACTAATTACTTTTCCTCATGAAGTTTTCAGTCTTCGACAGGAGTGATAAGTATGATATTATTGCCCCGAAGTACTACAGAACCAAGGGAACGGACCTTTTCTCCGTTTACAATCTCCATCGTGTCTACGAGATGGAGGTTCATGTAGTCATCTACACTCTTAAGAGTGCCTTCAAGCAGATTGAGGTCGCCTTTCATTTCTACCTGGATCCTTGATCCAACAATTTTCTGAACTTTTTTATTTGGGAACAAAATTAAACCCTCGCTTATTTATATTAATATTACTGGTTCCCCGTACTCCCGGGTTTTGTCGCAAATCCCAAAGCCGATACGGGACAATTTCTAAGACCATATCCACACCTACGGTCATCATGCTGCTTTTATCAGCCACTTTATGCCAGCAGCCGAGAAATTATTCTTAATCGTCACTCCACCGGCTTTTAAGAAAACTGAAAATTACATACCCTTTACAGAGATAAATAACCATCGATATCTAGGATTTTAATGCCTTTCAGTTTAAATAATACATTTTAGAAAGCGCAGCTTGAGAAGCCACAACCTTAAAAAGTATTATTAAATTCTTATCCGCTTAAATATACCCCTGAATGTTAGTGCTCTCATCAACCTGCTTTGAAGGTTCTTTTTTCGGCCTCGGGATCGCTCTTGCAATTGGGCCGAAGACTGATTCGTATTCACTTATATGCTGAGTAAGCCAGCGGTTAAGTTCAAGAGCAGCAACCGGAGAGAGTATTATTTCTGCTTCGACGCTTCTTTCAATAACTCTTGCCTCGGAGGCATCCCCAAACATCTTGGGAGTATCATTGTAAAACCCTATCCTGAAATCGTAAGGACTGTGCCCGCCTGCGGCTCCGATAGCGTATATTTGCCTGAAGTTCTCAGGTTTCACGAATTCAATAGTAATACTTTTTTTATTTTTCTTAGAAGCTTGAGTTTCTACATTTTCCCTGGATTCAACATCCTCGGTCATGAAATTACCTCTATCTTTTATTATCAGAAGTTATCTGAGATCAATTATCAGAAGTTATCTGAGTCAGGTTTTCAGCCCCAGATAATGGTCAGTTGTTTTCAGATTCTGACAGCCATTTGATATAGAAAGCCATTTGATATAATTCATTATTTCTTTCTATGAACAGGAATATTGTTACTCTTCACTATAGAAAGTTATCCGCAATAATCATTGAAGCATCAAAGGTTATGTAATACCATATATTTATTATGCCATAACTAATTCGATAGTTTTAACAAATAATTTGGACTTAAAATTAACTACTAACACAAGTAGTTGATGAAGTTATCGATCGGCTTTAAAAATGATGTTTGGATGGAAAGTGCCTGTAAAAATAGTGGCATTTAATGCTTCTGCTGTCTATTACTCTGTGATTCCAGAGCTATTTTTAGGATAAAGAGTAAATACTTTAATTGTGAAAAAGAGTAAGAGAGGAGATGAGGGTTTCAACCTTCATCTCGATCATAAACCTCAGAGTAAATCTAAACAAATACTTCTTAAATATACAATCCTTTTGTCTTTCAATATTGATAACCCCAAAAAATATTAAAAAATCTCAGCATTATTCAAGCAGGCTCTTCATTCATAAATCATTATTGAATCTAGTCTTGCAGTACCTATTTTTGTCCAGTACCTGCAAATATTACAATACTGGGTCTCACCATCTGAGCGCAGTTTAAGTTTAGCTTGGCATTTTGGACATATTTTTAGATGTTTCATGATTAAAACCCTTTGAATTTCTTTTTAGATTTGATAAAGATTTTTCAGAATATATGATTCGAGAAGAATCCTGGAAGCGCTGTATCAACTGTATTCCCCAATACCGTTTCTCCGAAATTATGCTCCCCCAAGCACTTATTAAGAAGAATCAGCAACATCCAGGAGATTTGTTTATTTTGATGATACCCCAGCTCTATATCCAACTCCAGCACATAGTGCTAGCATAAATTATATTAAATTAATTATATCAAAAATTATCTTCAAGCAAAAAATAGTTTGATGCAAAAAATTTCAATTTCATTATAGATTTTTTTGCAGTTTTTGTAGCCTGGTTTATGGCGTTTAATGCTTTAGCAAATAGAGCTAAATGAAAAAAGAATAGTAAAATAACGAATAAACCGTTTTTCATCCTCAATCCTTCAATCATTCTATTTTGAGAAGTAAAATAGGTTTATTCGTAAATTAGCAGTTGAATTTTTAACTCACTAACTTTTCAGGTTAAATTAGATCGATTAGCCTATTATAACCGAAGAATAATGAATAGGTTGTCTATCATTATGCGGTTGATGTTTTTAGAATTCATCTTCCAGCGCTAAAGAAGCCTGCTTTTTGTGCATCAAAGCATGTCTACAGTAACTTCACTGAATTGCAAAAAAGACATGAGGCGACATTAAGAATATTTTTGGAAATAACATCAACCAACTTCAACCAACTAATAGTGCACGGCAAATGAATAAGAAAATGACAAAAAGAGGAATTAAATCGGTAAATTTGTGGAAAATATTTAAGAAATTCCTGCGAAGAACAAAGGGCAGAGGTGAATAAAATCCATACCTGTCACCTATTAAAAAAGGGATTTTCAATACCTTAATCGCTTAACTGACCTGTCACCATGCCACTTTATATCCAAAAACCGTGTCCTGGCATCCCTGGCAAAGTCCAGAAGTTTCGAATTCCTTTATAAATACTTCATTTCTGAATTCATTTTTGTCTACTTTATCCGCACATAACGGACAGGTACACCCTTTTACAATCGAAACTTCTCGTCCAAACCCTAATGATCTTAGAAAGCTCTTTTTTTCTATCTTCATATCCATCAACTCTACAATTACATGATACAGCAGTCATTTTCATGAAACCACCAAAAAATAAAAAGTTAAACGCAGGTAGCTTCACTCTTCCAGTCCAAACACTGTGTACTTGGTCTGTATCAACAAATATTATGATTTCAATGCTTACAGTTAATGTTTAATCTTGTTGGATCTTGCTTGCGGATTTTATTTACAAAAGCAGTAGGATTCTTATAAGTCTCAATACCTTTTTAATAGGTCTTATTCGCGCACAATATTTACAGAAACCAATATAAATTTATTGATTTGTATCAAAATCCTTGTCTCATAGGATATCAAATTAGCTTTTGAAAACCCCTGATATAATATTGTACCTCCATATGTAACTATTTTGAATAACTATGGCATACAGATGGCTATTTCTGCAGGTAAAATTATATTTATGGTTTTTACCTGAATTAAAGAAAGGAATCAAAAGATAATGGGTGTAGAGAGCTTTTTAATATTTTATTTGTTACTGTGTTGTAAATTTTAATATATTAATTGGCTTTTTCACATTATTAATAAAAACTCGCTTAAAGATTATCTACAGGTCCAGAATATCTTCCTGTCGAAATATATGTGATATATGAACACTTTTTTAACCAAATGTAGGGATTCCGGCAAGCCTTAAAAAGATAGAAAGATTCTGCCCATTGTTTTCCATTAAGATTCAAATGTATATACGCGCTCACATTTTAAGTTTATAACATTAATCGTGTAGTGGGGGGCATTAGTTTTTGCATTAAAGAAATAAGTTTATATGTAATCAATCGATTTTGAAGATGTATCCGGCAGACAGTTTGCATACAATTAAAGAGAAGCAGGACTCAGGAAACTGAGATAAAATCAGTTGCATGAAACTTCGAGCTGCCTGAATCGTAATGGCTGTGATAGCTTGATCACATTCTTTTTACGTCTCAGTTAATAATTCTAAGGAGATTTAAAATGAAAAAAAATCTTTCGTCTATAATTTTATTAATTATATTATTAATGCCAGCCGCTTTAGTGCTTATATCATCAATTCAGATTGGTTCAGCTACAGGTAATGTAACAATTAATGATTTTTCTTCTAATATTACAAAAGGAACTATTCCTTTAAATACCAGATTAACTGCTGACGTTACAGGTAACGTCACAAACTGGATTTGGGTATTTCATAATATAGGATATAATAGAAGTTCTTATAGCACTTCAAATGTAACAACTAAACACACTTTCGGAAGAACGGGAATTTATGGAGTTTTCAATGTTACTCTGGTAGTATCAGGACCTGATGGAAAAGCTTCACTTAAAAAGGTAGCCTATGTAACGGCAAATAAAAATGTTTCAGGCCTGCCAGTTGCTGCATTTTCCGCATCTACCACCTCTGGAGATGCTCCACTGGAAGTAACATTTACTGACAACAGTAATGGTTCAACTTCACAGACATGGTATTTTGGGACACAGGCTTCTTCAACAGAGAAAAATCCAACTTATAGATTCTCAGAACCCGGAAAATATGATGTTGTCCTGGTGGTAAACAATACAAATGGTTGGGACACGGCAACACAGGTAATAGTAGTCGGGGGCGAACCTCAAGAAAAAGTTCTTCCAACCGCAGATTTTGACTCCGGTAGTGCCGGAGGTCTTAATGTACAGTTCATAGACTTATCGGAAAATGCAAATGGATGGTACTGGGACTTTGGAGACGGAAATACTTCAATCGAGCATAGTCCGGTGCATACCTATTCCTCAGCAGGAAGCTATACTGTTACCCTGACAGTGGGCAATGAAGAGGGAATGAACTCAAAAACTGCTACAATAAATGTTCTGAATGAAAGCGAGTCCGATAGCAACGATAACGGGGAAAGCAGTCATAGTAGCGGAGGCAGTAGCCACCACCACAGCGGAGGAAGCAGTCACAGCAGCGGTGGAATGGGGGGATCTCCTGAGCCTCAAAGCAATGTTGAGGTTAAGGAACTTTCTCAGGTCTTCATTACAAGTGGAAACCCTGTACAGTTTGATTTCCCACAAGACGCCACACCTGTTGTGAATATAAGCTTCGATTCAAAAAAGACTGTTGGCAAGACAACCACTATAGTCGAGGTGTTAAAGAATCAGTCCACTCTGGTTTCAAAACCACCTATTGACGAAGTCTATAAGTTCATAAATATATGGGTTGGAAATAACGGATATGCAACTCCAGATAATATAGAAAATGCAGTAGTAACTTTCAAAGTGGAAAAATCCTGGGTACAGGATAAAGGTATTGACCAGTCTGCAATCGTTTTGAACAGATACAATGACAGGAAATGGGATTCACTTCCAACTACCCTTCTCAGCGAAGACGACAAATACCTGTATTTCAAAGCAGAAACTCCAGGCTTCTCCCCTTTTGCAATAACATATAAAGCATCCGCAAAAGAAACTGGCAATGAAATACAGAATGAGACTGAAGACCTTGAAGAAAACAATGGAAGTACAGCA
>CAZLNG010000092.1:0-15151 GCA_964560735.1 uncultured Methanosarcinales archaeon | reverse complement strand
CTCCTGTGAGAGTAGATTCGCTAACAAAAAGGTCATTTGATTCCAGAATCAAGCAATCTGCAGGAATCATGTCTCCTGCGTTGAGGATTATTATATCCCCAGGCACGATATCTTCTACAGTGACTTCCGTTTTCTTGCCGTCCCTCAGCACTGCTGCTCTTATCTGCACTGCGCTGAGAAGTTTCTCAAAGGCATCTGCAGCTCCTTTTTCTTGCCAGAAACCCAGAAGACTGCTGATCAAGACAATGGTTACAATAATTATAGTATTTGTAGATTCTTGGAGAAAGAAAGACAGTCCAGCTGCAAAAAGAAGGAGAAGAGTAACCGGGCTCTTGAATTGGGAAAGAAAAATTTTCAGGGCATCTGATCTTTTCTTCGGTTTGAGAATATTAGCCCCATATATTTTAAGGCGTTCACCGCTTTCGGAACCTTTCAGACCTTCTGTAGTCGTTTGGAGTTCTTGCAGCATCTTGGATGCAGGAATACTCCAGAATGGAAGCTTTTTATCACCATTAGCCAATGGGATATCTCCTTATTACCTGCTATTTTCCTGTTTATTTTCTTCTTGGGTCTCCTTAATCATCGGTCAGCAAAAATGAGGGATATACTCCTTTTTCATAACTGATCGCTAATTCTCAGTGCGTAAGTCCTAAGGAGAGATCTGCGGAAAGTCAGGTCAACCTTACCCCATCTTTTTAGGGAGACGATCCACACAGATTTCCTTAACCGTTGTCACTTTCACTGTATTTGTCTCTTTATCAAGTTCTCCGGTAACTTCAACGAATTTACGACAGTAAAATTCGAGGTAATAGTCCAGTTCCCATGGACCTCTATCCCCATGCTTTAGTAGATACTCCCTGTCCCTCGTCTGAAGATAATAGTCTGGACCTTCACTTTTGCTTCCTATCCGCCCATATTTTACGTAAACAAGCCCTTCAAAAGTTTCCATAAAAATTCCTCCTTTTGACGTACAGTTCCGGCTTAAAAAGTAAATTATTTCAAAAGAAAAAAACTGCATCGGTTATTCATTTTATATTTGAATGCAGCACAGTAGTTTATGCAATTCACATGACTTACACTTTAAGGACTCGGTTCCAAAATCTAGTGGTTTTTAATTTTACATTCGTCACTAGTGTCGCGTCAATCCTCAAGGATTGAATGATCCTGAATATTAGTAATCGATTTGATACATATTTTACTGTTGACTCGACACTAAGTTTTGGAACTGATTACAAGCATTATTACAAGCCTTTATACAAAAAATGTTTCATTTCAGCAAACTTTTAAGGCATAAAGTTGCTTTCACTTCTTGTAAGCCTGGTAAGTCCAGAACAAAATGATACATTTTTAAAAACTAACTCCTGAAGAGTAGAAGATATCTTCCTGGCGTAGTAATGCTTATTTTAGTTCAAAGCCGATAATTATAAATGAATATTCCAGAGAGAAAAGATCTTCAAGGGGCTAATCTTCAAGGATCTGACCTTATAGAGGCTAATCTTCAAGGGACTAATCTTCAAGGGGCTAATCTTCAAGGAGCTAACCTTGAAGAGGCTAACCTTCAAGGGGCTAACCTTCAAGGGGCTAATCTTCAGGGGACTAATCTTCGAGGAGCTAACCTTATAGAGGCTAAGCTTCAAGGAGCTAACCTTCAAGGGGCTAATCTTCAAGGGGCTAACCTTCAAAGAACTAAACTTGAAAAGGCTAACTTTCGAGGAGCTAACCTTCAAGAAGCTAACCTTCGTGGAGCTGATATTTTTTCTGCTGATTTTACAGAGGCTAACCTTCAAGGGACTAACCTTATAGAAGCTAACATTGAAAAGGCTACCCTTCAATTGGCTAGACTTCATTTGGCTAAACTTCATTTGGCTAATCTTCAAGGGGCTAACCTTCAAGGGGCTGACCTTTATGGAGCTGACCTTGAAGGGGCTAACCTGCAGGGAGCTAACCTTTATGGAGCTGACCTTCAAGAGGCTAAACTTGAAGGGGCTAAACTTGAAGGGGCTAAACTTGGAGGAGTTAAACTTGAAAGGGCTTACCTTATAGAGGCTAACCTTCAAGGGGCTAAACTTGAAGGGGCTTACCTTATAGAGGCTAACCTTCAAGAGGCTAACCTTCAAGAGGCTAACCTTGAAGGGGCTAAACTTAGAGGAGCTAAACTTGAAAGGGCTAAACTTAAAAGGGCTTACCTTATAGAGGCTAACCTTGAAGGGGCTTACCTTATAGAGGCTAACTTTCAAGGGGCTAATCTTCAAGGGGCTAACCTTAAATGGACTTACCTTATGGGAGCTAATTTTAAAGAGGCTAACCTTGAAGGAGCTAACCTTGAAGGGGCTAACCTCGAAGGAGCTGACCTTGAAGGAGCTCAGCATTTATCACCTGACCAGCTTTCTACAGTGAAAACACTTCATAATGCAAAATTAGACAATGAGCTCCTCATAACCCTAAAAAAGAAGTATCCTGCCCTTTTTTGAGAAAGTTAATCTGGGCATGGATACCGCAATTCCCTTGGAAACATTGTTACTGAACTTATTTCTTATGCCCTGAAACATGCCTTTCCGAATGGGAGTAAAGGAAAAATCAGCATTATTCTTTGCAAAAAAGAAAATTACAAACAGTATCTCAAAAAATCCGAGTTTTCAGGGCAGACTCGGAATGTCAAGATATAGAAGATCTACAGTTTGTACTGGTCATAAAAGACAATGTAGCGGGCTTTCTCAAGGAAATTGACTTCAAAAACATAGATTCGCTGGACTCCAGATTGTAACCGTTCTTGTTGAACAGATAGATGGCTGTATTGAGCTTGAAAGGAAAAATGGAACAGAATTCACTATATGGTTTAAGGACGTTGTTGACATGTAGAATAAAAACTAAAAACTTTAGTTCGTATCGTAAACTTATTTCCAGAACTTCCACCATGATTTTTTTATTTCTGTATTATCCAGAAGCAGCTTGATGTTTAGCCTGCCATTTTCCTGGATCAAGTTTTGAATATGGACCGCTTGCTTATGCATATTTTCGTTTAGCTTCTCGATTTGGCCATCACCGAGCAAAAAAACCTTCAGGTTATTCCATTTCCTCTTGGTCTCAAGCAGAAAAGTTCAACAATGTAAAATTTCTTGAAGCTTTCAGGAAAGTCAAAGCCGTATAGCTTCGATGGCTCTAATTATCCTGCTGAATAAATAGCAAGGCATTGTTTGCACTGCCTGTTACAGACTATCTACTTAATTAAAAGTATTTAATGCATCGTGCAAGTATTTAATGAATTAATACTATAGCTATTCTTTATGTGGGGTATTATATATTCTGAGATTGATCGGTTGCTAGATGCTAGAAACGACAAAGAAGAGCAGTTTATAATTGCGAAATCTGTGGTAAAAAAAGCTCTTTTAGAATTTTACTTCGATTGGAAGACTCGTGGTGAGTATGATGGGTACAGTATTTTTGAGGAAATGTTTAGAAGGTATGCTAGAATTTTTATCTGGGTTGCTGTTGAGGTGCATGATATATTGCCTGAACGGGTAACTAATGATCTTTTGTCTATAGTGACTAAGATGAAAACATTAGCAAGTGAACCCATACATACAGCAGATGTGGAAAGATATAAAAAGCTATCTGATGAGTGTATGAGCGAAGTGCTTAATATGTACGAAAGTTTCGAAAAATATTTTAATTAAAGAATAATTATGCCACTCCAATTTTAATTTTATTTATTCTTTCAGAAAATATAGCCACTTTATAGTTAAAATAAAATATTCAAGAATATGCAGAGGGATGGACAAAATGAATCGATTTGAGTATTGTTAGAGCTTATCCTAAAACGACTTTTGTTCTTAACAATAATTACCAGTTTTCAGGATTGTTTTCATGCTTAGAAACTCGATTGCTTACTCCAAAGATAAGATTCAAAGAAGTTAATTGAAAGTTAATTGAGTAATAGAATAAGCCCATTATAATGGCTCTGTAAAAATCCTTACTTTGAGCCAGAATAGTTTTATAATTTTTTTGTTTATGTTGTAAACTAACATTTTTGTTTTTATTTCTTTTACTTGTTTGTAGAATTTTCTTGCTTTAAGCATTTCTCCAAACTTTCCTTTTATACAGAAAATACAGCTTTTCTACAAAGCTGTATAAATCAGCTTCAAGAGGCTGAAAATAATATGCAAAAATATATCAGGCCATTCAGTTCAAATTAATGGAGATTCCTTATTTCAGAGGATTTCTACAGAGCCGATAAATCATTTACCACTACAAACGGTGAGGGAGAAATCATAATTTGGGTGGATATTTGACAGCTAGAGCCCTTATTATACCCAATATCAGCAGCAATGTTGATAAGCCTAAAATAAATTGATAATCAAATCTCTGGGCATATACCCCTGCCGCGATTTCACGCATGACTATTAAAATCGTAGCGTCGGTTACATATGTAATTCTGATTTCTTCATGTTCACGAAAATCAACAAAAGTCTTGAAAAGGTCAATAAGAACAAAAATTGTGAGGACACCAGCTACTATCTGATCAAAACCGCCTCCAAGATTCCCGAATAGAATTGATTTGATCTGCAGGAGGATATTTGCCACCCCCACAAGTAGCGCCAGTAGCAGTATATAAAGGATAACAATAGTGACCAAATCAATTATTATTTTAAATATTTTATTCTGATCCACCATAAATATATTATAATGAGCCCTCATTAAACTCCCCTCCATAAAAAAGATTATGATTTTTTAAATTCCAGATCTGTAGAAATTTTATCAAAATATGTAGAAATTGAGAATATTTTGATATATTGTTTTGATTAGTTATAGCTTATTATGAAACCAATTTAATGAAATGAAGATTTTTTGGTCGTGTCCGTGAGTTATTGATCAAATCTGAAAAAACGAGCAATTTCCCATGTTTGAGGGAATGTTGGGAGATTTAATTGGTTACTTTTTAGGGTGCGATTGCATTAGAGGCAAATAGAAATAACTCGAATAATTCTCCAACTTCCTGGCTAATGGTAAGAGTCCGTGGATGTTCGCATGAGAAAGATCTTTTTATAAAGATTAAGAGCTTAAAATACCTCAGTCTAGCAGAAAATTTCCTGAATTTCGTCTATGTTATGAGTTTACTACCTACCAGGATTATGTGCGTAACCCTGGCAGCGACTTTAATCATCGAGTACACACATGAAGGGTATTACACTTATTCAGGTTCAGGCACTGAAGGACGCGACAATATGGCCGAAAAGAAAACTACAGGCAAAGAGAAAACACAGCTACCAGAAGGGGAACAGCTGCATACTACAGAAGAAACCTCAATTAATGATTACGCTACTCCGGATGCAGACTCGAATAAATCTCCAAAAGAAGATTTTCCCATTGTGGGCATTGGCGCATCGGCTGGCGGGTTAGCTGCGTTTGATAACTTCTTTTCAGCTATGCCCGACAGAGTCGGACCAGGCATGGCCTTTGTCGTGGTGCAGCACCTGGACCCGAACCACAAGAGCATCCTCACCGATCTGATAGGGCGCTATACACATATGCCCGTTTACGAGGTCAAGGACGGGATGGTTGTCCAGCCTAACTGTGTTTACGTCATCCCTCCTAAATACGACATGGTTCTTGAGTATGGTACGCTTCAGTTGCAGGAATCGGTCGAGCCGCGCGGCCATCACCTGCCGATTGATTTATTCTTCAGGTCCCTGGCTCTGAGCAAGCAGGAGATGGCCATCGGCATAATACTCTCAGGTACCGGAAGCGACGGCACACTGGGAGTGCGGGCGATCAAAGCCGAGGGAGGTATGGTGATGGTACAGAGCCCCGAATCCAGCGAGTACGACGGCATGCCGCGCAGCGTCATTGCCACAGATCTGGCAGACTACATCCTGCCGCCGGCCGAGATGCCGGCCCAGCTCATTGCCTATGCCACTCAAACCTTTGGAAAAAGACCTAAAGTGGCTCCAAAGGCTGAAAGCGCGATGAAAAAGATATTCAACCTGCTGCGCACGCAGACAGGTCACGACTTTTCCCATTATAAGCAGAACACTATCATTCGCCGCATCGAGAGGCGCATGGTCATCCGGGATGTAAAAAGTGTGGACGAGTATGTGCGTGTTTTAGAGCAAAAACCTGCCGAGGTGGAGACTCTCTTTCATGACCTCTTAATCGGCGTCACCAGTTTCTTCCGCAATCCCACGGCTTTTGATGAACTCCAGAAAAAAGTCATCCAGAATATCTTTGCCGGCAAGAACTCAGACTCAGTAATACGAATCTGGGTGCCTGGCTGCTCCACAGGTGAGGAGGCCTATTCCATCGGCATCCTGCTCCATGAGCAGATGGAAATGTTGAAGCAAATTTTCAGGGTACAAATTTTCGCAACCGATATTGACAGCCAGGCCATCGCACAGGCCCGTAGCGGCGTCTATCTCACCAACATCTCCATCGATGTCTCACCGGAAAGGCTGAATCGCTACTTTACCCAGGATTCAAGCGGCAACTACCATATCCAGAAAAATATCCGTGACATGATAGTATTTTCCGAGCAGGATATTATTAAAGATCCGCCATTTTCCAAACTTGACCTGCTCTGTTGTCGCAACGTGCTGATCTATATGGACAGGGAACTGCAGAATAAGCTCATCCCCCTCTTCCACTACGCGTTGAAGCCGGGAGGGTTTCTCTTCCTCGGTCCCTCCGAGACCGTGGGTGAGTTTGAGAATCTTTTTGAGATCCTGGACCGCAAATCGAAGCTGTTTCGCAAAAAGGATGTTAGTAGTGGATTCCCTTCCATAGGGACATATTTCCCACCAAGACTGGAAAGCAGGGAGACAAAAAAACAGTCCGGCAAGGTTCTTATCGAAAGCAAACTTCAACTACGCGAGCTGACCGAACAGATGATGCTGCAATATTACGCCCCTGTAGGTGTGCTCGTCAACCAACGAGGCGACATCCTCTATCTTTATGGCCGTACGGGTATGTACCTCGAACCGGCTCCAGGCGAAGCTGGCATGAATATTCTGAAGATGGCTCGCGAGGGATTGCGGCAGGAGTTGGCCACGGATCTGTACAAAGCTGCGGTCAGTAAAGAGCCAGTATTTCACTCCGGGCTGCGAGTAAAAACCAACGGTGACTTCACTACAGTCAATCTGGCATTACGACGTGTAGCGGCGGGCCCTGACGCATCCGCCGGGTCAGATCTATTCCTTGTCACCTTTGAGGAGCCGAAAAAGTCAGAGCAAAGACAAAAAGGAAAGGCCTCCACCACAGGTGTCGGTGAAGACGGTAAGAGCGAAATGGAAAGTAACGCGCGCATTTTAGAGCTGGAGAGGGAACTGCAAATTAAGGAAGAACGCCTCAAAGCTTACAATGAAGAACTGGAAACTTCCAACGAAGAGCTAAAATCTTCCAACGAAGAGATGCAGTCAATAAATGAAGAACTACAATCGACCAACGAGGAACTGGAGACCTCCAAGGAGGAACTGCAGTCAGTCAATGAGGAATTGACTACCGTAAATACTGAACTGCAAAACAAGGTGGCTGATCTGTCGCAGGCCATTAACGATATGAATAACCTGCTTTCCGGCACGGGTATAGGCACTATCTTTGTGGATCATCAACTGCGCATCATGCGCTTCACTCCTCAAGTCACACATGTGATCAATCTAATCCCGACAGACGTGGGGCGCCCGGTTGGGCACATAGTCTCAAACCTGCTGGGTTATGACCGTCTGGTAGAGGACATAAAGGAAGTGCTGGACACTCTGACGCCCAAAGATATTGAAGTCCAGACCAAGAAGGGCGCGTGGTACCTGCTGCGCATCCGGCCCTATCGCACTCTTGAAAACGTTATCAAGGGAGCCGTGATTACCTTCACTGATATTACCGAGATGAAGCTGGCGAGGGAGATTTTAAAGGAATCCGAAGCTATACGCCGCCTGGCCATAGTTGTGCAGGACTCAAGCGATGCTATAATATTGCGCGATATGGAGGGCCGCATCCTGGCCTGGAATCCGATGGCAGAGAGAATATACGGCTGGAGCGAAGCTGAGGCACTTGAGATGAAAATCAGCAACCTGATCCCGGAGAGCCGGAGAGAAGAAGAGTTGGCCGCGCTGAAAAAGCTTGGCCGCGCTGAGTTCCTGGAACCTTACCGCACCCAGCGACTCACCAAAGAAGGCCGAACCCTGGAGGTGTGGCTGACCGCGGCCTCATTGGTGAATGAAGCTGGTGAGGTATATGCTATTGCAACCACAGAGCGTGAGGTCAAAGCAAAAAACAGTAAGAAGATTCAATGAGCAATTTTTTGGTTAATGGGCAAATTTTTGGAGCCAATTTTCTTTGATTTTGGTTATTTGCCATGTTTTTTAATTTTGGCTTTAACTTTTTGATTTTGGCTTTACCTGTATCTTTCAGTTTTACAGAGTATGCAATTAATCTTTTTTGAAAATGATAAATCAACATCAATAGATTGATTTGGGTATACGGATAGTTACCTTAAAATCAAGTATAAGAATATCTTATTGCAAATATGATTAATGATTAAGTGTTATAAGTAAGCAAGTTAAGTAAAACCTATTTTTATTCTTAATCATTAGAATTTTTAGGATTATTTATGATCAGAAGCTTGATTGGTCATTTGAAATACAGGATCCATAGAAGCAAATTTTATACCTTGGAATAAGTTAATTAGTACTATATAATAGAACTGTGATATTAAATCATAGTAAATTTACGGTTGAATATGCTTTTAAACACAAAGTGACAGCTCCCGCCATTGAAATGGCAGACATCAAAGCCATACTGCCCTATGGCTGTATGTATTCTTGTCTCGCCAACACCGTTCAAACTTTTACCTATAGAACTTCTCTATCAAACCGTATAGTTTAAGTTAAGAGCAAAGTTAAGCTGACTCATTCAGCATTTTCAGCTCGAATGACAAACACTTAACAATAGGTTATAGGTATGAGAGGTTAAAAACGTTGTCAAGAGATCTATTATGAGAGTGTTGACGGCTGTATCCCGCCATTAAAATGACGGGGATTAGCCTTAGTCGCTCCTAAACGCACCTTAGTTGTGAACTGTTGATTTTTGCTGTGAAAACCATAGCATATAAAACAGGATCTTGTGGGCGAGTCATTAATCATATCTGAAAAAGAGCACAACTGAGTATTTGGTGAAAAATAGAGAGATTCTAGTGCTTATGTTTTTCAGCAACTGGCTCCTCCAGGACCCGGAATAAGAAGAAGCGAAATTACGATACACGGGGAAACAGGGGCCATATTCTACGAAAAAATGAAGTCTTTGCTTTTGCACCCTTAAAGTAGGAGAATATCTGAATGAAAGAAAAACTCAGAAAGTCAGGTATTGATGCTGTTGGAGATGTGCCCTGGGGAACGCACTTCTGCCAATTCTATCAGACAAAAGAAGATTTGATGGACATAATTATTCCCTATTTCAAGGCCGGGCTGGAAAATAATGAATTTTGTATCTGGATTACATCACAGCCTCTAGATACGGAAGAGGCAAAAGAAGCTCTTAGAAGGGTTGTTCCTGATATTGATACTTATCTGGAGAAAAGGCAAATCGAAATTATTCCCCACACATATTGGTATGTAAATGAGGATGTTTTTAATTCGGAGAGGGCCTTAAACGACTTGGTTGAAAAAACCAGTCACGCTCTGGCCAGTGGCTACGATGGTTTAAGAGTAAGTGTGAACACTTTCTGGCTGAAAGAAACAGATTGTGACTTTTTTGTTGATTACGAGGAAGAAATGGATAGAATCGTCGGCAAACACAATATGATGGCTCTATGTTCCTATTCCCTCGATAAGTGCAGCGCAATGGGGATTATTGACATAGTCTCCAGCCATCAATTCGTTTTGGCCAAAAAAGAAGGACAATGGGAGCGAAGAGAAAACTTTGGGAAGAAAAAGGCGGAAAAAGTAGCTATTCGAGCCGCAGAAGAAACAGAAACTAAGTTGGAAAAAGCATATGACAATTCAGAAAAATTACGTAAAAGAACAATTCAACTTGAGAAGGCTTACAATTCGCTGAAGGAAAGTGAAAAAAATCTTGCTGAAGCTCAAAGAATAACTCGCGTTGGAAGTTGGGATGTGGATATTGCAACTGAGGAATCAAAATGGTCTGATCAAATGTATCGTATTTTTGGGCTTGATCCTCAAGAAATCGGCCCGACTGAAGAATTATTTTTAAATTTTGTACATCCAGATGATCGAGAATATGTGAATAATGTCATTAAAGAAGCCTTAGAAGGAAAGCCATATAGCATTGATTATCGGGTTACTTTAGCTAATGGGGAAGAAAGCGTAGTACATGAACATAGAGAAATTACTTTTGATAAAGAAAATCTCCCTGTTCGAATTATAGGAACAATTCAGGATATTGCTGGGCGTAAAAAGGTCGAAAAAGTGTTAAAATTAGCCCTTGATTATAATCGCGGTTTGATTGATTCTAGTCTGGACCCTCTGTTTATTACCGATCCCTATGGTAAGATAACCGATGTGAATAAAGCTGCGGAAAAAGTTACCGGCTATTCACGGGAAGAACTCATTGGTACAGATTTCACTAACTATTTTACAGATCCTGAACAAGCCAGAGAAAACTATCAAAAGGTATTCAGGGAAGGGTCAGTGCTTGATCGGGAGCTTGAAATCAAGCATAGGGATGGCCCCACAATTCCTGTTTTGTATAATTCTTCGGTCCGTATGGATGAAAATGATAAGGTTCTTGGGGTTTTTGCAGCCGCACGTGATATCACAGCGCGCAAGAAGGCAGAAGAAGCCCTTAGAAAAGTAAATGACGGTTTAGAGGAAAAGGTTAAAGAACGCACAGCTGAACTTGAAGAAACTTATGAGTTATTACTGGAAAATGAGAGAAGACTCGAGGAAGCTCAAAAACTGAGTCATATTGGAAGTTGGGATTGGAATATTGTAACTGATAAACTATACTGGTCTGATGAAGTTTATCATATTTTTGGGCTCGATCCTCAAGAATTCAGCCCAAATAACAAAACATTATTAAATTATGTACATCCAGACGATCGAGAATATGTGGGCACTGCCGTTAAAGAAGCTTTAAACGGGAAGTCCTATAGCATTGATTATAGGATCATCTTAGCCAATGGAGAAGAACGCATAGTCCATGAACAGAGAGAAGTTATTTCTAATGAAGAAAATACCCCTGTTCGGATGAAAGGGACAGTTCAGGATATTACCGAGCGCGAGAGGGAAAAGAAGGCTTTGCAAGAGAGTGAGGAAAAATATCGTAACATCGTAGAGACAGCCAATGAAGGTATATGGTTATTTGACGCTGAATTTAGGACTGCTTACGCTAATGAGAAACTGGCAGAAATGTTAGGTTACAGTCGGGAAGAAATGATTGGCAGATATGTGGGGGACTTCACCGGCGAAGAAAATCAGGTTTTCCTCATAAAGACTCTAGAAAAGAGACGGCAGGGTATCAATGGAATGTATGAACTTAGACTGGTACGTAAGGATGGCTCAACCTTATGGACAATTGTAAACTCTAAATCCCTTCTTGATAAGAATGGCAAGTTTAAAGGCTCTCTGGGTATGCTCACTGACATCACTGAGCGCAAGAAGGTAGAAGAGAAAACTCAGAATCTGGCGAATATTATAGAATATTCAAACGATGCCATTATAACCAAATCCCTTGATGGCATCATTACCAGCTGGAACAAAGGAGCAGAGCAGATTTATGGTTATTCGGCTAAAGAAATACTTGGAAAGCCCATATCCATACTGGAGCCACCCATATTAGTCGAAGAAACAGAAGAATTGGCTGAACTGATTAAACAGGGAGATAGAATCCACAGTTACGAGACTTTACGGTTGAGAAAGGATGGTAGGATAATAAATGTCTCACTAACTCTTTCTCAGGTTTATGATGCATCCGGAGAGCTGACCGCCATCTCAGTTATTGCCAGAGATATAACTAAAAGTAAAAAAGCAGAAGAAAAACTTCGGAAAAGTGAGGAAAGATACAGCACTGTCACAGAGCAGACAGGACAAGTAGTATATGAGTATGATTCAAGAACAGATAAGGGCAGCTGGGCAGGTGCTATAGAAGAAGTTACGGGATATAATTCTGAAGAATTACAGAAGTTTGGTAAAGATTTCTGGATCAAGAATATATACCGCTCAGAAGCGAATCTTGTGGACGAAAAAGTCCAGAATGTGAGAATGTCCGGAGGCAGATTTAAGGAAGAATTAAGGTTGAGAAAAAAAGACGGAACTTGCATTTATATAGAAAACTCTGGGGTCTGCCTTACGGATCACGAGGGTCAGTCTTACGGGGCTATAGGAGTACTGAAAGATATTACAAGTGCCAAAATTGCAGAAACTCAGCTTCAAAAAAGTGAGAGAAGATACCGCTCTTTCATACAGAATTTCCATGGGATTGCTTTCCAGGCAGATGAAAACTTTGTTCCTGCATTTCTGCATGGCGCTGTTGAAGAGATTACCGGATATAAAGAAGAGGAATTCATATCCCGGATTAAATGGAAAGACATAATCCATCCGGATGACCTGTCTTTCGTTGCCAAAGAAGAGGAAAAGATTCGTAATTCTCCATTCGCCAGTTACGGGGAAATTGAGTTTCGTATAAAGCACAGAGACGGAAGAATAAGATGGGCTAACGAAATTATCCAGAAAATTCAGGGAGAGGACGGGAAGCCGGAATTCTACCAGGGTACGATTTATGATGTGACCGAAAGAAAAGAGACAGAAAAGTTCCTTGAGAATATAGAGACTGCCCGCAAAAAAGAAATACACCACAGGATCAAGAATAACCTGCAGGTAATCTCATCTCTACTGGATCTTCAGGCTGAAAAGTTCAACAACAGAGAAAGTATTAAGGATTCGGAAGTTCTCGAAGCCTTCAGGGAAAGTCAGGACAGAGTAATATCCATGGCTCTTATCCATGAAGAACTATACAAAGGGGGAGGGCTTGATACACTGAATTTTTCGTCGTATCTTGAAGAACTCGTTGAGAGCCTTTTCCTGACATACAAACTTGGAAATGTCAATACGAAATTGGATATGGATCTGGAAGAAAATATTTTCTTTAACATGGATACCGCAGTTCCGCTGGGCATAATCATCAATGAACTTGTTTCAAATTCTCTCAAACACGCATTTGCCGATAAAGATACAGGGACAATTCAAATAAAACTTTATAAAGAAAAGCTTCAAGAAAATAAAGACGATAGAACTGGAAACAACTATGAAGATTTAAAAGACATAAACTTTATTTTAAAAATTTCAGATAATGGAGCAGGAGTCCCTGAAAGTTTTGATCTGGAAAATCCTGTGAGTCTTGGCATGCAACTGGTAATCACCCTTGTAGATCAGCTAGAAGGAGAACTTAAACTGAAAAGAGATACCGGAACAGAATTCACTTTAAAGTTTACAGCAGCATGAAAGAATTCAGGTTATTAAATTAATCAAATCAAAATCACTCTCCCAAAGATAATTGGAAAATTTTGGAGGCTCGATTCCTTAGAAACTCTGCCATCCAGTAGTTTCGTTTGACCTCCTTAACCCTGATTAATTCGATGATTAAGATTCTGGTTCGTTTTACTCTTTTAATCCTCTATATAGTGTTTGATTGTGTCAGCTTTTACATTCTCAACGGAGAGACAAATTTACCGCTAAACAGAGACTTTCCACTCCAGGACTCGTCCTGTAGAGGGCATAAAGGACGTTCCGGACAGCCTGAAACCAGGAGGTATTGGAGTCAAACCAGAAAGAGATATGATACATGACAAGGACCACATCTCATCGCACATCGGGAGAAGTAGTTGATTTACGAAGAAAAAGGGGCGAAACTTCGTGAGTCCTGAACTATGAGCCGCCTGACAACTGTGATGAAAGATTTTGAACAACGCTAGAACGTGCAGAATGTAGGGGGACATATCATAACCTGGAACCGAAAACTGAATAAATAGAAGGGCTGAAGTTTCGGGACTTTCTGCATTCGGCTTTCGCTGAAGAAGATACGAATATTCTAAGTCTCATGCCACTTGTTTCTCAGTTAACTCCATATAGTCCTGTGTCTAAACAATAATAACAACGATTTTTTGCACAGGGCACTGAAATATCCAGATAAATGAGTATATTGCTTTTTTTGAAAATATAAGCCTTTATGAGAGTTTTATTTAAGTTTAATATAATATTTAGATTTATATATTAAATAAAAGGTTTAGAAAGAATTATTTTGTAAAATAAATCCTTTTTGGTTTCTTTCTGCCTTGGAAGAAACATACGTTTTAGAAAGGAAAATTTCTTAACCCATGCCTGATGGAGACTACTTAGAAGATACGCCGGGGGGGTAAATTACTGATAAATCTGAAAAAACAAACGCATCCCCAACATTTTGGAAAACTATAGAACCTGAGTTCCCAAATTTTAAGCACATAAGCCTAATTCCACAAGTATGATACGCCAGATGATTATGATTTTGAAATTAGAGGCTGTAGTTTATGTGCTTAATTTTTAAGCACATAATTCAACATCATTAGAAACTTATGCGCGTAAAAAAGCGGAACGCAGGATAGAAATACTTGAATTCAGAAGATTTTCAGAATCCATTCTCAAACTTCAAATTTAAGGTATTTTATATGCTAAAATACGTTATTTATGAAATATAAATGACTTTAAAAGTTTAAAAATTATTATTTTTTAAATTAAATCCTTTTAAACTCTTATTTTATTAATTAAACCGTTTTAAGCCGCATTAATTTTATAAGTATATTTATATTTAAGCCGGCTAATTTTAGAATTGTCAAGCCACAACTGGTTGGCAAGACGATTCAAAAAAACAATTCGAAATTGAATACAACAATAAAGTGAATACAGCAATATGCAGATAGTTTGGAGAGAAAATTTTTAAGAGCGAAACCGGCGGTTTCAGAAACATATCTGGAATATCATCGGTTTTATGATATTAATAAATGGGGTTGAATAAATAAAGGGAGTAGGTATATGTTGAAAATAAAGAAGATACTTGGTATTTTGCTGGCAGTTTGTTTCTTACTATCAGTAACAGTTGCATCGGTAAGTGCAGCACCTCAAGGAGACAATGGCCAGTGGGGCGGAGATAGAAATAAAGGAGACAATGGCCAGTG
>CAZLNG010000091.1:0-15308 GCA_964560735.1 uncultured Methanosarcinales archaeon | reverse complement strand
AGAGTTAGTGAAAAAAAGAATAAGTTTTTAAGTCAAAATTCTAATTTGAGAGCCTTTTATTAAAGTGAGAAAACAAATCAGAACCGAAAGAAATCCGGTTCTTGACCTGCAGGAAAAGAAAATCAAGAACTGAGTAGTAATAGAGCCGAATACTCATAAAACCAAATACTCATAAAACGAGCATTTATAGTAAATAAAAGAACAGAGTAGGAAATAATAATTAGAAAAAGGATTTTAGAAGGCTGTATCGACGTAATCTACAGGCCTTTTGAAAACAGCTGTAATCATGCCGTTTTCATCGCTCTCGTCCGCAAACTTGATTAGCTCCCAGCCTTCAACTCCGAGGTTATTGAGATCTTCTTTTGTTTTTGACCACTCACTGAACCTAATTTCCTTGACATCATATTCCCATACAGTCACTTGCATTCATCTCCAGTAAAATTGGGTCACATTAACTCATATATTAAGTGGGAATATCTGCTATATGTATCTTTTTAAAAAACAGATTTGAGAATAAATCAACTTAACTTGATTTAAAAGCTACATTAAACTGTTTTCTACATGGATATATAAGGTAAGGATAGAAACTAACTGGAAATAAGGACATAAACTAAAAAGGAAAACAGGAAAATGAGAGGGAATTGAGGTGAGAAGGTCATGAAGCCAAAGATAAACTCAACAAGTTTTGGTTCAATTACAGTCCATAGGGAGACATTTGAGCACGATATAATTATCCGGAAAAGTGGGCAGGTAGAAAAGCGAAGGAAAAAGCTTTCGAAAGAAATCTATGGAACATCTCATAAAATCTCGCTTGATGAAGCGAAATATATCTATGAAAAAGGTGCTGAAAAGATAATTATCGGAACAGGCCAGAAAGGCTTTGTCGAACTTTCAAAAAAAGCAAAAAGGTTTTTCGAGAAAAAAGATTGTGAGTCAAAACTTCTTCCTACTCCAAAAGCAGTCAAACTCTGGAACAGAAGCAAAGGAAAAGTAATCGCAATGTTTCACGTGACCTGCTGAAATAAAAGAGGGTTAATTCAAATGAATTAACTCAAATCTCAACCAGTTCGTAATCCCGGCTTCCAAGCCCTATCTTTTCCCCGTATTCAAGCTGGTAGGTTCCATCGATCATGGGCCATACACCCCTGAATTTATCTGCTCCTTTTTCATGGTTACAGCGTAAAGAGGAACTGACAAGCCCTTTTTGCCTGTTTACCAGATCGTAACTTGCCTGGTCAAGAGCAACAGGGTCTTTTGAGGCAAGAATCCCAATATCAGGAACTATTGGAGCATCACTCCATGGTACACAATCGCAGTCAGGCGTTATCTTGATCAGGAAATTGATGTAACCTACCCTGTCTTCTTTTCCCTTCACTGCACCGCATGCATACTCTACAAGACATTCCAGAAACTCCGGGATATCATGTTCCCAATCAATATCAATAGCACTTACCGGACATGCCTCCATGCACTGTCCACAGCTTATGCAAATGTTAGGATCTATCATTGAAGCTTCCCCTAAAATGGAAGCAGCTCCAACAGGGCATACCTCGACGCATTTCCCGCAGGCTATGCACTTTTCTTCAACAACATGAGGGCTCGTCCTGAAATGCTGATCTTTCTTGCCTGCCGCAGGGGCACAGCCCATTGCCAGGTTCTTTACGGCTCCCCCAAAGCCGGCTACAATGTGGCCTTTAAAGTGAGACATTACAATCATGGAATCTGCTGCAGCAATATCTGAAGCTATTTTTACGGACTTAAACTGCTTCTGCTCGATTTCAACCTCAGAAATATTCTGGCTCTTTAGCCCATCCGAAATAATGAGGGGAGCTCTAACAACGGAATAATCAAAACCGTGCTCTATCGCTGTTGTTAGATGGTCAACTGCATTATGTCGGCTTCCTGAATACAAAGTATTGGTATCCGTGATAAATGGCTTTGCCCCTGAAGCCCTGATCTTATCCACAACCTGTCGAACAAAAACAGGATTAATATACCCATCATTTCCATATTCCCCAAAATGGATCTTTATTGCAGTCAGATCTTCTGCACCCAGAAGCTCAACAAAACCTGCCTCATCAAAGAGCTTCTGAATCTTGCTGATAGTACTTTCCTGCGGACTTCTAGCCCTTAGATCTGCGAAATAGACTTTACTTGCACTTTCCGTTTAAATGCCTCCTTATAAAATAGAGTGAATTAATTGAACTATTAAGCAACTGAGATACTCATGGAAACTATAAATTTACTAATTAAGGAAGTGTTTTTTTTACTTTTAGATATTGCGCTATTGGAAAAAAAATTGGAGAAAACCGACTGCTTGAATCTCACCGCTTGAAATAACAGCTTTTCGAATTCATCTGGAGAAATTAATGAATTCAACTATGATCGATTTATAGGAAAATATCGAAAGCTGAAGGAAGAAATTAGCTAAAAATGATATTCTAATAAATTTTAACCTTAAATAATCGTGAGAACGGCAAAAGCTGAAGAGGTAATGATTAATTTTGCCGTCCTAACTACCAATGCTCTCTCACAACTATTTTAATTTTTCCCTTATATTATATATACGCAAGTATCTGGGATTAATTGAGAGTTATTGGTTGTTACACAAAAAATAATCTGCATTTCAAACAAGAAACCAACTCCATAAGCTCCAATTCTAAGGATAAATACTGGAAACTCAATGAAAAAATAGGCACGGAAAATTAATGAAAAAAATTGGCCGAAAAATAGATGAAAAAACACCAGGCAGAGAAATATTTTCTCTGCCGTTCCTAACGGAAATTCCGTTGTTTTCTTCTACTTTTTTTAAATTCGTATCTTTTCTTAAAGTTTAACGTTCTCCCGGACCCATTTTGCGCCCTCTTCAAGCACCATCTGATTAAAGGCAATCACCTTGGGCTTGCCCGCAAAATTTTCGGCAAGAGCTTCCTTGAAGGCTTCTTCATCAAGGCCTGTAGCAGTGATACCCATGAGGACTCCAAGCATGAAGGAATTGGCAGCTCTTTCATCTCCGGCTTCTTTGGCTTTTTCGGTTGCCGGGACAGGAATGGCTTTAACGCCTGCAGGTGTTTCGGCTTCCCCAATCGAGGAATCGAAAAGGATAAAGCCGCCTTCTCTGACTGCCCCTTCAAACCTTTCAAGGGAAGGGCGGTTCATGGCAATCAGAATGTCCGGGGTATAAACAGTAGGAGAGCCTATTGACTGGCCAGAAATCACGACCGAACAGTTTGAGGTGCCTCCCCTCTGCTCCGGACCATAGGATGGGAACCAGGAAGCATTGAGGTTTGCCCTCACTCCGGCCTGAGCCAGAATGATCCCCATGCTGAGAACTCCCTGCCCTCCGAAACCTGCAATCTTGGTCTGAATAGGAGCAAAGTCTGTTCTTACAGGCTTCTCTTCAGCATCTGCCTCTATCCCGTAGAGGTTCTTCAGAGCTTCAGTTGTGAAATCACTTACTCCTCGGTGCAGTGGTTCGACTTCTTCGGATCTGTCCCTGAAGTTCTGCAGAGGGAATTCCTTTTCCATTTCCTCGTTAATGAAATCAACAGCCTGTTTTGCGTCCATTCTGAGATTAGTCGGGCAGGCTGCAAGGACTTCGACAAAAGAGTATCCTTTGCCGTCACGCTGGATTTCAAGCGCTTTTTTAATGGCCTTCCTGGCTTTTCGAATATGGGAAATATCAGAAACTGAAACTCTCTCAATAAAAACAGGCGCTTTCAGATTGTCCAGAAGCTCGCACATATGGATAGGATAGCCTGCAAAACGGGGATCGCGACCTTCAGGGCACGTGGTAGTCTTTTCGCCAACAAGAGTTGTTGGAGCCATCTGTCCGCCTGTCATTCCGTAGACCGTGTTGTTCACGAAAAAGACTGCAAGCTTTTCACCTCTGTTTGCCGCCTGAAGGGTTTCATTCAAGCCTATGGAGGCAAGATCCCCATCTCCCTGATAGGAAATAACCACAGCGTTCTCTTCTGCCCTTGAGACGCCTGTCCCAACGGCAGGGGCACGCCCGTGAGCCACCTGGATATTGCCCGTGTCAAAGTAATAGTAAGCAAAAACTGCACAGCCAACCGGACTGATAGTGACTGTCCTTTCCTGAATTCCAAGATCATCAATTGCCTCGGCAATAAGCTTGTGCAGAACTCCATGTCCGCAGCCAGGACAGTAGTGAGTGGCTGTCGGGGCTGCTCCCCCTTTCCGGGGATATTCCGCATACAGGGCTTTTGGCCTTCCAATAACTTTTTCTCCGTTAATAATCTCTGCTGCCATTTTCATGCCTCCCCTGCAATTTTTCTGATTTTGTCCATTATCTGATCAAGGGTAATCAGGTTTCCCCCCATCCGATTTACCAGTTCCACAGGTCTTGAACAACCTGTTGCAAGCCTGATATCATCTATCATCTGCCCATTGCTCATTTCCACGGATATGAAAGAGCATCCTTTCTCTGCAAGGGCTTTTAATTGAGTTTCAGGGAACGGGAAGAGAGTTTTCGGCCTGAAGAGTCCTACCTTGAGGCCTTCCTTTCTGGCAAGGTCTACGGCTGACCTGCAGATTCTGCTGCTAATTCCGTAGGAAACCAGGACGATTGAGGCATCCTCTGTCAGATATTCCTCGTAATCCACTTCATTCTGCCTGATCAGCTCATACTTTGCCTGGAGTTTTTCATTGAATCTCCCTAGTTCATTGAAGTCTAGGAAGATTGAAGTTATCAGGTTAGGCCTGGTTTCGGCTGTGCCGTTAACCGCCCATTTTGTATCGATCTCAGGGACAGTAGCTTCTTCCGGGAACTTAAGAGACTCAATCATCTGCCCAAGCACACCGTCTGCAAGTACTACAGCAGGGTTTCTGTACTTGAAGGCAAGCTCAAAAGCCTTCATTGTAAAGTCGCACATTTCCTGTACGGAATTGGGAGCAAGCACGATATTTTTATAGTTCCCGTGCCCTCCGCCTTTTACTACCTGATTGTAATCCGCCTGCTCAGGCCCGATGTTTCCAAGCCCCGGACCTGCCCTCATTATATCTATAAGCACGCAGGGAAGTTCTGCACCTGCAAGATAGGAGAGTCCTTCCTGCATAAGGCTGATTCCGGGGCCTGAAGATGAGGTCATGACCCTGTGCCCTGCAGATGCTCCTCCATAGACCATGTTAATTGCTGCCTCTTCGGATTCTGCCTGGACAAATTTTCTCCCTATCTTTGGGAAGTAACTGGATGCATCATGCAAAATTTCACTTGCAGGGGTTATGGGATATCCGAAGAAACAGTCACATCCGGCATAAAGTGCACCGACGACTATTGCAGAATTGCCTTTTACGAGTTGTGTTGCCATCTTTTTCCTCCTTCTCTGCCTTATTTTGCTTCCTCATTTTTAAGGGGAATATGAATTTCGATTGCAAGAGGTTCAGGACAGGTATAATAACAGCTCAGACAGCCTGAGCAGCCCTCTCCTTTGTATTGTATATAGTTGTAGCCCCGAGCATTCAGATTTTCACTCATGAAAAGTACATCCTTGGGACAGGCCAGGAGGCACCGTCCGCAAGCCTTGCATTCCAGAGTGTTGATAACAGGGTATGGTTCTTTTTTATCGGTCTTTGGCATATGCAATCCTCACTTTGTTTAGTTATCAGAAATTATCAGCGTTTTTCTAAGATTATGGCTCATCCAGCGCAGCGACCCATAATATTTTCCTTTTATTTGTCTTTCACCGGATTTTTTGCTTCCTGTTTTTCTAAAGCCAATTTCATACGACAGAAAGGAGAGCCTATTATTGTTTCTAGGCAGCTTTTAAAATCTATAGCTGCTTATTTCCATGAAATTACTGCAAGTGTATCCATAAATTACTGCAAGTGTATCCATAAATTACTATAAGAATTAAGATAAAATGTAAAGTAAGTCCGAAAATCTAGATTTCTAGAGCAAACTTTTCAGAAAAAGTTAAAGGTACTTAATTCTTTCCTTTCTTTTCGCTCCTTTAAATGGATCGAAAATCTTTTTTCTGATTATTATGTTGCTTATTCCTCTTTAGGAAAGGAATTTGAATTTTCTGGAGCTCTAAACTGTTCCGGACTGCTATCAATACTGATCATTAAATTTATTGAGTTTACTGGTCGTTATAATTATTGAGTTTGATCTTTGTCGCGGATCTCAACCCTGCGGATTTTTCCACTGATTGTCTTTGGAAGCTCATCCACAAACTCTATTATACGCGGATATTTGTAGGGAGCTGTAACTTTTTTTACATGTTCTTGCAGCTCTTTCTTAAGTGCTTCCCCTGGGGTATAATTTTTAGTAAGTACAACTGTTGCCTTAATAACCTGGCCTCTTATAAGGTCTGGAACCCCTGTAATTGCACATTCAAGCACTGCAGGGTGCTGGATAAGGGCACTTTCCACCTCAAAAGGTCCTACTTTATATCCCGAGGTTTTGATGATATCATCAGCTCTTCCAACAAACCAGAGGTAACCATCCTCATCCATCCAGGCCATATCTCCAGTGTGATAGTAGCCATCGTGCCAGGTCTCTTCAGTCTTTTCAGGATCCTTTCCATAGTGTACGAAGAGCCCGACTGGTTTTCCTTCCTTTGTGTTGATAACTATTTCCCCTTCTTCTCCAACTTCACAGAGCCTGCCGTCTCTGTCCATAAGCTCAATCCTGTAGCCAGGTGTTGGTTTCCCGATAGATCCTGGTTTTGGCTCCATCCATGGGAAGGTTGCGATAGTAACAACGGTTTCAGTCTGTCCAAAGCCTTCCATGAGTTTTATTCCCGTAAATTCAAGAAAACGGTTATACACTTCAGGATTCAGGGGCTCACCTGCAACCACTGCATATTTCAGAGTGCCGAAATTATACTTACTGAGGTCTTCCTTGATCAGGAAACGGTAGATTGTAGGAGGGGCGCAGAAAGTTGTGACACCGAATTTTGAAGCTTTTTCAAGCATGTTTTTAGCTTCAAAGCGGTCATAATCATAGACAAAAACTGCACAACCGGCTATCCACTGCCCATAGATTTTGCCCCATACGCACTTTCCCCAGCCGCTGTCTGCAACTGTATAATGCAACCCATCGTCCTCGACGTTCTGCCAGTATTTTGCAGTAAGAATATGCCCAAGAGGATAGGTATGGTCATGTTCTACCATTTTCGGGAAACCTGCAGTTCCTGATGAAAAATAGACCAGAGAAATATCCTCATTTTTAGTAGCAGAATCGCCTGCAGGGCGCTCGAAATCAGGAGAAGCTTCCTCAAGTTCCTTTCTAAAATCAATCCAGCCTTCTCTGGATTTTCCTCCAACTACTGCTTTTTTAAGCGGAATATTTCCACACTGGGAATGGGCTTCATCCACCTGCTCAGGAACTCCGTCCTCAGCTATGCAGACAATCATTTTAAGCCCGGCTTTTTCAATTCTGTATACGATATCGCGTGTTTTGAGCATATGGGTTGCAGGCACTGCAATGGCTCCCAGCTTATGAAGCCCCAGGATACCGTACCAGAATTCATAGCGGCTTTTTAAGGTGAGCATTACATAGTCGCCCTTTCCTACCCCATGTTTTACAAAGAAATTTGCAGCTTTATCACTGTAGTGCTTGAGATCTTTGAAAGTATAAATCCTCTCTTCCCCGTTGTCGTCACACCAGATCATGGCAATTTTCTCAGGGAAATCTCTTGCATAAGCATCGACAACGTCATAAGCAAAGTTGAAATTCTCAGGGACCAGGATTTTGAAATTTTCCTGAAAATCCTCATAAGATTCAAATTCGGTTTTGGAAACAAATTGGCTCAGCAAAGAAGTCATTCTGGACACCCGTTTTATTTACACCTGTGTTTTTATTTTGCATAGTTTTGAAGGCTCTGTAGCCTTTTTAAGCTTCAATTTTAAACTTTATCCTGTTTATTGTACTTTATTCAGGTTTAATAGTAAATACAGACCAAATCAGAGTAGACCAAATCAGAGTAGACTAAATCATATTTACAATACAAATGCCTCAATTTCACAATATGACTGCAAGGAACCTGGCGGTTTCTCCACCAAGGGCTTCCATGGCGTGCTCGTAATTGGAGTCAAAGTAAATGGAATCTCCCTCGTTCAGAATAATTTCATTATTGTGAATATATACTTTCAAACTCCCCTCAAGCACATAATTAAACTCCTGTCCGGGGTGGGAATTCGTTTCAGGTTTGGATTCATAAGGTTTGGGTTCAACTGAAACTATAAAAAACTCAGCTTTTTTGTGGATGAATTTTTCAGCCAGGTTCTGGTATTTGTACTGTTTTCTCCTTTCAACGTTGACTCCTTTTCCACTTCTTGTGACGGTAAAAATATTCATGCGCGGCTCTTCTCCAGTAAGAAGAGTGGCCATATCTACATGCAGCCTGTGTGCGATTTCAAAAAGTATACTTGCCGGTATATCTTCATTTCCGCTTTCAAAGTTCTGGTAGGCTTCCTCGGACACCTGCAGATATTCTGCCATTTCTTTGACCGGAATTTCTGAGATTTCCCTCATTTCACGGACTCGGGCTGCAATTTCCTTTATTTTTTCCTGCATAATTATCTTCTCCAGCTGGATTTTTCAAGAATAACTTGAGATTTGTTTAAAAACCTTTGTGCTTTACCCAGGCTCATTATTTTTCTGAATGCAGATTTTTTCCAGATCATTGATTTCAGAATCATTGAAAATTATAATTAATATACATTATCATTGATATGTCTTTAATTAATTTGCCTGTGAGATTTTTGCCTTCAATTTATGTGACAATTAATCCTGCAAACTAAAAATTTCGGAAAAAACATAACTTTTGGTTCTTCCATCAAACATCGAAAAAAAGTATAAGTTTTACAGTGGGCAAGAGGTATTAATAAGCATCACAACCTTCTTTTAGGCGTTTAAACAAGTTGTTTATCATCAGGGCAACTTATTTATTCTGACAATTATTATTTTACTCATAAGACCAATATTATATTTTTTCTCGGTAAGTTGTTTTTATATGAAATTTATGACAAAGCATTAAAGTTGCGTATTTGGAGTTTAATCAGTTATAATTTTTTGCTTGTTTTAATTTTAATCTCTTTAGTCTAATATTTCTTTAAATCAATAATTTTATATCTAATCCTTATAAAAAATATTTCTGAATTTCTGGATTAACGTGGGTTGAAATGACAAAAATTAGAACTTTCAGATGGGGCTTCTTACTCTTAATATTTTTAGTTCTGACTACTACTATTTCAGAAACCGTAGCTACAGAAAGCATTTACGTTTCCCCTGGAGGATCAATCCAGGTTGCAGTAGATGAAGCTTCTCCGGGAGATACAATAATTGTAAGGCCAGGAGTATACAATGAAAACATTCAGGTCAATCAGGATAACCTTACAATAATCTCAGAATCAAAAAAGCCTGATAATACTCTAATCAGTGGAGAATATAGTAAAAACGGGATATTTGAGGTAACTGCAAGTAATGTAACAATCAGCGGATTTTCAATAACCGACAGCAAGTGCGGAGTTTACTTGAAAAATGTCCAAAATTGCATAATCAATGGCAACAATATCTCAAGAAATGAGATTGGGATCTGTCTGTCCAAGGCCAGAAACAACACATTGAGCGAGAACATTGTAGACTCAAATAAAGATTGGGGCATGAAATCACTCAGTTCTGCTGGCAACATAATCTATAACAATCGTTTTAATAACACAAATAACGCATTTGAGAATAAACTCAATATCTGGAATAGTACTACGGGAAATTACTGGAGTGACTATACAGGTACGGATAAAGATGGAGACGGTATCGGAGATACGGAATACGTCATCAACCGCCAGACAAAAAGTATAGACTATAGGCCATTGATTGATTTCAATATTGAACCTCCGGCATTTCCTGAGGCAATTTTTACCTCCAATGTAACAGTAGGATATGCTCCTCTTACAGTTGAGTTTACAGACCATTCAGAAAACTCCAGTTATTTATCGTGGACTATAGGAAACCTGGAACTTTCTAACTCGTCAGATTTTCTTCATACTTTTCTTACAGAAGGCACTTATGTAGTTACTTTGAACGCCACAAATGAAAACGACAGCGACTCCACGAATGTAACCATAAATGTCTTAAAAACTCCGGACCCGTCAGTTCCTGTACTTCCCAAAGCTAAGTTCAGCGCCAATGTTACAAGCGGGTATGCCCCCCTTACAGTTCAATTTGTTGATTTCTCCGAAAACGCAGACTCGCTTACGTGGAACTTTGGAGACGGAAAGAGCTCCTGCTGTGAAGCCCCAACACATACTTATTGCTATCCCGGAAAATATAGAATGTCCCTGAAAGCAAAAAACGATAATGGTGAATCTTCAATATGTACTGTTATTACTGTCCTGGAACCATCTTTTACCATGCTCCCTGAAGCTAAATTCAGCGTCAGCACTACCAGAGGGACTGCTCCACTTAAAGTTGAATTTCTTGACCTATCGGAAAATAGCACTAGATGGGAATGGAATTTTGGAGATGGAAATTATTCTGTAGACAAAAGTCCTTCTTACACTTACACAACACCAGGCGATTACACCGTGCAACTTACGGTTGGCAACGAATATGGCAACGATTCAAAAGAAGTGATGAATCTTATACAGGTTGAAGGAGCCTTTATTACTACAGATAGCACAGGCGTTACTATTTATTCTGCAGATAACCATAATGCTGCCAGTACCGGACTTACTGAGGGTTCAAACTCAAGCGATGTAAACGAAAGTAAAGGAACTGCAGAGCTTTTCAGCAGAGAGAATCTTAAGTCTGCAGAAGATTTTGCTGTATCTGTTGCCAGCTCCGGACCCACTGAAGAAGTGAAATCTTCAATAGAGCAAGAGCTTCTCAGGGGTTTGGAAAATGCTGAAAATTTCGCCGAAAATTCAATATCTAAAAATGAAATACGAAATATTCTCCTGATCATACTACTCATAGAACTGGCAGGCATCTATTCGATACTTTCCATACTTAAAAGAGGTAAAAAAGAGAAATGAAAAATAAATGTAGAAAAGATACTACAGAGAAGATGGAGAGAGGAAATAGATATAGCAAAAATCTGGGTTATCAATTACATCCCACTATCAGGGCCACAATATTTTGTTTATGGTTTTCTACCTCTTCTTCTGTGGCATCTTTCAACCATTTTTTTCCCCCATGAACCGTGTGGTCTCCGCAGATAAAAAAAATGGTGTCTTTCTCTGCGTTTCTGAAAATTATGCCTAAATTTTCATCAACCGTCTTTGCAGCCAGTTTCATTTCTTTCCAGCTTTCTGCCCTGTGGGAGAAACGGTCAAGGGCTCTCAGGTGCAGGGCCAAAACTTCCGGATTTTCTCTGAGGGCATATGTAGAATACTGAGTAATCTGCCTGTCATAGTCCAGGATATCTTCGGAATCCGGAACTCCATAGAAGTCTTTTATTCTACCCCTGAAACTTTCTGCTCCCTCTGACTCGATAACAGCTGACGCTTTCATTCCTGCCCTGTAAGCCCATTCCATTATACTCCTGAGTTTGGGATTTTCGGAGTCTTTTGCACTTTCAGCATATATATCCGCTGTTGAGTAGATATGGTGTTCGTCCGGAAGGTATCCTGTAAAAATTGACGCAATCGCAGGAGATGTTATAGTTGCGTGAGACTTACATTTAAACAGAAGCCCTTTTTCAGAAAATTCAGTCAGGTTTTTCATTACTGGAGAAAACTGCCTGTAAAGGGAATACCCAAGACTGTCAACCACAATAATTACTGCCCTTTTACAGCCTCTTTCTTTTACGTAATTCTCTACCTCGGGAATTGGCCTGCCGGAAGCCGGAACCATAGGAATTCTCAGTAACTTTGCAATCGTAGGGGCAATGTCGATAGTGCTGCATTCAAAAACTTTCATGTACTCTCCAGAATATTATCTTGCAAGCCAGTTTATATGCATTTCCCAGTGTACTCATCTTTTTATATTCTTTAGTATGAAAGTCCTTTCAGGTACTTTCATTTTTTGTGCCTGATATTTGTAAAATTTCATGTGTGTTTTATATACTCCATCAAATGCCACTGGAAGAAATTATCCCGGATGAGGAAAAAAGAGGCGAAAAGAAGTGAACACAGAAGGTGAAGAAACTTCTGAGGAAGAATTTCCTGAAGAAAGGGAAGAATTTTCAGAATTAATTAAGTATACTCTGCCAGGTTACGTTTTAGGGCTTCTTGCAGGAATTTTTCTGGATTTACAGGGTTATCAGCGGAGTTATGCCGGACAGTGGCTTGTCCGGACTCTCGCAGGAGAGGGGGAGAGCATTTTTGAAGGTATCTTCTCTATCCGCCAACGTTTCCGGAAGGCTGAGACGAGTATGGCAGAAGCCTACGGATGGGGAAAGTTGTTTGGGATTACAATTCCCTGGATCATTGATTTTGGGAGCAGGCAGGTTGGAGTAGATATCTATGGTGTAGAAGGCTTTTATATTCCGTATTTTTATGCCCTCAGCGATCAGATAGGAGCTAATATTTCAGGCATGTTATTTTTACGCAGAAAAGAAGGGTCCTGGAAAGCCGGAATTAGCAAATATGTCCGACATCCGGTAATGTTGGCAAGTCTTCTGGTTATAATCCTTGTCCCCCTCGGGTTGCTTGGAGCAAGAATTCTTGGCTTCAGCCCTACAACTCAGACTCTTACAGCTCTTGAGACCATTGCTGCAAATCTCTGCTGGGTCCCACCACTTGTAGGGTGGTTTAATGAGAAGTACCGCTGAATTTTGAGAAAAAAGAGCAGTAGCGGCCATAAGGTATATATTCTTTTGTCATCTACATATGTAGTATAAACACTACATATGGTGCAAATAAATATATTTCAAAAAAATTAGAACCAAAAAGCAAAAAACTTCAGGGAAGGTACAAAATTGAAGAAAACAGTAGTTGCAATTATCCTTGGAATACTGCTGATAGGGGCTTTCGGGGCAGCAGCTGTCAATGCAGTTGCTTCTGACGATGCAAAAGCAAACTATGGACACGGCTTTGGGCATATGCACAGATGGGCTGCCAGATACACTGACTCAGGAAGCAGAGCAGGCAATTTCACTTCTTGTCCTTATTTCAATTCAACTGGAAACGTAGAACTTAAGGTAGGAACAATAGATGAAGCCCTTAAAATTGCTAGGGCAGAAATTGATAATGGAGTCTCTAAAGAGGATATTTATCAGATGGGCCGCTGGTGGATTGTATCTTATGAAGATGAAGACGGAGTTTCCAGTCAGGCAAGAATCGATGCATTAACTGGTGAAGTGTTTACCGGGAACTCTGTTCCCGCTGGTCAGCAGGGAAGAGGCATGTGTGGACGTGGTCCAGGGTTCTGCAGGGGAAATGACTACTAATTTAAATTTTATTCATTCCCTTATATTTTTGTAACCACAATTGACTATATTGTAAGATAAAAAGTTCTTCAATGAACATAAATCAGTCAAAGAGTTCCTTAGATATTTTTTTAGATAATACTTCCAGGAGTCTTCAGGTTTTTAGATTTTTAAGACTTTCCAGGCTTTACTCATTCTATCAAAGCTTCTCTACCGGCTATTTTTTATAGATATGGTTGAAATCAGTATATCAGGAAAAAAAGAGATAGAGAAAATGGATAAAAGAATAAAAAAGGACAAAATTAAGAAAAATCCTTTTTTTGAGGTGAAATCTTGAACGGTATGGGATACGGCATGATAGGCTCTTTATGGGGATTTCTTCTGAATCTTCTAATTATCCTTCTCATTGTAGGCGTAGTGGTATTATTGCTCAACAGGTCAGGGTATGGAGCTCAAAAGGACAATGAACGAATCATAAAGATGGAAAAAGACATTGAAGAAATCAAAAAAACAGTTGAAGATATTAAATCCAAACTTGAAGAAATCTAAAGTTTAATATGCTTTAACGGGTTCAAATATCTCCGGATTAGTAATCTAAAAGTTTATGAGGATATTCAGGATGGTACAATCACTTGAAGAAATAGTTGAAATCGGTGAAGCACTCTCCCATCCTGTAAGGCTAAAATTGCTCTACCTCCTGAATGAGAGGGAGAGGTATGTATATGAACTTGCCAAAGATCTGGACCTCTCAAGGCAGGTCGTAAATCTCCATTTAAAACGTCTGGAAAAAGCCGGATTTGTTGAAAGTGATCTCAGGCTTGAGGATGACGACATGCGGGCCAAGAAGTTCTACCGCCTAAAAAAGTTTGAAGTTTTCCTTTCAATGGAAGATTTGAAGAGACTTTTTGAATAAATAACCTAATTTTGTCTTTTCTACTTAATTTACTCCAGAGCAATTATAGTAGTTAGTCAGGCCAAGCCTAAAAAACGTACATGATATTCTTCGAATAACATACCCAAAAAATGAAAGTACTTGAAAGCACTTTCATGCCAAAGAAACCCTTGATTATCTGTTAAAAATGACACCATCTGAATGGAAAATCTCTTAAAGAGTATATGAAAAAGGGTCACTGAGACTTCTGAACAGAAGATTCTACTTGATTTTACAGAAGGCTTTAAGAGAAGAAAAACAAGCCTGGAACTCCTGAATATATCACAGTTGTGTCTCTTGAAAAAAGGAGTAAATGCCCCAGAAACCTGGAGCTTGTGGATTTATTCCCAATTTGAACCTGAAGCCCAGTATAAGTTCTTTTTGGAGCTTACTGGCGAACGCTATTACGTTTCAGTATTATTGCACTCAATTATTATCTTAGGTTATTTGCTCAACTTATCTTCGCTGACGTGCTCGATTTTTGTGCTCGATCACTATACAGGCCCGTTTCCTTACCTGGTTCCTTTATTTTGGACAGGTACAGACACTGACTTCAGAAGCCTTTGAAACTGTGCAGGCTTTATTGCTTACAGTCAGCTTAACGGTGTAGTTTCCAGGTTTATTATATACATGTAGAGGGCTCTGCTCAGTTGAATTTTTCCCATCTCCAAAGTCCCAGTACCATCTGGTCGCATTTTTTGATAGGTCAGTAAATTTCACTGCCAGAATGAGATTGCTGCTGAAGTTTGCAGCAGGACATACTGGTTTTGAAACCGGAACCGGACACATGCATTGCCCAGAAGAGGGTATAGGAGCGCTCCCTGCAGGCAGCGTGGCTATAACAGTATTGTTTATTATGTTAATTACGGAAACAGTGTTGCTGTTAATATTGGTAACATATACATTTCCTCCTGAGACTGAAATTCCAGCAGGATAGTTTCCAACATTAACTGTTGCTATGACATTGTTGTTTATTGTATTAATTACAGAGACAGTATTGTTGTTGACGTTAGTCACATATACATTTGTTCCGGTTGGAT
>CAZLNG010000090.1:0-15608 GCA_964560735.1 uncultured Methanosarcinales archaeon | reverse complement strand
CTTTGTGGAGTCTTCAGGGATATATTGTTCCATTTAGCTACAAGTGATGGTCATGAGCATTTCACGTGGTTTCTAGGTGTGTGTGAGTGGGATGGATAGACTGCAAAAAAGCTACGCTTGCTAACCCACTACAATACCATCAGCAGAAATGCTCACCCTACCAGTTTTCTTAATATTCTGAGCCACAGGATGGTCCAAATACTCAAGACTTGGGTTTTTGGGTGGAAATAGGTTACTAGAAGGTTTTACTTTTAATTTTTCCTTCTACTATAAATCCAATAGAAAATGCATATCAAAATAAAGATAAATGATAGTGCAGTGAGTGATTCCAACATGATTTGTTTAGGATATATCACAGCAGATGAACTTATAACAGTAGCCATCATGACTTTTTAAATGCTGAATACAGTTAAATATTTTTCTCACCCTGTACATTAAGTTTGATTCAAATCCCTTCCATACATTCCACAAAAACAATATTAAAAATATAAAGTAGACATTGTAAGCCATTTAGTCAATACGTGCATACACGGGCACGAAGTAATGCTAGTGGAAGACTATCAGAACCCAAAGAAAATATGCAATTAGTTACTTACACTAAAAAGGTAATCATGCATATCAACTATTCTGAGATCGGAGTCTGTGGACTTTCTTGCAGACTTTGCCCTATGTATAATACTGAAGCAAAGAGCAGATGCTTAGGATGCAAGAGTCCTACCAGAATGGCTGTTGGTTGCCCATTTATCACCTGTGCATTAAAGAGAAAAGGAATTGAATTTTGCTGGGAGTGCGACGAAAGCAACACTTGTGAGAAATGGAAGAAACACAGAGAAGTCGGTAAAAAATTTGACTCTTTTAAATGTTATCAAACACTTGAGGAGGATATTTCATTTATATGTAAGAATGGCATTGGTGAATTTGAAAAAATACAGAAACAAAGAGAGTATTTACTTAAAGAGATGTTAAAAGATTTTAACGAAGGACGTTCAAAAAGCTATTATTGTATTGCTGCAACTATTTTAGAACTTGAAGAACTCAAGGAAGCACTGAACCAAGCAAAAAAAGAATCTGATGGAGTTAATATCAAAGAAAAATCAAAGATTCTTCATTCGATTCTAGACAGCATCGCTTTTAAGAAAAAACATTACTTAAAATTGAGAAAATGAATTGATGCCACTAGGCTACTCCCTCATCTTCTTTAACCAGCATGCAACTTCCCCTATTATCCCTTAAAAAGCGCTAACGTTCAAAACTAACTAAGGCATATAACCTATGAGTAACGAAGAGGTTACATCAAATATCCAACAGCGGGAGAGAATTTGCGCCTACAATGTAGAGAATAGCATTTTTCCCTCAGTTTCCTTCTGACAGATTAGAACTGAAGGGATCTGATAGGAACCCGGCAAAATCAGTTCTTCTAAAATATCAGGTAAATTAATTTCCATATTATTTTAATATGTTTTGAGAATAAAAATGATAATGCAACAATTCGCAACAAGAAAGATATTTTTATTTCATTCGAATACTTTACAGCTTGTTACTGAGTGTGCCAGTTCAACTTTGATTTTTTTTGAGCCAGCTCATCAGGCTCGAAATTCTTTCAGTATTTTTTTCACATTTGTATCGGTTTTCAAAATAAATAGGTAATAAATGCCGATAATCACGCCGGAAAAGACAACAAGTAGAATCGGGTTTGTTTCTCTGATTTTCAGGGCAACAAGAATAATTCCTGCAGGAACAAAAAGAATAAAATTTGAGAATAAGATTTTTAGGGCTCTTGAAATCTTTACTCCGGAATAATACATCATCTTCAGGCAAAGGTAGCCGTATACCACAATTCCTGATATTGAAAAAAGAATAAGTGCTATACGTGCGCTTCCGAACAAACCGCCGATAATAAGTGAAAGAAAACGTGTAGCCAGGTTAATAAAATTGAAACAAAAGCCAAAATCATACTCTTCAACTACAATATATATTCCGTCTAGTGGAGATGATATAAACCAGACGAAAGCCCAAAGCCCAAGGATTTGGGTATAAACTCCTGCTTCTGCCCAAGCTTTTCCGAAAACCACAGTAAAAACATCGCTTCCTACTATTGTCAGGACTAATATCGGAAACATGCCTATTATTATAAGAATTTTGAATACATTTTCTACGAGTGTAGGAAGAGTTCCCTCAGATGAGGCTCTTGATGCCCTCTGAAAAAATACCTGTGAAATCGAACTGCCAATTAAACTCATTGGCATCTGAATAAGTCTAAATCCAAGTGAATAAAAACCTACGATTGTAGGAGAAAAAAAGGCTGCAAGAAGGAAAGCTGGAAGTTGCCAGGAGATTGAATTCATAAGGGCGGAAAATGAGTCTACCAGTGGAAATTTACTATACCTTTTAAGTACTTCGTACATTTTCTTCCAGTTGAGACTTTTTCTGATCAGGTTTCTATCATCCCTCCAAATCTGCCCCGCAAGTATAAATGTTGCGACAGACTGCCCAGTAAGATTGCCGGTTATTAAGCCACTTGGGCTCTTTTTGTCAACTATTCCTATAATTATCTGTGTTGCAATGGTCGAAACAGAACTCGATATTCTTGAAAGGGACAATCTCCTGAAAAGTTTAGTCCTTGAATTCCAGCCGTTCAAGGCAAGAAATATTCCATTTACAAGAACAAATGGGGGTACAAGCCAGAGGTAATTTCCTATTTGAGGAGAATTCAAAATATTAATTATAAGCTCTTTAAAGAACCATATTATTGCCAGGGTTAAGACGGTTACAACCCCTATTGCAAGAAAACTCACTCCTAAAAGATTTACGGCGTCCCCGTCCGACTCTGGCAACATGATGGAGTACTCATATCGCATGCATATTATAACGCTGATAATGCTAGTAATAGAACTGTATAGAGCCCATACTCCAAAATTTTCGGGCTGGTATAAACGGGTTAAAAAAGGAACTGATAGAATAGTAAGAATTTGAGCAAAGGTTGCCCCGCCTGTAAGTGTCAGCACATCAAAGGCAAAGCTTTTCTTCTTGTTATTATCAAATCGTTTTTTTGCTGCACCTACTGTTGTCGCGTCCATATCGAGTATCTCCATTAAGGGCCCATAAATTCAGTTCCCCGTTTTCTTATGTAACTTATTTTTTACCAGTTCCCTTACATCTTCAAGTTCCTGTTTAATGGCGTCAAGCTCAATATCTTTGAAAATAGGGTTCTTAGCCTGCAAAATCTGTAGCGAGGCTATTTGTATCCAGGTTCAAATGAATCTCTTTCTTATGCTCTGAACCGCTTTATTAGACTTATTTCTAAAGGGCAGCAATTAATTCAGAATTGGTTTTTTGTAGGCTTTCACAGCTGGAAAGTCTATGCGTTTTTCAGGTTCAATGTTATCGGTTTGCATGTTTTCTCTTTATGTAACTTTGGTTCTTGCCTTACAATTAAATGGCTTTACAAATTTATATTGTTAACGGTGTTAATCGAATACCTGCAGGATATGAACACCGGAAAAACGCAAGAAATAGTCATAAAGATTAGAAGGAATATTCAAACAGGTTAGATAATATTCTTTAAAATGTGGTATTTGGAGGGATAGTTAATCCCTCCTTAATAGGTGATGCTATGTCGTCAAAAGTTCCGGGAGAACTTTCAAAGAGAAAATGTAAGAATTGACACTAAACCTTGTATTTTTTAATTTACATGCCTCCTTCTTTTTCTCAACTTTTGAGATTAAAAGGTGAATGATAGAGTTCACAATGAGAAGACGGATATACATTCTCTTTAGTGAGATAACAGTTCTTTTGTTTGGGATATTTTGTGCTTTTATTTAGGTTATTGATTCCACTGTCTTCCGTGGTTTCTGCGGTTCTCGTACTCGTTGGTTGGGTCTTGAGAAACCTCGGCGTGAAGCAGGCTCTGTGCTATATAGGTAATTTTGAGTTCCTCTTTATTTCTTTCTGTCTTCTCGCGTTTTTCCGGACGTACATAAGAGAAAAAGAGGATAAAACATGCACATAACCAATAAGACAGAAGCAGAAGATACGATATTTGAACTCACACTTTTCCACTCCGGCTCACCTAGAGATTCATTCTTTTTAACAGCAGCCTATAATAATCACTACTTTCGCATATCTGTGCAGCCAGATTCGGAACAGGATATATTAACAGGAGAGGAATTTCAATCACTGAGGCTTAGACTTTTAGAGTTGTCTTTGAAAACGAACCGAGAAAAGAAAAACATGAAGTGTATATAATGCTCAGCTTTGCAGAAGAATCTCCAAGCTAAGACCCGGACTCGAACCGGGATGAATGGATCTGCAGTCCACTGCGTAGCCTTTCCGCCATCTCAGCATTCTTTCTTGAGTTCTTTTATTTTTTGAGTCTTCAATTTATACTCAACATCCAGCAAAAATTCACAATTATAGTATCAATTCCGATTTATCTAGCACTGCGATTCCAAAGTATGCCACAAACCTGACCTTTGAATAGATCCATTGATTATCGAATTTCCTGCTAAACAAGGAGTTTATTTTGGAATCGATGTACTAGTATTTTTCTATTAAAGAGCAGTGTATTTTTTTTCTCTACTATTTAAGAAAATATTGGAAATTGATATTTTTGTGAATTTCTGTGGATGTGGATTATATAAAGATATTATGTCTGTTTGACATATACTGAAATTTTATATTAATGTGTTGTGGGTTATTGCAAACAATTTTGTGTCTATTTTAACAATTGAGGTTTCCATATCTAGCCACCCGAGATTAGAAATTGCCAAAGCACTCTTAGAGCTTTCAAGTTGACAATTTGTTGTGCATCTACCTAGATTTGAACCTCTTTTCAAAGGTAAATATCACCTCCCTAGTTTTTCTGCTTATATCTCACGATCCAGTTTTCTTTGTACCCTTAGAAAACTCTTGAATCGCACCACCAAATATTCAGGTTGTAGAGTGAAATTGGTCTGCAATTATGTAGCCTCTATCATTCTACAAATGCCAATTCACAATTGTGAACTAACGATTATATAATACTCTCTATTAGTATTAAAATCCCTTTTTTACGGCAAAAAGTGCCTAAATCACCATCAGGAAAACTATTAACTCGATATCAACCTTATTAGAAAGCTCATTTTTGCTCATAAATTGAAACATAAAAAGACTCTCTGCTTACTTTACCAGCGCAGGAAATCTTATTCAAAGGTCGAAATCGCAAACAAAAAAGACCATACAACAGCAACTCCTGCATTTTGATAGAGTGTTATGAGTAAAAACCATCATATCTTACACAGATTACTACCAAAAAAGTTACAGGTTGAAATAAGAAAAGGAGGAAACAAATTGTTAGATGATGCTGTTTCCAAAATTAAGCTCTCTTTAAGAAACTTTCCTTTTCAGCCTCAGATCATTGAGCCATCTTTTGCGAGCTGGTTATGTTCCTTAAAGTTTTGACTTCATATGTAGAATTGTTTGCACCATCCATGCTCGTGGAAGTATTATCAAAACCACTGCAACAGTCAACGATAGGTGGAGTATACAAATCCTGTAACCTCCTCGAATCCGAAGAGCTATCGGGTTTCAGTAGCATGGAAAAGATGGCTGCAAGCACAAAAATAGCACACAAACACCCGATAAGCAGATATTTTTTGTCCATAAGTTCCTCCAGTGATATCCTCGGGTGATATATCAAAAAGAAATTAATAATTATTTAAAATTTAGTAAGAAAAACCAATGTCAGTAAACTGAAGAGTATAATACTCTTCATGATTACGACTATTCATTTTTGGATTTTTCTTCTAATAATGCTTCCTCTGAAATTACTCGATGATTGGTTACTCGTTCATTTCCTTGTATTCAGACAGCAGTTTCTGGTAGAACTGGTCATCCGGGTTGTCCGCAATCAGTTCATCAAGTGCTTCTTTATAGATCGTGCTGTCGATATGATCCTCTATCTTGACATCAGTATCTATGTACCCGCTATCCTTCATCATCTGATAGTATTCCTTCACACCGTTTGTATTGGGGTCAGGGGATGCATAGAAATAATTACTCCAGGTTGACTGCCGGATAGCCTCTTTGTCGACATTGACATATTTCTGGATGTCATCCACCGACTCATTTTGATTCTCACTGAAGAACTTGTATGCCTTAATAAGACCTTTTTCAAACTTCACATAGGTATCCCTATCATCATTCAGGGTCTCAGTCTTCAGTGCAATCCGGCAGCAGGGATGGTTATCATAGTACTGATACGAGTAAGACGCAACAGAAAGCCCCTGTTGCTGTGCAAGTATCTCATATGGAATCCAGATAATTCCACCGTCAGCTTTTCCAGTCTTGACTGCCTCCAATACCGCATTGGGCGAACCTAACTCGAGGAAAGTCACATCCTTTTTCCAGTCTATACCTGCTTTCTTCAGTGCAGATTTGTAGACCAGGTCTCCATTGGACATTGCAATTGTCGCAATTTGTTTACCCTTCCAGTTGTTAAGGTCTGCAAGTGCTGTTGCATCCTCCGGAGCAGTTACCAGAAACTGGCCTTCACTCATCAGGCCGCCAATAATTGTAATATCGGCCCCCTGCGCAATGTAAGTGGCAGGATCGGACGTCCCAGCTCCTACTGTATCAAGTTTATTACCAAACAACGCATTATAACCCTCGGTGCCCTTTGTAAACTGGTACAGTTCCACGTTTAAGCCTTCTTCATCCCAGAAGCCCTCCTCTTTTGCTACAAAGATCAAAGCGTCTCCATTTGAAGGCAGGTATCCGTGCCTTACGGTCTTGATTCCGGTGCTCGAAGTATTAACTCCCTGCTGAACAGGTGTCGAGGTATTATCACTCTTCTGGGCAGGAGGTGGAGCATTAATTTTCTGAGAACTACTCGAATCCGAAGAACTACCCGGATTTAGTAGAATAATACCAATACCAGCAAGCACAATAAGAGCAATGAATATCCCTAGTATGTGTTTTTGATCCATAAATACCTCTATCAATTTTTTGATTTATCTCAAAAAGATCGTGCTGAGGTGTCCATAGGATGATGATAGATTTATATATCGATATTTGAGAAAAAATAGCCTTAATTCATACAAAATCCATTAAATTCAGGCAAAATTACCGCTTTTTTTCGGTTTTTGTTCTTTTCTGAATCCTTTTTTTGCCGCAAAAATTTCGAAATCGGAACTACTCTGCCAATAATTGCTTACTTCTCAGCATATAAATCTCTTGTTTTCATGCTATATTGTTGAGTCTTCGGTTAATGAAGAGTCATTTTGACACTCGCTTCCAAATAATTTTGAGTTTTTGGACACTGAGTGGGACTGTGTACCAATTTTAGGTTCTAAAAATGAATTAAAATGAAATTTGATGTCAAAAGAGACAAAAATCAATAGCTTTGGGCAAGATTGCTTATTAATCTGTAACCTGAGGCGTTATTATTGGTGTATCTTATGAATTACAAATCAGATATATACCCGGAAAAAAGTTCACATATTATTTCCTTCCCATCCGGCTTTAAAACTTCATGGAGGGGCTAAAACGGCAACAATTGATTTAAAGAATGTCTCATTATCTTATGGAAATAATGGTAAGAGCCATAGAGCCCTCTCAGCCGTTAATCTGAGCATAGGAAACGGAGAATTTGTTTCTCTGATTGGTCCTTCAGGATGTGGGAAAAGTACAATAATTGATGTAGCATCGGGCTTACGTATCCCTTCAGAAGGTGCTGTTCTCATAGACGGTGCCAGGGTAAAAGGACCTGGAACTGATCGTGGTACCGTATTTCAGGACTATTCGCTCTTTCCCTGGATGACAACGTTTGAAAATGTCTGCTTTGCGATTGAGCACGCAAGAAAAACCGGAGAGTGCAGAGATATAGAGAAAATGGCACAGAGATTCCTTGATCTCGTAGGGCTTGGGAAATTCAAAAATGCATATCCAGGTACTCTTTCGGGGGGAATGCGGCAAAGGGCTTCAATCGCAAGGATGTTTTCAATGGACCCGAAAGTTTTTCTTATGGATGAACCTTTCGGAGCTCTTGATTCCCTCAACAGAATATATATGCAAGACCTTCTTTTGCACCTATGGTCCGAAGGAGAACACCGCAAAACCGTACTTTTTGTTACTCATGATGTAGATGAAGCACTTTTGCTTTCAGACAGAATTGCTGTCATGACTCCGTCTCCGGGAAGCATCAAAGAGGTAGTAAAAATTCCATTCTCTCGCCCGAGGAGCCGTAAAGATCTCAGTGTTGATCCCAATTACCTGGCTCTAAAATCTCACCTGCTTTCGATATTATATGGGGAGATGGTAGTGGAAATCGAAAAGCAGGAAAAAGAACTGGAGGAACTTATATGATGTCTGAAAATAGCTTCAGCTCAGGAACTATAACCGGAAAAGTGAATATGATATCAAAAAATAGCCTGAGGGCAGGCCTTGTTTTTGTTATTTTATTTGCTACTCTTGTCCTGACAGTAACAGTCCCTGATTCACCCGAACAGATGGTCAGTAACAATAATGCATTTATCGCCTTTATCCTTTTGATTACAGCAACATATGGAACAAAATTGTACTTCAATCCAGAGAAGATTGTTTCAACAACTGATATATTTCTTATATTATCTGTGGGCTTATTTCTCTGGGAGTTGTTGCTTGGGAAATTTGCGCTTCTCGATTCTTTCATTTTTCCAAGTCCCTCTAAGGTTTTCGTAGTTTTTCAAACCGATACAAAACAAATGACAGATGGAGTAATCAGTTCTCTTGGCATCCTTCTTACAGGATATTTCCTTGCTCTTGCCCTTGCTATTCCTATCGGGCTTTATGCAGGCTGGAAAAAAAGACTCTATAACATAGCGTATCCAATTGCAAAGACGGTATCTCCTATCCCGGCAACTGTATATTTACCATATTCTATCGTACTCCTGCCAACGTTCAGGGCATCTTCAATCTTTTTGATTTTCATTGGAGCATTCTGGCCCATCCTTGTTGGTTCTGTTTACGGAGTGTTCTCAGCAGATTCTCGCCTTATCAACTCCGCACGCACACTGGGTCTTTCAGACTATCAGATGATAAGGAGAATTCTTCTGCCTGCAGCGCTGCCTTCCATATTTTCGGGTGCAATGATAGCTCTGATACTCTCATTTATCACCTTGACCGTTGCTGAAATGGTTGCTGCAACTTCTGGCCTTGGATGGTATATCCAGTACTATCACCAGTTTGCAAATTATGACAAAGTGATTGCAGGCATGATTCTGATGACAGTAGTTGTTATAGGAATAATGGCTGTCTTTGAGCGAGTTCAGAAGCACTTTCTACGCTGGCATCCCGCACACGGAGAAGGAGAAAACTCTGCTTCCTCCAATTGATTTCAAAAAACTGCATTCAGGAGGATCTCAATAAAAATGAGAGATTTTCAGAATTAATTTGAGGTCCTCTTTTATCAATGCCATAATAGGGTGGATTTGTTTCTTAGATTTCACTCTTTCCATATATCCTGGTAGCTGGTTGCGGGTTCTCTGGAGCTTTCAGGAGGTTTGCCCCTCTTTAATGAGGCTGTTACCTTTTCATTTTCTGACTCCCTGAGCCGATTGATCTCCTTGATACTGTCTTCGTTGTCTATGCTCAGGACAAAGCTTCCATGACAGGGTTTTGTATAGGTAAAAATTAGAGCGCTGCCCTTAGACCCCACAGCAATAGGAGGTATTCCTATTATGTAGTAGTCTTTGAAGATTTTATATCCGGGGGATACATAGTAAACCTCGTCCGAATTTTTCTCAATGTACTCTCTAGCCTCCTTGAAGCTTATCCTTTCCAGAAGGATCGTGTACTTCATCTGTTCAATACAGCTCATTTGACTATTTCCCCCATTACTTTATCCAGCTTATTTTTAAGACGAATGGGGTTGTGAACATCCGGTGTAACGATTTTCTCACAGTCGAACTCAATTGTTTGGGCTAATTCCTCTGCATGCCTGCCAAAGACTATAGAATACATCTTGGCCTGAGAAATAGAGCTCATAGTCGCTGCATAAGTCATTCCGGCATCATTGTGCATAAAGGCAAAGCATATGTCAAAATTTGTTCTTTTTTCAATGATATCCTCTATGGTTTTATCGAGATCCACCAGCTTTTTTGCATAATAACCGTCGGAATCAGAGACTTTCAAAAGCTTGCTTGCAGCTGTTGTCCCAGCAACGGTTACATCAAACCCTAAGTTGGTCAGCTTATGGGAAAGATACAGGGCAATACTGGTTTGAATCGGGACCTCGGGACATCCCATCATAAGAAGCACTTTTGCATCGGTCATAAATTCATCTCTTAGATTTTATCTGTAGAACGTAGGTTCAATCCTGAACTCCAATTTTTGCATTAAGATTTATGGGAAACTGATCTTTTTCTCCGATATTTTTCGTTAAGGATCATCCTCCTGATACCGGAGAAAAAAGTGTAATTTCATCTCCTTCTGAAAGTGTGAGAGAATCGATGTCTTCTCCATAAATTCGTGCACCGTTCATCATCAAAACCAGATTACCGTGCAGGTCTCCATCCTTTGAAAATAGCTGATCTTCAGATTTACCAGCTCTCTCGCGAAGTGCTTTAAGAAGTCCCCTAATTGAGGTGCCGTCCTGACATTCAAGAAAACTGTCTGCTCCGAGAATGTCCTTTATCTGAGCAAAGGTTCGTATCCTTATTTTCATGGTTCTCACATCACCTGTAACCGGGTTGTCGAGCATATTCTTAAAGTGCGGGCTGTCCTGTGACAAAAAGTATTTTACCAATAAGTGCCCTTTCCAGAATATTCACAATTGTGAATGCGATCCCAAAATTTAAAGTTTGTGGAACTGGCAGAACAATACTATCCAAATCAAGCGGTCAGTATCAAATCAAGTGGACGGTATATATCCATGCAAAAAGAAAATGTACGCGATGAATTGATTAGAGAGCTTGCAGGAATGGAAAGCCTGCTTATTGCATATTCCGGGGGCATAGACAGCACCTTGCTTGCAGTACTTGCGCAGAAAGCGCTCCTTGAAAGAGTCAAATGTGTACTCCTTGATGCCCCCATTGTCCCGCGAAGAGGTGTCAGTGATGCGGTGGAAAACGCGCACCAGCTGGGTTTATTCTGCGAAATAATGCCTTTTCCTGTAATGGAAAATGAAGAATTCAGGAAAAACAGTCCAGACCGCTGTTACATCTGTAAAAAACTATCTGCCAGGATGCTGCGAAGCCGGGCTGAAAAGCTTGGGATTCCAAATATCGCAGATGGCATCAATGCTTCAGACCTCAAAGAATACCGCCCAGGGCTTAAAGCGAGCATCGAAGAAGGAATCTATCATCCTTTTCTCTCATTAGGAGTACAGAAAGCGGAAATAAGACAGATGGCTCAGGATTGCCGGCTTAGAATCTGGAACAAACCTCCTTCCTCATGCCTTGCATCCCGGATCCCATATGGGGAAGAAATCACACCTGAGAAAGTGCAGATGATAGAAAAGGCAGAAAATTTCATGCAGGACCTGGGCTTTTCCCAGTTGCGGGTACGGCTGCATGGCAAGATTGCAAGAATAGAACTGATACCTGAGGAACTTGAAAAGGCAATGGGCGTCCGGCATAAAATCGTGGAAGCGCTGAAAGGCTTCGGCTTTTCTTACATCACCCTCGATCTTAAAGGCTACAGAAGCGGGAGTATGGATGAAGTGTTATGAAAATTGAAGATTGTATTGCTGACTTCCAGATACCTCAGTACCTCCATTATATGGATAGTGCTGCAACTAGTCTTATTCCTGAACCTGTTATAGCTGCAATGAATGAGTACGACCGGCAGTACCGCGCCAATGTAGGCAGAGGGATGCATCGGCTTACAAGAGTTGCAACACAGAAGTATCAGGATGCACATGATTCGATCAGCAATTTTATTGGCGGGAAAGAGGGTACAACGGTTTTTACCAAAAATACCACAGAAGCTATCAATATGGTTGCAGCCGGAATGGAATGGCAGCCTGGAGATAGAATAGTTACAACAATTATTGAGCACCACTCTAACCTGCTTCCCTGGCTTCGCCTGCGTCAAAAGGGCGTTGAAGTAGTTATCCTTCAGCCTGGCTCTGATGGTCTTTTTAATATAGAAACATTCGATAAAGCAATTACACCTGATACAAAACTGGTCACCGTGAGCCATGTTTCAAATGTCCTTGGTACAGTGCAGCCTGTTCAGGAAATTGCTGCGATCTGCAGGGAGCGGGGAGCGTATTTCCTTATTGATGCAGCACAGTCCGTCCCCCATTTTCCTGTAAACGTCCAGGAACTCAAGTGCGATTTTTTATGTTTTTCAGGGCACAAGATGCTTGGACCAACGGGCACTGGAGTGTTGTGGATGCGAGATGCTGAAATTTCTCCCCTTATAATAGGTGGAGGCACAGTTGAGGACGTTACCACTGAGGGTTACACCCTGAAAGGAGGTTATCAGCGGTTTGAAGGAGGCACACCCAATATCTCAGGAGCAATCGGTCTGGATAAAGCTGCAAAATACCTCGAAAATCTGGGGATGGATGCCGTATTCAAACACGAACAGAAGCTCACTGAACTTTTGCTTGCAGGCCTTAAAAGTATCGAAAATGTTACCGTTTACGGGCCGCAGGATGCCAATAATAGGATAGGTGTTGTTTCTTTTACGATAGACAGAATTCACCCGCATGAAATAGCTTACTTACTGGACGAAAAATCGTCAATTCTTGTACGCTCGGGAGATCACTGTGCTATCCCGCTAATGAGATATCTCGGGCTTGAAAATGGTACTGTAAGAGCAAGCCTTTATATATACAATACTTTAGAAGAGATTGACCTGCTTATCGAAACAATTGAAGAAATTGCAAATATGGTATGAGGAGTATTGTGTAAGGAGTACGGGTAAAGATGTACAGAACAGTCCCCTGTATAAAAAGTGATGACGGATCGATGACTGCGTCTTCACATGATGTTGTAATAGAAGTACCTCTTGCAGTCTTCGTCAACGGTCGCCATGCTTTAACTGCGATGATAAGTCCGACAATGCTTGAAGAATTTGTAACAGGTTTTCTATACACTGAAAAAATAATCAGTAAACTTGAGGATATCGAATCTTTACGCATAGAGGAGAAAAGAGAAGGAGAAAATGTCAGTGCCTTGAGTGTCAGTGTTCTTACTGAAAGCCCTTTTTCGATTATGTTTTCAAGCAAGACCGTTCTTTCCGGATGTGGTGGCGATACTTCATATGTGGATGCTGACAGGCTTCCGAAAATCCAGTCTGATATGGTTGTTGAGCTTCCCACTATAAAGAAAATAATGAAAGAAATGCTTGTTTCAGACCTTCACACCAGAACAGGCGGCATACATATTGTAGGGCTTTTTGGGCCTGAGGGCAAAATATGCATAATAGAAGATATTGGCAGGCACAATGCTCTTGACAAGGTGATAGGTTACGGATTGAAACATGGAGTGGATTTTTCCGAAACAATTGTGACGTGTTCTGGAAGACTTTCTTCTGAGATGATACGAAAATGTCTGGTAGCCAATATTCCTGTTATTGCCTCCAGAGGTGCAACCACCACTCTTGCCATAAGTATGGGAGAGCAGGCAGGTCTTACTATTATCGGCTTTGTCCGAAGTCAGAAATTGAATATATACACAGGCGTGGAAAGAATAAAAATGAATAATAGCTTTGAGCTTTTATCAGAACTCTAATTTGCCTCTTTAAACTTTAGCCTGGTTGCACAGATAGAATTTAGGTATATCAGTGTCTAGAATGAGCGTTGTTTCTTGACTCTATTTCAGTGCAGGGGCTTATCAAGGACATTAACACTGACTTTTTGTTCCGTTAATGTTCAGAGATTTTTTTCCTCATCTGCTCTTTTCTTCCAGTTTTCTCAACTGATCAAGCATCTGGCTTATTGCAGTAAGCATGGAACAAGGTAACTTTTTATGATCCAGCTGTCAGGCAAAAATGAATAATTGTAGTTAGGCAATTCGGGCAGAAGTTTCCTCCTGTTTTCGACGATAAAACTTATATAGTCACAATTGTTATGATTAATCACAATTGTGAAGGTGTGAATTTGATAGTTGAAGACAAAGCCATTTACATGGACAATTCTGCTACAACCCCAACTAGAAAAGAAGCAGTGGAAGAAATGTTCCCTTATCTTACTGAAAATTTCGGAAACCCTTCTTCTATTTATAAGCTGGGCAAAACCTCAAAACAAGCGATTGAAAAAGCAAGGAAACAGGTTGCAGATGCGATCGGTGCTGAAGAGAATGAGATATATTTCACATCCGGAGGTACCGAGTCCGATAACTGGGCAATAAAGGGTGTAGCCTTTGCAAACAGGAATAAAGGAAAACACGTAATCACTTCCTCAATCGAACATCATGCAGTCCTTCACACCTGTATCTGGCTGGAAGGACAGGGATTTGAGATAACGTACCTCCCTGTGGACAAATATGGGATGGTGTCCCTTGAAGACCTGAGAAATGCGATTAGAAATGACACTATTATCATTTCCATAATGCTTGCAAATAATGAGATAGGGACAATTCAACCCGTCGAAGAAATTGGGAAAATTGCAAAAGAAAATAAAATTTATTTCCATACGGATGCTGTCCAGGCAATAGGCCATGTCCCTATAGATGTCAAAAAAATGAACATCGACCTTCTATCCCTTTCAGGGCATAAGTTTGAAGGCCCGAAAGGATGTGGAGCCCTCTACATAAGAAAAGGAGTAAAGGTAGAGGCTCTTCTTCACGGCGGCGCACAGGAAAGAAAGCGCAGAGCAGGAACCGAGAATGTTCCGGCAATTGTGGGGATTGGGAAAGCTATAGAGCTTGCAACAGGCGAAATTGAAGAATCAAATAAGACTCTGCTGGAGATGAGAGAACGGCTGGTTGAAGGGCTCCTAAAAATTCCAAAAACCCACCTCAACGGTCATCCCACACAGAGGCTTGCAAACAATGTGAATGTCACGTTTGAATACATCGAGGGTGAATCTCTTCTGCTCCTGCTAAATGCTAAAGGAATTTTTGCATCCACAGGAAGCGCATGTAACTCTTCTTCTCTTGAACCCTCACATGTGCTTACAGCCTGCGGAGTTCCGCACGAAATAGTTCACGGATCCCTGAGATTGAGCCTTGGAAGGATGAATACCCATGAAGACGTGGACAGGGTGCTTGAGGTGCTGCCTGAGATAGTGCAGAGGCTGAGAAATATGTCGCCACTCACCCCTCAGGAATACAGGAATTTTTGAGATACACTGCAGACTGGAGAGGAAAAACTGAAAGATGCTTAATCAGGACTATTTTTGGAAAAAAACCTAATTTTAGAACATTATAAATCTAAATCTGATTTTAGAACAATTATAATCTAAAGTAGTGTTGGTGGACAGTTTATGGATTATAGCGTTAAAGTAATGGACCATTTTTCAAACCCCAGAAATATGGGAAGTATTGAGAATTGTGACGGAGTAGGAGAAGTAGGGAACGCAAAGTGTGGAGATATAATGAAGATCTTCCTCAAAGTGGAAGATGACCGGATTGTGGACGTGAAATTCCAGACCTTCGGATGCGGAGCTGCAATTGCATCAAGCAGTATGGCAACCGAAC
>CAZLNG010000089.1:8057-16488 GCA_964560735.1 uncultured Methanosarcinales archaeon | reverse complement strand
CGAGGCGCAATTCGGGCGAGGCGCAATTCGGGATTTCAGGCATAAGCGATACTCATGTCATAAGCCCTTGTGTAGTGTTCAAAAACCAGAAGAGTAAGGATATTTGCGGTTCTTTCAAAGGAGTAGACAAGCACAAAGGGCCCTATATGAATTCTCCATTTTCCCTGGAACGGAGACCCGAGGGGAATACCCATCTCGGGCCTGTAAGCCAGAAGGCACAGACGATGCTTCACATAATCGTACTCCGATCTGTCATGCATGTACAGTTTTTTAAGGTTTTTGAGGACTGTAGGATGGAGGGCTACTTTGTATGTCATATCTCGACCTTTTCAAGAAATTCATCAAGCTCAAAAGCAGGTAAATTGTACTTAAAACTGTCCTGTTCAGCTTTTCGAATTTTGGAGGAAAAGGAGGGTTGAAAAGCATCTTCTGAAGGATATTTTATCTCGTTGAATTTTTTTTCAAATTCTTTTAGTTGATTTAAAATCTCTGCAAATGCCATACCCACCAGCTCAACCAATACAATATTTTCAGGAGTTTTCTTCCAGGCTTTAAGGTGCTTTTTATAATCTATATTTAAAGAGATTTTAATTTAATAGATTATATAAATTTTGGCTTTAAATGAAAAAAATCGAACTTAAGGACATTCCCCCAACTGTAGTGTATTTTAAATCAGAATATATTTTGAAAGATGTTGATCCATTTTGCTAAAGATGTTTATCCGTTTTGAAAACCGGATCAATTCCTCCCTTAATTATTCTGGCTTTAACAGGATCTACAGAGATAGTTGAGATCTTCCGGATATTCAATTTATCAGTGCTGAGGAGTTTAGCTGCATCTAGATCTTAAGTTTCCGAGCGATCAACTCGGAAAACTTTAATTACACTGAGGATGCCGCTAGATTATAAAATTAAAGAGATCGTTAGTTCTCTCCTTCTCAGCCCTTCGATGGTTTCCATCCCTCGGACTCCAATGCTTCCAATACTGTGTAAACTCTTCTATCCGTAGTTCCGCTTAGTTCCGCGATCTCATCTATGGTTGCTTTAGGGATAGTGCCATCGTTCCCTGCCTTACTTTGCAGCAGCATTGAGGCTATATTGTTGAATATCTTTTTAGCTCCGCTGGATTCATTGATTTTACTGTAATCCTGTGTTACTGATAAATCTAGAAACTCCCTTGCGAATTGTCTGGATGTGTCACTGACCTTCACTCCCTTCTCTGGGGTCCATTCTAAAAAGTCCAGTTTGCATGCTTCCACTTCTGCAAAATAGATTTCATCATTTTGATCTCCCATACGTTACCAACTCCTTAAAATTACGATTTCTATTTAATTATATTTCATTTGTTACTTATTGGGTGTCTGAGTATAAAGGATTTTTCAATTAAGGAATCTAGCGAAAGCATATTTAAAAATGAAGCTTGAAGTTGTTATATGAAGCATTCTATACACCCTATTTGATTTCGGACCTGATATCCGCTATACGCATAAAAAAATCCCTTGGGCAGCAGAATTACCGGTAGAAAATCATAATTGAATTTGTCTCCATTGAGATTAATTATATCCCCCTACTTTTTTAAACTTTTTGTTTAACTCAGAAGCTTTTTTGAACCTTCCTGAACCCTTCCTGAACCCTTCTTGTATCATCGAGCTTTTCTTTTCGAGCAAGTTTTTTCAAAAAGTTTTCTATCAACGATTCTTCCCAGTTAAACAGAGCGGGAATTTCTCCAGAAAGAAGTCTCTGATCAGTTAGTCCCGAAAATTAGCTAAAACACCACAAAAGAAAATATTATGCATATCAATAAAATACTTTTAAATATAATATATAGCCGGCAATTTTAACATTATGAACTCTCATGAACCCCAATTCATGAACCCAGATCAATAAAAAACACCAGGAGATATTTGATGAATTACAGCATGGGTATTGACGCAGGAGGAACATACACCGATTCGATCATCATTCGGGATTCCGATGGCAAAGTGATGGATTCGAACAAGGCGCTTACCACCTATCCTGACCTTCTTGAAGGGATCAGAAATTCTATAGATGGGCTGGATGAGATATATTTAAAAGATGTGAAAATGGTTTCAGTTTCCACAACTCTTGCTACAAATACAATCCTTGAAAAAAATGGCTATCCTGTGGGGCTAATTCTCGTAGGAGACTATGAAATTCCGGAAAAGATGCATGTCGAATTCCATACTATAGTAAAAGGAGGACACGACCATCACGGAGCTGAACTGGTTTCCCTTGATATGGAAGAAGTGGAAGCCTTTGTCCGGAAAGTGAAGGATAACGTTTCGGCTTTTGCGGTTTCTTCATATTTCAGTATCCGAAACCCTGCCCATGAACTGGCAGTAAAAAACCGAATTCAAGAACTCACAGGGCTTCCTGTAGTTTGCGGACACGAACTTTCCCTTGACCTTGGAGCGTATGAGAGAGGGATTACAGCCTATCTTAATGCCCAGCTAATCCCTATCGCAAGCCAGTTTATTCGCTCAATAAAAGAAGAGATTTCCAGGCGGGGAATGGATTCAAGACTCCTTATGCTCAAATGCGACGGCTCGGTTGTAGGAATTTCCGAAGCCCTGGAAAAACCGATAGAATCAATTTTTTCCGGCCCTGCAGCAAGCCTGGTAGGAGCATCCCACCTCTCAGGGCTTGAAACCTGCGCAGTCATTGACGTGGGCGGGACAAGTACGGATGTTTCCATGCTCGAAAACGGTCTTCCTGAACTCTGTGCCGAAGGAGCTGTAGTCGGGGGCTGGCAAACAAAAGTCAAGGCTATCCGGATGGAAACGTCTGCAATGGGAGGGGACAGCCATATCTGGGTAAAAAACATGAAATTACATATCGGCCCTCGCAGAGTGATTCCCCTCTGTGTTGCAGCAGTTAAGTATCCGGGTTTTCTTGAAGCTCTAAAAAAAGGCAGAATTCCAGGTGCCATGCATCTTGAAGAGAATGTCCAGCCTACCAAATTCTTCGTAAGGACAGGGGCTGAAGCTGCAGGCCTTGGAAATATGGAGCAGGAACTATTTAATAGGATAAAAGATTTCCCGACTTCCCTCAACGATATTTTCTGGGAAACCCAGAGAAACCTATCTCCCGGCCTGCTTGATTCGCTAATAAGAAAACGTCTGATCCAGGCAATCGGTTTTACTCCTACGGACGCCCTGCACGTACTCGGGGAATATACCGAATGGGATAGAGAAGCTTCAAAAATGGGAGCAAAACTCCTTGAACGCTACACTCAGATAGACTATGTAAAACTCTGCAGGCAAATAAAAAAGGACGTTGCAAGGAATATGGCCTTAAACTTGATGTCCTTTATCTTGAAAGACGTCCCTGCCAGGGAAATCGAAAAAATTCTGCTTTCCGACAGGTTCACACAGTTCAGAATGAAAATCCCTGTGGTCCTTATAGGGGGGCCTGTTGTGGCTTATATTGAAGAGCTGAAGCAGATCCTTGATGCCGACATAATAGTCCCGAAGTATGCTGAAGTCGGAAATGCAGTCGGAGCAGTCGTGGGTAAGGGGATCAAGAGAATCGAAATCCTTATCAAAAGCAGCTATACAAAAGACCGGAAAAGACTTATTCTTCTATTCTCCCCACAGGGCAGAGAGACCCTCGGGAATTATCCTGAAGCCCTGGAACGCGCAGAGGCTCTCGGAAGAAAACTTGTTATGGAATACATGACCGAAGCCGGCCTTGACAAAGGACAGGTTCAGATAGAGGTTAGCAAAAAAGATATCTCTCTAAGTGAAGCAGGGACAATACCTGTAGAGACAAAGCTTGTTTTTGTAGGAGTCGGGATGCCAAAAGTCTAAGTTCCGGAAATCTCCCGGAACATTTATATTTACCCTCAATAGTGCAATTAATGTATCATTAAATTAAAAATTATTCTCGAATTCCGTGCCTGTCCCCAAGTAACTCGTTTTCTTCAAGATTATCAAATCTTTGATTTCGAAAAAAGGTTTTTCAGGCGGACTAAATTGGAATTATTGCCCTGAATTGCTATCCTGATTCCTGCAATCAGAGAATCAGAGGCATATTACAAAATTGCACAGGCGACATAAAGGCACTACAACCGGCACGATCAGGATAATGCAAAAAAGTCGGGGAAGAAAATGGAGATATAAAAATGGCTTATAATCCAGAAATGGCACATAATCTAAAAATGGAATATGGCCTTGGCATTGACGCAGGTGGAACTTATACTGATTCGGTTCTAATCAGGAAATCGGATGGAAGAGTCATATGCTCAAACAAGGCACTAACAACTTATCCTGATCCACTTGAGGGAATAAAGAAATCAATTGACGGACTTGACCCGGAAAAATTAAAACTCGCGACTGTTGTCTCGGTTTCAACGACCCTCGCCACCAATACTATCCTTGAGAGAACAGGCTACCCTGTGGGGCTGATTCTTATAGGAAACTATGAAATCCCTGAAGATTCGGGAATAGAAAACTGCATCATGGTAGAGGGTGGACATGATAGCAATGGAGAAGAAGTGGCAGCCCTTGACCTGCAGGCAGTAGAAGAGTTCGTAATAAAAATAAAAGACAGGGTCTCAGCTTTTGCAGTTTCTTCGTATTTCAGTGTGCGAAACCCTGAGCATGAACTGCAGGTAAAAACCCTCGTCCAGGAACTTACAGGGCTGCCTGTTGTCTGCGGGCACGAACTTGCCCAGGCTCTTGGGGCCTATGAAAGGGGCGTCACTGCCTACCTCAACGCCCAGCTCCTGCCTGTAACAGAGAGCTTCATAAAGACAGTAGTAAGTGAGATCGAAAGCCGAGGGTTAAGCCCGAGAATTGCAATGCTCCGCTGTGACGGGTCTGTAGTGAGCATGCATGAAGCTATGAAAAAACCTATAGAATCTGTCTTTTCAGGCCCTGCTGCAAGCCTTCTTGGGGCTTCTTACCTTTCCGGACATGAGACCTGTACGGTCATTGACGTCGGAGGGACAAGTACAGACGTATCCTTAATCCATAGAGGGCTTCCTTACATTAGCGAAACAGGAGCAGTTGTGGGTGGCTGGCAGACAAAGGTCCGGGCGCTGCGCATGGAAACCTCAGCAATGGGCGGAGACAGCCACGTATGGGTCCAGAGCGGCAGTATAAACATAGGCCCCAGAAGAGTCATTCCACTTTGCAGAGCAGCAGTCCTGTACCCCGGTTTCATGAACGACCTGAAAAAACTCTGGATTCCCGATAGACTCAAGCTGAACGAGCACATACAGGCAACAAAATTCTTTATCCGCACAGAAAAAGAACCCGTCAATTTGAGCCCGGAGGAGCGCGAACTTCTTGCACTTATAAAAAATGAACCGCGTTCCCTTAAAGATATTTATTGGGATAAAAATATCCTTCCTTCAAAGAAAATAATGGATTCTCTAATCCAGAAGAGGCTTGTTCAGGTAATCGGTTTTACCCCCACAGATGCCCTGCACGTGCTTGGAGAGTACAATGAATGGAATACCGAAGCCTCGGAAATCGGAGCTACCCTGCTTGCAAACTTCACAGGGACGGACAGGCACGAGTTCTGTTTAAACATAAAGCAGCTCTTTGCCAGAAATATGGCCAGAGACCTTCTTGCATTTCTGATGGAAGGGGTGGGCAGGACCGAAATTGAAAAAATACTCGAAGGCAGTTTCTTCTCCCGTTTTAAGGTAGATATCCCTGTTGTTCTCCTTGGAGGTCCTGTCAGAGCATATGTGAGCGAACTGAAGAAATTTATAGATGCTGAAATCATCGTTCCTGAATACTCCAATGTTGGAAACGCAGTCGGAGCTCTTGCAGGAAAAGGAATGAAGCGTGTAGAGATCACGGTACGCACAATTTACAGTGAGTCAAAATACGACCTTAAAACAAAAGGAGTCTTTGTATACACCCCGACAGGAAGACGGCATTTTGTAATCAGGGATGAAGCACTGGAGTTTGCTGAGGATTTCGGGAAGAAGCTGGTTCTTGATTACATGGCAGAATCAGGGCATTCTCCTGAACAGGTCACAGTTAATGTAGAAAAAAAAGATATAAAGACCCATGTCGGCGAACTTCCCATAGAGACAAGGCTCATCTTTGAGGGAATCACAATTTCCGATGTATATGAAAATGCCATATCTGGACCGAAAAAAGCGATAGAGGCTCAGGAGAGCTAACAGAACAGGTTCACTCTCCGAACTGTAGTTCTCATGGAGATATTTCTGTCTCTGGAAATTACTGGTGACAAAGGATAAAGTTCATAACTTTGTTATACGTTTCAACATGGAAGAAGGACTATCAGCCTAATAGTTCAGCTTACTACTATGCAAAAGTTCAAATTATTTATGTATCTGCTGGCTGCCTATGCGTGGAAATTACCCGCAAGCACATAATACATTTAAGGAGTTAACATGATCCCAAGAAAAGCATTTTTAACAAAGGGTACCGGGGTACACAAAGACAGATTGGCATCCTTTGAGCTTGCACTGAGGGCTGCAAAGATAGAGAAATACAACCTTGTAAGTGTTTCAAGTATTCTGCCCCCTAGCTGTAAAATCGTACCCAGGGAAGAAGGTCTCAGAGAGCTGAAGCCTGGTGCTATTGTCCACTGTGTGCTCGCAAGGAACGATACAAATGAACCCCATCGTTTAATGGCTTCAGCTATAGGAACCGCTGTTCCGGTAAATGAAGATAACTACGGCTATATTTCCGAACATCACTCCTTTGGTGAAGAAGAGATAATTGCAGGGGAATACGCTGAAGACCTCGCTGCAACAATGCTTGCAACAACTCTCGGTATAGAGTTCGATGCAGAGATGGCCTGGCATGAGAGAGAACAGGTGTACAAAGCTAGCGGGCATATTTTCGATAGTTTCCACATGTGCCAGACTGCAAAGGGCGACAAAGACGGTAAATGGACCACAGTTGTTGCTGCCATGGTCTTTGTAACAAAACCAGAGTAAAAACCGGAGTAAGCGATTTAAACTCTAAAAATCTGGAAAGAACCCAGGATAAACTTAGAGTCAATTTAAAGAATTATTAAAAAATTAATTTAAGAAAAAAATCGAAAGAATCGAAGTAAACTTTTTTAAATATTAAGGGGAAGAAATTAAAGCTTCCCCTGTTTCATTGACATGCAGGGTTTAAAGAACCCATCCCAGACATCACGAAAATATTCCTTTAAATTTTTCGGGCATCTGGGGCTGCTGTAGCCGATCATAACTGCCCCTGCAAGAATGAAAACACAGCCTCCTATTGTGTTTGACTGGAGGGGTTCTCCAAGGAACATACAGCAGAAAAAAATGCTGCTTACAGGTTCAAGCAGAGAGATAACGGCTGCAGTCTGTGCCTTTATATGTGTTACTCCTCTAAGGTAGAGGAGAGACGCAAAAGCAGTTGCAATAATACCTAAAGGTATGAGAATATTCAGGTTTTCAAGCAGCACTGGCCCGGATACGGATACTCCGAAAGGCAGAAGAAGGACAAGGCTGACCAATGTGGACCAAAACATCTGTTCAACGGCAGAATAGACCTCCTTCAGATAGTTTACTATCATAATCGAACAGCCGTAGGAAAGCCCTGAAAGGAGCCCGAATAGAATTCCTGTTGTATAATTCCCCTCCCCACCTAAAAAAATAATCCCTATAAGGTCATAGGGATTGATTGCAAGCAGTATGCCTGAAACTGAAAGTGTAAGGGCAAGCATATCTCTAAGGGTTACATGCTCTTTTAAAAGGAAGGGAGAGAAGAAGGTCACATATATTGGGGCTGTGTACATGAGAAGCACAGCTACCGGAATGCCAGTATTTTTTATTGAAGAGAAAAAAGCAAACATCGTTACTGTATTAAGGATCCCAAGCAAGAGTACGTAGTATTTCTTTTGTTTAAGCCTGATATGTCTAATTCCCCCGAATATCACAAAATACCCCAGGAGTACTGCAAACCCGAAAAAGAGCCTGTAGAACAAGATAGAGCCTGCCCCCATATCCTCTATTTCCCGTACAAAAATCCCTATCATTCCAAAAAGAATGCAAGAGGCAACAAGTGCAGTAATCGGATTACTATTTTCTTTAAATATAGGAGGCATACCTGGAGAAGGAATAACCGGGAAAGAATATAAAACTATTTGAAATAATTAAGTATTAATTTATAAAGAAAATGAATACATTGGATTTCAAAAACGAACCAATAAGAAATATATAAGAATAAAAGGCAAAAATAGGAACTGCAAAAAGAGGGATTAAGATAAATAAATATTTTTTCCAGTTGATATCTAAATCAGTATGATCTAAATCAGTATAATCTAAATCAGTATGATCTAAATCAGTATGATCTAAATCAGTATAATCTAAATCAGTATAATCTAAATCAGTATGATCTAAATCAGTATAATCTAAATCAGTATAATCTAAATCAGTATGATCTAAATCAGTATGATCTAAATCA
>CAZLNG010000089.1:0-7957 GCA_964560735.1 uncultured Methanosarcinales archaeon | reverse complement strand
ATCTAAATCAGTATAATCTAAATCAGTATGATCTAAATCAGTATGATCTAAATCAGTATAATCTAAATCAGTATAATCTAAATCCATTATTACTCAGCAAAATAAATCATTTCGTTGGGCATGAGAGTAAGTTCATTACTCTCTATTCCGGACTGCACGAGCCTTTCAATTCTTTCTTTTGTATTTTTACGTGCAGTTTTTATCCCCAACACCCTTGAAGTCTGGACAATCAGGTCTTCAAGAGGAGTTGAGTACTGAGAATTCAGGACAAAGCGCAAAGCTTCTTTTATTTCTTCATCGCAGATCCATTCGATTTTTGCACAAGAATCGCCGTTACGCCTGCGCAAAAGGCACACAGGTCCCGAAACTGGCCAGTAGAACTCTCCTTCTGCCCGAATTTTTCCGGAAACTTCAGCAATTGTTACTGCGTCGAATATTCTCTGTTTGATTTTTCCGAGCATGCGAGTAATTCCTGCTTCAGATTTAATTCTCTGGAGCAGGGCTTCTGCATGAATAGGACCTTCACACTCAATAATCATTATAACTGCCTCTTCAAGCTGTTTATCGGAAAGTTCAGAGAGGTCTCCCGATTCCCGAAGCCTTGATAAGGGACAGATTCTGTAAAGAGGCACCGACGCCTCAAGAGAATCACTTTTTGCTGACAGCTTCTCAGCAGACAGCTTCTCAGCAGACAACTTCTCAGGTCTTTCTTGTATACCAGAAGAAGGCTCAGCTGTCACGGCTGTACTATCAGACAGAAATTCAGGACTATCCTCATTAAGGGACTCATCCGGTTTTTCGGCATCTGTTGAGAGTAATGGATCCTGCAGGTTTTTACCTTGATAGCCGGTTTCAAGGTCAGAACCAGCAGCTAGATCAGTTCCGGATTTATTTTCTGAATCAGACCAGGTTTCGGCTCCATACACAACCTCCGAGTCAACAAAAGGTCCAGCTTCAGATTCTGAGCTGGAAACTATTTCAGATACCGAATTCCATGCTGCACCCGCATAATTTTCTTCCTCAAAATCAGGCTCAGATTCAAAATCCCCTCCTGTGCCGTAAATATAAGCAAACTCGTTGAGTCTCCTGCGTTTTTTTCTCTTTTCAGTACCTGCACTGAAATCGAATTCAGGGTAAGCCTGGAAGAAATTCATCTTTTCAGGCTCAGGTTCAGGTATTAATTTTGAAGTATCTAGCTCTTCAGAGCAGGGATCGGCATTGAATTTAAGAATCTTTGATTTCCCTGAGCGCCTAACAGGTTTTTTGCGGGAATTTTCATCTGCCAGTAAAGCCATTGACCTGGCCTTCAAAGTCATTTCCGGCAGAAAATCCTCATCTGAGGAGGCTACAAACCCCTCTCCAAGTTTAAGGGATGAGCCAGAATACGGATTTTCAATTATGGATTCAAAGGGAGTTTCCAGCGGGGATTTCACTTCAAAGGAGGAAGTTCCAAAGTTTTTATCAGATCTATCCTCTACATTCACTTTACTCTCTGGGCTTACTCTATTCTCTGTACCTGCTTTGCTTTCCGGATCTGCTTTGCTTTCTGTAATTGCTTTGCTTCCTATGTTTGATTTATTTTGTGTGGTTGCCACAGGCAGAGCAGAATCTGCGGCAGAGGAAACAAAATTTGCATACGAAATCGAGTTCGTGGGTGAATTCGAGTATGAGGGTGAACTGAATAACCTTCCCACAGAACCTTTATTCAGAGAATCGGCCCAGGCAGAAGGTTCATTAATCACTGGAATTTCGTCTTCAGGCTCGGATTTTGCCTGCAGTTTTGCCTGTTTTACAGCTTCCTTTATGGCTTCAAGTAGTTTTTCTTTGCTCTCCTTCGGCCGTAGATACCAGTCTGTTGACCAGACACGATAAATTTTCCAGCCCAGGCCTTCGAGAACCTGCTGGCGCAGACGGTCGCGGTCTCTTGCAACATGCGAAGAATAATATCCTGCTCCATCGCACTCAATTGCAAGCAAATATCTTCCCGGATGGACAGGATCAGGGACTGCAAGGTCAAGCCTGTATCCGGCACAACCAATCTGCCTGTGGACTTCACAGCCATTCCCGATCAGGAAATCCGAGATTGCTTCTTCGAAAGGGGAATCGAAATCTTTCTTGCCGCACGCAGGTAAAGGAAGCCTCCCACTTTCTGCAAATTCAAGGAACACTTTCAAAGATCGGAGTCCCATAGGGGAATTTTCGTCAAGAGTCAAATCCCTTGATGTGAAGTTTGCAAAAACTACACACTTTTCCCTGGCCCTTGTAATAAGAACATTCAGACGTCTTTCCCCTCCTTCACGGTTAAGGGGACCAAAATTCAGAGAAAGTTTTCTGCTGCTGTCAAAACCGAAGCCCACACTCAGAAGGATAACATCTCTCTCATCACCCTGAATAGTTTCAAGGTTCTTTACAAAGAAATGCTCGCCCCTTTCATTTTTTGAATTGAGGTCAAATCCTGGATTTATTTTAAGAAGCGCCTCAATCTCTTCCAGAATGGCTTCCTGCTGTTTTATATTAAAAGTCCCGACCCCGAGACTTTTATCCGGAGACTTGCTGAAGTGTTCAAAGACCGCTCTTGCAACTGCCCTTGCTTCTATCCTGTTGACTCCACTCCTGCCCCTGTCATAAACAGAATCAGGAAGATGCACAAATTTCAGTCCCAGACGTTCGTCTTTCTGCATGGGAGAAGGATAAACGTAGAGACGGTTATCGTAAAACTCCTGGTTTGAAATCGCAATTAGAGACTCATGCCTGCTCCTGTAGTGCCAGCGCAGGGTCTTAACAGGAAAACTACGCTTGCAGACATTGAGGATACTTTCCATATCCCCTGCAGAAGTGTAATCATCCGGCTCGGGTTCAGGAGAGTCAACAACCGTATCAAAAAAGTCAGTTGGGGGAAGCTGTTTTGAATCTCCCATTACCACGACCTGCTTTCCGCGCAGGAGAGCGCCAACAGCATCTTCTGGCCTGACCTGACTGGCTTCGTCAAAGATGATCACATCAAAACGAGTGCTCCTGGGATCGAGGTACTGAGCAATCGAAAGCGGGCTCATAAGGAAACAGGGCTTGATCTTTTGAATCAGGCCGCCTGCCTTTTTCATAAGGGTACGGATGGGCATATGCCCCCTCTTCCTGTTGAACTCGTTGAGTAGAATTCCGGCTTCCGAAGCCCTTGAAGCTCCTGAAGTCAGCTTGGGAGCTTCCTCATATGCAGAGCAGGTAATCCTTTTTCTGTTTTCCAGAAGAACCTTCTTGTCAAGCTCAATGAACTTGTTGATCCTGCCTTCATGCAGTTCCCGGATAAAAGTAACAAGTGCAGGTCTTTCCCTTAAGGCCCGGTGCAGAAGAAGCTCGGCATAATTTCCTTCAAAAGCAGGAATCATGTCACATGCTTCGATTTTCCCGGCTTCAATATCATCAATCATTGGAGATGCTTTTGTTTCCAGACAGGCCTGCCTGTACCCAAGATACTGGCTCCAGAACACGAGGGACGAGGTATCGTTTTTCCAGCTATTGACACGGGATTTAAGCTGGCTTATTTTCACGGTTTCAAGGCTTTTTCCAAACATTTTCTCGAAATCTGCCCCTATGCGCAGGCCAGCTTTTTTAAGAGAGTCCATAAATGCTTTCTTTGCTTCCGTGACATCGTTTGTTGCAGATTCAAGCGCTGCCCTGTCAACGCCGTTTTCTGCAAGCCTGATGCTCCTATCAGTAAAAATATTATCCTTTGTGAATTTACGGAAAGGAATAATCCACCTTCCATACTCTTCCAGAAGAACAGGGTCACTTTCAAAGCTCTTCCAGTATTCCATGAAGTACTTCTTACCTTTTGCCTCAGCCCCTTCAAGTTCCAGCCTGTGAGCTTCACATTCGGAAATGCAGGCAAGGTCAAGCAGGATTTTACTGTCCTGGGAAGGAGCTCCTGAAATATAGCAGGCTGAAATCTCTTTTTTGAGCTTCCTGTATCTGGGACTTATAATCTTGAGAAACTTGCGGGATAATTCTTCAAATTCGGAGGTATTAAGGTCAAAAATAGTGGAGTGAAAAGTTTTGTCTACAAAAATTTTCAATTCTCTGTACTGCCTGAGTTTAGAAACCAGAATATCTGCTTCTGCTCTGGAAGAGTCAGATTCCCACTCAGAGTTCTGGAGCATTTTCTCAGGCAGGGGTTTTGAATTTTCGAGGAGTTTTGCGGCATCAATTATAGTTGTAATTTCCTCGAGGGTATGAGGCTTTGAGGTCGCAGAGAGGTCGTTAAGTGTTTTTATGGCTGCTTCCAGGGCCTCAAAAGCAGCAGCACATTCGGCGGTCAGAGGTTCGATTTCCCCGAGGTCCGAAGGCAGTACAATCCCTGGCTCACACCCATACCAGAGGTTTTTTCTGGCTGGCCCGAGAGCGGGAAGTACCTGCCCCATTTTTTCTAAAACAGACTCTGCTTCAGTCCAAACTTCGGAACTCCAGGTTTCAGGTCCCTGAAAGTCGTAGCGGGGCATTTTCTCACCCTTTGCTTCAAAATAAGCCCGCCTTTTTTCCCTTATCCCATAGAGTGTATAGAGACTGGAATAGAGATTTCCTGCAGGTTTCTCAAGGGAGAGAGCATATTCATTAAGTTCCTGTTTCAGCTTTTCGAGTTCATTTAAGTCTCTTTCAGGGCTTATAGAGGCAGGAGCTGCGCGGTTAAGGGTTTTTTCCAGCTCCTCAAGTACTGCCTTTTTTCGCGTCTGGTTGCTGTGGATTTCCAGGCAGAGTTCTCCAAGGCCAGCAGCGTCCAGCCTGCTCTTTACCACCTGGAGGGCGGCCATTTTTTCACTCACGAAAAGTACACTTTTGCCCTTAGCCATCAGTTCTGCAATTGTGTTTGCAATTGTCTGGGACTTACCTGTGCCAGGTGGACCCTCGACTACAAGGTTTTTCCCTGCCTTTACATCCTCAATGACTGCTACTTGAGAGGAGTCGGCATCCATTATATGATAAGTATCTTTTGCTGAGAGTTTCAGGTCAACTTCTTCTTCAAGAAAACCAGATATGTCAGATTCCGGCTCCTGCGGGTTAAAGATTTTCTGGATAAGGGGATGCTCTGCTGGAGACATGTCTTCAGGCCAGGTCGTATGATCAAGATCTTTATACATAACGAATTTTCTGAAGTTAAAAAGATCAATGCAAACCTCCGGCAAAAGTGTCCAGTCCTTTTTATCCTTAATTGCTGTAGATACTATCTTAAGGTAGTTTTCGATTCCTGCCGTTTCTTCAGGCATCTCAAAATCCGGAATCTGAATTCCGAATTCTTTCATTTTTGCCTGCAGGGTTATTGAGGCAAATACTTCATCTCCTGTCCACTGGGCACTGAAATTCCGACCTTTTCCTATCCGTCTGAGTTCAACAGGAATTAGAAGGAGGGGAGCCTTTGAATTTTTTACCGACGATTTGCTGTCGCTCCACTGCATGAAACCCACTGCAAGGTAGAGGACAGGGTACCCCTGTTCTTCAAAAATGGAATTCGCCTGGTTAAACACATAAAAAAGTTTTCTTTCGAGGGTTTCACCATCATCAGGAGTTTCCAGGAAAGTTTCGGAGCGGGTACTCTGGGGCTTCTCCTCTTCGGAGACCAGGATTTCCCCTATCGTCTTCAAAAGTCTGCTCTCTTTTTCTGAGGTTTCGTCCTCGCCTTGTTCCCCATTCTCAGAATTTTTGCATTTTCTGGGCCTGGCTTTTGCCCTGAACCTCATGGATTTTTCATGGAGAACAAAGAGCTCATAAATTTCTTCAGGATATCTGCCTGCAATTGAAATGGTCCTTTTCTGAGAAGGACGATAATTGAGAAGGTTATTTCGAAGAGACAGATCAAGCAAATTCTGCCTTAATACTTCCAATTCCTTACCTACATCTACCATAAAATTACCAGGCCTTTTCAAATAATGAGTAAAATATATTATGAGTGATAAGAGGACAGGATATTTAAATAAATTTTGTCATGTTCTCCCGGAAACAGAATTCTGAAATGGGGAAGAATATAGCTTAGATGGCGAAGAAATCTCATAAGAACATTACATTTAAGGAGAATACATTTAAATTTTCTTATAATATATGAGAACCATCTCTTCACTATTAGATTTGACGGTTTATTCACATTTTCCTTCTGCTCACCTTTTTTTATTCTCACTCTTCTTATATTCCAGACATTTTTTTAGTTTTTTAAAGTTTTTTCAAATTATTACTTCCTGTTCTGGTAAGTTCCAGTTTTCAGGCAGAATTCAGTTTTCCTGTAAAGTTCAGCTTTACAAAAACTAGTTTTCAATCTATTCTTTTACTTTAACCGAAATTTATATTCAGGTTTTGTTATCATCCTCAAGGCTCACAAGAAGAGAACTCGAAAGAATAAGCAGACAGCCAAGCAGAGTTTCAGCAGAAACAGGCTCTTTTAAGAGAAGGTATGCGAAAAAGATCGTACTTACCGGCTCAAGGAGGGAAATTATGCTTGCGTTCTGAGCTTTGACATGTACAAGCCCTGTGAAGTAAAGAATCGAACCTATTGAAGTGATCATTACTCCGAGGAACAGCAGCACAGGCAGATTTTCAAGAAGGGAAGCTGTAGATGCCTGTTTCACAAAAAAAAGCAAAAGCACAAGCGTCACACCGGTTGAAAGAAAAAGCTGTTCAAGGCCTGAGTATTCGTCCCGGAGGTAACGGGAGGTCATAATAATACAGGCATAAAAGAAACCTGCAAAAAGCCCCATGAGCACACCAAACAGATATTCGGACTTTAGTCCTGCATGATTGGAAAAAAGGTTTTCCGGACCGACAACTATCCCCACACCCACAAGGGAAATTATAAGAGCAACAAGGCTTTTTCCACTGGGTTTTTCTTTAAGGAATAAAGGGGCAATAAGCAAAACGTAAAGCGGAGCTGTATAAAGCAGAAGAACTGATAAAGAGACATTAGTAACGCTCACAGCTGTATAATAAGAGAGCATAACTCCTGCCTGCCAGGCCCCAAGAAGCAGCAGAGCTTTTCTTTTTCCCCGAAGCCTCATATCTGAGAGTTTGCCTGTAGCTGCCATATAAACTACAAGAGCAAGAAAACCAAACAGTATCTGATAAAAAACTACCGGCCCTGCAGCCATATCTTTTACGTATAAGAAAAAAATCCCTGCAAATCCGTAAATAACGGATGCGGCAACTACCTGGACATTTGCTTTTATGTACTCTGGCTCCATAACCTCTGCACATTAGGGTTTCTGTTAAATAAGGCTTTCTTGAGCTTACTGAAAGTGAATCGGACAGAACGATAGAATGCGCCTTTGAGCTGAAATAACATAAGCTGATTAAAAAAGTAGCAGGAAAACAAGAAACAAATTAAAAAGAAACAAATTAAAAAGAAACAGATTAAAAAGAAACAGATTAAAAAGGAACCGGTTAAACAGGAACGCCTTTTTTATGATAGAGAAGAATCAGGCTTTAGCAACTTATTTTTCACTCCAATTATCCTGACAATTACCATACTTATCTCAAAAAAGATCACCATGGGCACGGCAACCATCATCTGGCTGAAAACATCTGCCCCTGGAGTAACGGTAGCCGCAATAATCATAACCAGGACATATATATGCTTGCGGTAGGTCACAAGGGTAGAATATTGTACAAATCCGTTTCGAGTCAGGAAGGTCAGCACTATTGGGAGTTCGAAGACCAGACCGAAGATTGCTGTAGTTGATGCTATAAATGAGATGAACTTGAAGATCGAATAAGTCGCTGTCACTCCTGAACCTGCTGCATCCATGTAGAGGAACTTAAGGAAGAGAGGCAGCATGAGGAAATAAGAGTATGCGGCGCCAAGGACAAACATAATAATAACCGATATACTCAGGAAAAAGAACTGGCCCTTCCCGATTGATATTGGAATTTTTATTGAATACCTCTTTGTGATGGCTCGATAAACATAGAAAGCGACTATAGGCAG
>CAZLNG010000088.1:0-16533 GCA_964560735.1 uncultured Methanosarcinales archaeon | reverse complement strand
AGGTTTCCCTGGTGGGCGTTGCCAAAGAATAGATAAGTAAAAATAATAAGCCCTTATTTCCAGTCCAAATATATTATCCCGTTTATGTAATATTCGCATCTTTTCCATATTATCCAGAGCCTATTGATTGCGTTTTTTCAACCAAAATTACATAAAGGTGCCACAGTATTAATGAGTTTGATCAAAAATTAATACAGTGGAATAATAAAATGGAAAATAAGTACAGTTCAATAGATGATTATTTTGCAAAGAATAAGAAATTCTTTGGTGATGGCGACGCAAATGCAAAAAAAGCTTTTTTCCTTCTAGGCAGGTATTGCAATAAGGTCATGGCAAGTGCAGAGAAATACTATATTGATAAAGGCGAAGATAATAGTTTTCAGGATAAGGTAACTAAACTGTTCACACAAAGGATGTCGTACAGGATCTACAACCTGGTTTCAAATGCTTGTGACGAAATGGCGGTAAAATGCAATAGCCAGCTATTCAGGGAGGAAGCTGGGGAGCACAAGCAATTTATGATCCAGTCCGATTATTACATGCAAGAGGATAAAAAGAAGATCAAGATGCCAGTAGAAGACGCAAATACCGCTTTTTCACTGGGCCTATGGCAAAAAATAGGGGAAGAGGAATAAATACTCCTGAACTGGCTCAAGCCTTGGCTAAGAGGATAGTAGAGGGCTTTTCGGGCTTGATTTTGGAGTAATAAGATACAGGATATAGTAGAGAAGATAAGTGGTTGCCCTGTGACTTGGTATCGAGGTTTCTGATGTAAGAGTGGTTATAACGTTTGGAGTTGTAATAAGGGCAACCACGAGCTAAAAGCCTATTAATTACATTCTGGTGCAACCATTAGGTATTTTTTGGAGTCGTTTATTTACAATTTTCGATTCAACAGGTAGCATTGACTTTATTTGAATTTTTATGTAAAAATCCTTTCTATCAATTTATTATAGTTTTCTGGAAAATTGATTCAATGTGATCTGTCCCTTTTATATTAGTTTCGTACTTGTGTTTCATAATATATTAAATATAATTTCATTGATATACTAATAAAGTAAAAAACGCCTTAAAACAATTTAACAAGCAATAATGTAGAAACCAACAGTTGCGTTAAAAATGTATTCAACCTAACAAAAATTAAAAAATAAGAACATACGTCTGAGTAGTATTTCCTTGGCATTTTTTTCTAAGGAAGTTTATTAGCTAGGAACAAATATTAAACGTTTATTAAACGTTTTTCGAGTTCAATAGCTTTGAAAGAATTAGATGGGGGAGTTAAATGACTCAAGATAAAGAGTTTATTGATATGTGTTATAAATGGACGAACCCAATCTGGGGATGTGTATGGCATTGTCAGAAAGCTCAATATTATGATAATTGGAATAATTACAAATGGAATGATATGCAAAAATATGGACAAGATATGTTTGAAAATTGTGAAAAAGCAAAACAGAAAAGTGACACATTAAATAACCTTTCTCCTAATTACCAAAAAATGAAAGAACAATGGGACGATTGGATAAAATACTGCGGTATAGCCGGTTACAATTACAATCATTGTGCATACAATTACCTACACGGTAATTACCAACAAGCAGAAGAAGCTCTTAATACTGCTAATGGTAATATATTAATTGGTCAAGACCGACTTGATAAATTCCTAGACTCATTCACTCAAGAGGTACCTGGTGCTAGTGACAGACCACCAGTCAGTATACCTCCTGGTTTCGAGCCAATTAAACCTCCGAATTTCCCAACACCTTGACACTGCTGATAATGAAATATTGTAACCCAGTAAAGATGCATTTAAACACTATTTGGTTTCATCCCAAAACTTGATTTAACTTTATTATTGTTGCTATCATTGCAACTCCGAGGTATGATGTTTTTTGATTTCATATCTTGGAAACACTTTCTTTCATTATCCGAGGAATTCTTCATCTTTTTTGTGTTAGCAAGCAAATTCCTTATTTGTCCCTAAAAGCGCTAACAGTCAAAACTAATTAAGGTATATAACTTTGAATAACGAAGGGGTTATTCCATATACGCTACCTAGCGAGGAGAGAACCTTTCAATCCTAGTGTCCTAGATCCTTATCTCAGAGATAGTTACTTTTAAATTAACTTCTAGTTAAAAAAAGGTAGCTGTTAAAGGGTAAGTTCAATTGCTCTAAAGCTTACCCAATGTACTTTTTTCTAGGCCAAATTGCACAAATCGAAGATATTGGGTAGATTCTGTTTTTTTAGAATAGTTTTCTTTGCTAGCATTACGTTACTCGATTTTAACATTAACTAAGTGTACAGGAGTCTGTTTATAAGGTACTTTGACTTTAAGCAAGCCATTTGAATAGTTAGCAACTGCTTTTTCAGGTTCTACCGGACAGCAAAAAACATAGCTATCCGCATATTCAAAATCACCTTTAATGGCTCGTATATAGAAACCATCTTCACTGAGCTTGAAGGAGATATCCTTCTTTTCAACTCCAGGAAGAACTACTTCAACATTTACGTTCTCAAGATTGTCATCTGGATAGATACAAACATCTGGTGATAACCTCAACACACCGCCCATATTATTTTCTCCCGCCATAATATTTTCCTCCAAATGGAATTACCAATTAGGATATTTATATTCTTGCGTTTATTTATATTGAACGTTGACGTCAAAACGACAACTGCATTTTTTTATTTTGAAATTGATGGTACTATGATTTCGGTTCTCTAAAATCAATTTCTTACATATTTTTCTCTTATTATTATATTTAGTGAATACTAATCTTAGATTATATCTTTGAAATCGAGACTTTATATGTTTCTGGTTTTTTGATTGATTGCATCAGTCGATAGTGGATTAGATACTTGTTTAATTCCTTGGTCACCGTTAATGATTTCCTGCATACATTAAAAATACTATACGGAGGCTCAAATACGGATACCATAAAAGTAAACGTTAGATGATGGATGGCTATTATGAATCATTCGAGTGCACAGAAGTTAGATTTGGTTTAGATCTTCTATGGATGATGTTGAATGACAATAAAAACAGGCATATTCCACTTCGAAATGTACGTTGGTTTTCAGTTACACCAGTAAGTCGTGAAACAATATGACTTAAAAGCAAAAATCATATGTCACTTTAATTTCCTTCAGATAGATGTACCTTATCAGCCTTTCACAATTATCCCGAAAACCTAAATCTTGACGTCGATGTGACAAATTTATCACATCAGAGAAAAACGTGGTTGAACGGCCTTAAAGGAAGCAAAGAATACAGGCTTAAGTATTCATTTTACTCGTTTTAATTGCATTGTGGAACCGTCCTGGCATATTTTGGCCCATTTTGCTACGAGCGATAGACCTGGCCTTTGTACGTGGCTTCTGGGATATGTGCGTGGAAATGAGGGATAGCAGTGAAAAATATCTATGCTTGGTTCCCGTCCAGACTATATGGGTTTGAAAAAAGGTAATGAATGAGTTACTAAAAACCGTAAGCAGAAGTGTGGCTCTCAAATCTGGTAAAACAAAACTATTGTGCTCGTTTTATCCGATTTTATCAAAGACTCACTGACAAGATCAATATTTTCACAAATTTAGATTTGTTGTGAACGGAATAGAATAACAATAGTTTCAAAAAAGCCATCAACAATAATTCTCACATTTTAATGTCTGCCTACCAATACAGGTTATATGCAATTCTGACTATAGTTTATAAACACTTATTCTCCAGTTATTTTATATTATTATACATTATTATATATCGTTATATATTATTATCTGTTATTATCCCACACAATAAGTATCTTATAAGTATCTTATTTTATACATTAGATAAAATAAGATCAGTAAAAATATGGCTCTTTGTTGTTTCGAGTGGGGGATTGAGTGGGAAACTTCTACTTTCTAGTGTGGGTGCAGCACACACATATAGTATTTGAAAACATTCAATGGGAAAAATAACATTCACGATTGATTTATCTCTTTGGTATTGTCACTTTTTAACTAGAAAATTATTTTTACCTATACAAAAGAGCGAAGAGCCGAAAATATTCAAAAGAAAACATTCCGCTAATGATGATATCGAAATACAAAAGGAGGGTAAAATATGGATTCAGAAAAATATGTTATCCTGCGCAGCAGTGAGATATTACCACCTGCACGGGGAGATATGGGAAGAGCGCGCCGAGCAGAATTGTTCTCCTTGGAAGCGGCCCAACCAATCGTCAACTTAGAGTCTGCCGAACTTACCAGGCGGGAGATTAACGATCTGAGCAGAGATCCCGGTACACTTGCCATTGCCAAACCTATGCCAATGAAACTGGTTGCCCCGGTTGGTAGCCCTGCTGTTCCAACAGCTACAAAATCCTGGGGAATTGATGCAGTACGTGCATCGGAATCACCATTTGACGGAACCGATGTCACTGTAGCTGTGCTGGATACTGGAATCGATCCAAATCACCCAGCATTTAAAGGCATGAAGCTGGTTCAGAAGAACTTCACTACGGAAACCGATAATGATACTCATGGTCATGGCACGCATTGTGCAGGGACCATTTTTGGCCAGGACGTCAATGATATTCGCATCGGCATCGCTAGAAACATTAAATGCGCTCTAATTGGCAAGGTGCTGGGTGAAGGCGGGGGTTCCTCAGAAACGATCGCCAAGGCCATCCAGTGGGCAGTCCAGGAAGGCGCAAATGTCATTTCCATGTCCCTAGGCATTGATTTTCCGGGCTATGTAGATTTTCTAGTTCGTAGACAAAGAATGGATATTAACCCAGCAACATCCCAGGCGCTGGAAGAGTATCGTGCAAACGTCAACCTGTTCACCGAGTTAGCGCGCGTTGTGGCAGCAGGGGGGGCATTTGGGCACTCTGCAATCATCGTTGCGGCCAGCGGTAACGAAAGCAATCGGCCTAAATACGAAATTGCGGTCTCCCCTCCCGCTGCCGCCACAGGCATCGTTGCCGTTGGCGCACTGAATAAATCCAACAATGGCTTTAACATTGCCGAATTTTCAAATAATCATGTGAACATTGCCGCCCCCGGTGTTAACATCATTTCTGCCGAAGCAGGTACGAGTGACCTTGTCAGTATGAGTGGAACCAGCATGGCGACACCTCACGTTGCGGGTGTTGCTGCCCTGTGGGCACACCGTCAACTGAAATTGACCGGGAGGATAAATAATGTGAACCTGATGGCGCAACTTATTGCTAGCGGCACCTTTGACTCTCTAACCCCAGGCTTCGAAGAAGATGATGTGGGTACAGGAATCATTCAGGCACCATTGAGGTAATTGGTCTGTCCAATTGGAAATGAGCAAAAAACCTCCAAATCCGGAAAAGATAATTTTAACAGCAAGCCATCGGTTTTATCGGTGGCTCTGTGATCTGAAGATCTGCGAGAGGATATCAATTACATGCGTGGTTGGTACTTGAGATTAGCTGTAATGGATGGGGTATTCGTGACCCTCCGCGCTCTCGACGTAATAAATAGTGACATTTATTAATTAAAACATCTACAAGAAAAAGCAATTTAACAAAAAATTAAAAAAGTAGTATATTTCGAAAAGGGTCTCTAATGCAGGAAGAAAGATCAATAAATCAAGATCAGAAAGATGCGAGAAAACTTTGAATATGGTAATCGTAGATCAATTAACAAACCATCTAATAATATCTGTAATTGTATAAAAAGAACGGATGGAATTAGACGGTTAAAAATAGCTGAATTTTCAAAGAAAGAAGCAAGTCGTATCCGTGAGTTATTGATCAATTCTGAAAAAGCGAGTACATTTTCAATATCTGAGTAGAATGAAGAGAGGCTCTTATACTTATGGTTTTCAAAAATTCACACCCACTACCAGAAAGCAATTAGCAGATAAAATGAAAACAGAAGAAGCAAAAGAAGTATTCAGACAAAGGCAACAAGTAGTAGAACCTGCAATTGGAAACTATAAAGAGAACCTTGGGTTTAGAGAATTTCTCACAAGGGGAATAAGATCAGTCAGAAATGAATTTAATTTGGTATGTACAGCAGTTAACTTAAAGAAAATATGGATTTACTCAAATAAAAACGAGATCATTAGAAAGAGAAATGGAATAAATAGAACTTTTCACTTTAATACTTGAGTAATAAGGAATAGAAAACAAATCTCATAAAAAAGTTCCAATTTACCAGCAGACGATATTATTTCATTACTAACAGTAATTGTCGGACAGCCTCCAAGCTGCGAGGTATCCGACTGAAATAAAACTGTTAATGTGCCTGTTAGTGTGCAATACAAAATAAAAAGTTACAAAATAAAAAGTTGAAGAAACTATTTAGATAAAATTGAGGATTTCTACAGAGCCCTTAATCTCTCTTTCAGGGATATTCTGCAAGAGCACGAAGCACCAGATCTACTAAATCTTGACCCCCACTCGCATTGTTTTGCGCCGGGTCATGTGAGCTCTGAACTGCTACTGCATACGGTATATTATCCCACCAGCCGAAGAAAGGACCACCTGATTGTCCGGTTTCCACATCCCCTTGATGGAACATCGACTCATGAGAATCTTCTTCCCAATAACCCCCATCCAGTGAAATATTTCCCTGAAATGTAGGCCTGTTTCCTGCAGTTAGACCACTAGGGTAACCTACATGCGACCAATAAGTTCCACCATCCCATGAGTCGGTATAACCTTTGGTACCCATCCACCCTGTCGAGTTACCTATATTGCGATCTAAAACACAAACAACATAGTCAAACATGCCTTCTGTCGAATCAATTGTTGGTCCATTTACCTTGTACTTGAAATAGGTCTGAATCCCCCATGCATCTCCAAAGGGCTCACTTGGTGCAAAATAACCGGGTCTGAAACGCACCCAACCAGTTGAGCCATCATCATTCCATTGAATTAAATGGCTTACTGTAAGCAAATGTCTCGGGCCTACCATTACCCCGCTTCCGTAGCCTAAAGGTGTATCAACTCTACCACATGCACCCCAAGGATAGCTTGTATCGCTGATTACCGACCGATCATCTGGCGGAAAGACTGTGGATGCAGGGCTACCATATTTCCTTTCGATTTCAGGATAAACTAAACTGAAAGGACGCACCTTAAGTTGGGGAGCAAGTGGTTGGGGTACTGGTCTTAAAGCTAGGTGATCCGGTAGAAAACCTTGAGACTCCAGAGCCTTGGAGAAACTTGGTGATCTTGAACCTAAGCTAGGAATACCCTTTGCTTGAACAGTCGGTGGAAATTCGTGTACGCCCAGATTAAAGTTTTTGATTCTTAGTATCGGTTGCCCTGTATTTTCGTCCAGCAATGACTCTATTTCTGGGCTGCCTACTGTAGCGACAGTCTTTCTTAGTTCAACGGAAACTTTAGGAATTGGTTTAATAGCGGTTCTTGGTTGGATTTGCTCTACATCTTTGAATAACATAGGCGTAGGCTGATCTGCAAAAGCCAAATTTTTTTCACGAGATATTCTCACATTATCTTCTCCCTTCTATAATCTACTTCGGCAGATAGCGCTCATTTTTGTGATTCAGTGATAGATTTTTTATTCACTTACCCCGTTTCAAAACTACATTTAGTTCTTCTGAACCAAAATCTTGAAATTGGAAAATCGAGATTAATAGAACTAAATGGAATATCTACTTCTGATCAAAAACAGGATAGTCAGAATTTGAAACTAGCTATCTGCATAATATATAATTTATTATATTTGATGCTATAAAATAGCCAAAGAAGCTATATTTAGAACTTGTAATTGCGATTGCATGTGACCTATATTAGACAGGTAAGTACTAAACTATTATGATTATTGCAGATGGATTCTTTGGAACTATATTCCATGAGATTTACGCTGTTAAATTAGAAACCAACAGTATTAGACTTCAAACTACTGAATTCATTATATTCATAACAGACTTGATATGCTTTGTTTTGGATCTCAATTGTTGTGATACAATTTTACCTTAATATCTTCCCAAAACGAATCATATTTTTCGAGCTACAATAAATGTTTCACATATTTTTTTGTGGAATTCCATTCATTAGCTTCCTTAAGCATGCACAATGTCTTCCTGTATGTAGCTCTGGAAAGGAAGATTATACTTTATAGATTCCCATAGACCAGCACAGATTTCTGGAAGGATATAATTCTAAATTTATTATCAAAGTTGCTCTGGCGGGGTATTCGACTGAAATAAATAACACATTTTTGGGACAGGCTTTTATTATACTTCTCGTTGAAAATTAAGTCATAGAAGTCAGTTGCCGGAATTTAATTTCTAATTTATTTTTCTACTAGATTTAATAATACTTATATTATATTAATTTATAATAAAAACAGTATATATATAAAAACTATGTATTTTAGAAGTGAACAAGTGATGTAAATTTCGGGAATTGGACATAATATAGGTTCGATATTAGAGCCTATCCGAAAAGTGGTTACCTGCTATAACTTTTACAATATGCAATATGCAAAACCGGAACGGAGACTCTTAGATTATAGACCAATTGTAACTTTTCAACATGCATCACTGATTTTTCGGATAGGCTCTTAGTTGTAAAATACTCTGAATTTCCAGATTAAATACCAACCAGTTTTGAAACTCAGAAGCTAATTTTGACATTAATCTCAAGAGGAATAGAAGAGGTACCAAATATGCCCTATCCGTTTTACAACAAAGAATTTGAGTTTACTCAACCTGATGGGACTCAGATAAGGCTTAGGGGTTGGGGAAACCAGAATTACGCAGTCTTCGAGACACTAGATGGATTCACGGTCACCAAAGATCCAGTTACGGGTTATTATGTGTATGCGAAGCTATCAGCCGATGAGAGCTTTCTCGAGCCGACAGGTATCAGAGTTGGGCTTGTAGATCCTGTGGTCCTTGGAATTAAAAAGCACATTAGAATATCAAAGGATGCCGCTAAGGAGCAGTCGAGAATGGCCTTCAACCGGATGGCTGCCACAACGAGATGGGAACAGAGGAGACAGGAGGCAAAACAGGCAAAACGAATGGCGATGATGTCTCATGGGATCATCCCGGCTCCTCCTCAGAAGGAGACTACAGGTGATTATGTTGGCCTTTGTATTTTAATCCAGTTTCCTGATGTCCCTGGCACCATCCCGCAATCCGAAGTAGATGAGTTTTGCAATAAACAGGGCTATACGGGCTCCGGGAATGCAGGATCTGTTTACGATTATTTCTTCGACGTTTCGGGGGGGAAGTTGAAATACACGAATATAGTCACACAGTATTATACTTCCAAGAACCCCATGGCCTATTATACCAATCCTACCATACCTTTTGGAACGAGGGCCAAGGAGCTTATCTTCGAGGCTCTCAATGATCTCAAGACAAAGGGCTTCGACTTTGGTAGTCTTAGCACGGATAACAATGGGTTCATTTATGCACTGAACATATTTTATGCCGGATCCCGTGTGAACGAGTGGAGTGAGGGACTCTGGCCTCATTCCTGGGCCTTGAATGCTCCTTTCGATGTAGGAAACGGGAAAAAGTTCTTCGATTATCAATTCACCGACATGGGTCGCGAGCTGACTTTGGGAACATTCTGCCACGAGAACGGTCATATGATTTGTGATTTTCCTGACCTTTACGACTATGGGAATGAGTCCAACGGTGTCGGAGACTATTGCCTCATGTGCTTCGGAGGCGATGAAAAGAATCCTGTCCACGTCAATCCTTACCTCAAGAAAGAGGCCGGGTGGGCCAGCCAAGTAACACGTCTCACAGATGGTATATATACTGCCAAGGCAGGAACGAATGAGTTCTTTATATTTGACAAAGACCAATTCGAGTATTATATAATTGAAAACAGACACAGAGAGAATAGAGATCTATCTCTGCCGTCTTCTGGGCTCGCTATATGGCATATTGACGAACTGGGAAACAATAAAAACGAGCAAATGACTCCTGAGATGCATTACGAGTGCTCTATCGTCCAGGCGGACAACCGGTTTGATCTGGAACATAGGATCAATCCCGGTGATAAAAAGGATTTATTCAATAAGAGAAACGGCCCCGAGTTTGGCGACTCCACACAACCTAATAGCAAATGGTGGGACCGTACCCCATCGGGACTGAAAATTATCGATATTGGGGACGCGGGCAGAGAAATAATCTTCAGAGTAGTAAGTTAAGAAAGGGGGATGAGTGAGTTCAAGAAGATAGGTATTGAGCCCTGAAAATCATTTTGCAGGGCTCCAATGCTGTATAGAGATGTTAAACCATCTATTTGTTTTTTATTTGTCTTTTCTAAGCTGATCCCATGCAAGCTCTTGCAAAAAAGTTAAATTCGGGAAGAAAATACGTTCTTCTGCCTTGTTCAATATATAACCCACTTTCCGCATTTGAACACAAAAATGCCGTCAATTTTCTCAAGACGGGAATAGCTTAAAAATCAATCCTTATCTTAAGAGGTAACTTTAGACAATTGAGCAAATAAATTCTACATTTGTGACCAAGTGCAGAAAGTGGGATATAACTAAATGATCATTCTTTATTTTCGTGTCAGTATCTATATCGTAAATTCTAAAGTCAACAGGTACCATAGCATCATTATCTGTCCAGACAACAGTTTTAAGATTAACACCATTTCAATTTGGCGATGTTTGTCATTTCATTGCTGTAGACAAGATCCAAGTGTTTGGAGACTTATCAAGAGTCATGTCATCGACGATAAGTAATCCAGTTGCAGAAGTAACTATATATTTTCGTCCTCACATAAAGCGTCAGTATTACTGAAGTATAAACTCAGGTCTGAGGTTGTCCAGAGCACAGGTAAGGATACAAGATTTACATCTTATCACAACTCCCACACAGCTTTGGCTGTTACTCCTTCCAGATATTTCCCAGTGGGGCTTTAGAGTATAATATATAGGTAATTAATGCTCATTAAGTAATTTAATACTCATAATTGTATGCATTAATCAATATAATATACTTAATTTAAGGGGGAATCAAATATCTCTAAAGAAAAATCTGATATTTCTGTGAAACCTGCAGTTCGTAGGGACGGGACAAAAGAAGGAGAAGTTGTCAGTTTTGAGGCCTCAATTCGTAGTGAAACAAATGTATCCATGTTTGAAACGGGACGGTTTTTGACTCCGGAAAACATTGAAAATTTTGTTCCTCAAGGTGGAGAAGTAAAAAAAGCTGCGAAAATACTTCAAGATTGGGGCTTTAGAATTCTTCATGTAGGGGTGTTTAGTGTCAGTGGGGAAGCTTCCAAAGAGTTATGGGAAAAAACGTTTAATACTGAAATTGAAAAAGTTGTAGCCCCGATTAATAATAATTTTCCTAAAAGGGGAGAAAGAATCTTCCTATCGAATGTTGAAGGAGCTCCTTTTGAGATCCCTGAGGAACTATCTGAATTGGTTGAACGAGCTTACCCACAAAAACCTCCAACTTTCCTTGAATCACCGTTGCCTCCTAGAGTATCTTATCATTACCTGAATGTTCCAGCGGACATCTCCATGATCCTTCGAGCTGGAAAGGTTAACCAGGAAGGGATTACAGGCAAAGGTGTTCTGGTTGCCATGCCTGATACGGGTTTTTATGCTCACAAGTTTTACGAATGTAGAGGTTACAATTACTACAGGACAATAGCTGAAGATGCTGTAGATGTGGAATTTGATGAGTATGGGCATGGAACCGCAGAGGCTGCAAACATATTTTCGTCAGCTCCTGGAATTGATTTCGTAGGTATAAAAATGGGGCCTAATGCAACTCTTGGATTCAAAAAAGCAACGGATCTCAATCCAGCAGTTATTACCTGCAGTTGGGGATGGGATGTCCAGACGCCGTCTCTACCTAACTGGTTGAAACCACTTGAAGCAGCTATAATTTATGCAGTAAAAAAACTTGGAATAACAGTTGTGTTCTCTGCGGGAAATGGCCAGTACTCATTCCCAGGTCAGATGCCAGATGTAATATCTGTTGGTGGCACTCATGCCTATAGGGATCTCGCAGGAGATGACTTCAAACTTGAAGTATCCAACTATTCTTCGAGTTTCATCAGCTCGGTCTATCCAGGTAGGAAGGTACCAGATGTATGCGGCCTTGTGGGCATGCAGCCAAGAGGGGCCTACATAATGCTGCCTGTGCAGCCAGGTTGCTCCATCGACAAAGATTTGGCAGCTGGCGGTGCTCATCCGAATGGAGATATGACAGAGGCTGAAGATGGATGGGCAGCAATAAGCGGAACAAGTGCAGCAGCTCCCCAGATTGCTGGTGTGTGTGCACTCTTAAAGCAAGTACAACCATCTTTATCACCTGAATTGATAAAACAAATCTTGATAGCATCTGCAAGAGACGTTAAAGATGGTGTAAGTGCAATGGGCGACAAAGCAGGCAAAGGGTTTGACAGTGCTACTGGAGCCGGACTTGTAGATACTTATAGTGCATATAAGCTTGCCAAGTCAATTATGGTAAGATCACTATATACAGTACCTTCACCTGTATAAATAAAAGTATCAATTTGAAGGAATTAGGAAAAAACGTACACTAAAGGTAGGAATTTTTCTCTACTAGACCTGCTCTTTTTATTTGGGAGATACCAAAGCTCAATTCCCCTCAATTTCCAAAATTACCAAATGGGCAGCAGCCCTGGTAGAGAACCTAACACGATATTGGAGATCCGAAAAAATGGATTTTTTACTTTAAAAGAAGTTGAAGCAATTTTGAGACCATTAAAAGTATTCCGGCGGCTCAGGGAAAAAAACTTCTTTAATAAGATATTTAAATTCCTCAGGAATTGAGGATGGTATAAGTGGTTTGTAATATTCGACCTTTGCCGAGTTACTGATACCTGAAAGCACAGATTTGGAGGTTTTTTCCATTTTCATATTAAAAAACTTTTCAAATCTTTCCGGAGAGCCTCTAATTGTAATTGTTTCACCAATGGAAAGAATGTCAAATCCTTCTTCTTGCAGTTTCAGAGCAACAACATTTTTATCTTTAATAGGAATTACTTCGGCTGTTAACATATAATTCGTTTAAACTCCAATGTATATAGAACTTGCCCGCTTAAGCCCTTGCAAATATATACAACTATTTCTCACATACTTCAGGAGCAAAATGTGCCTCTTGAATATGCTTTTTAGAGTGGGCTAATTCTTAAATTTCAGCACATATATGGAATTTGCTTTTTCCACACAACTTTTATTTGACAGATTTTACTAATTAGTACAGTATTTTCTTACGATATAGAACTCGCTCAATTGAGTGGAAGGACTGTTTATTAAGTTTATGTAGTGTTAACAGTTTACTTATTTATTGATGGGAGTTACTTTATGGGCATAAATCCTTATTGAGAGTTGATATAGAGACTTTCGAATGAGGTCAATGATAACTTTTGTTGATCCTAGAGATATTAGAAATGTCAATTTTTTGGTAGAAATATTAGAACTGCTATACTTATATATTTTATAATGAGTTAATCCTAAAAGCTGTTCTTGATATAATTTTCTGCATATTCCTTGAATTTTATTACGTGGTTGGCTTATTTTTATAGGATATCAAGAAGCACCTACTATTTTCGTTATATTCTTCGGGCGTCGCGTTTGAATTTAGCAAAGTTGCAGAACAAGGGCAAAACTCTCTGGCTTACAGCAACTAACACAGAGCCTCTACACTCAATTAAAAACAGCTTCCTTACCTCTTTTGAGAGATGCAGGCGTTACGGACTACTCAACGGCGCTAGCCTTTCACAATTATCCCGAAGACATGAATCTTAGTGTCGATGTGATAAATTTGTCACAACGAGGATGATTTAGTAAACTGTAAAAAGAAAGCAAAGAAAACAAGTTTAAAGTGTTCATTTTACTCGTTTTAATTATGTTGTATAGCCGGCAGGGATATATTTTGTCCATTTGGCTACAAGTGATAGCCTTGGACATTGTACGTAGCTTCTAGGAATATGTACGTTAGATATGTTGAGAAAGCTTGTGAAAATAGCTATGATTGATTCCACACCTTAGCCTCGTATACGCACCAGCTCTAATAGTTGTTTCATAAAAGCCCCTCTCAACTTGAAAATACAAATATATCAATAACCCCTTTTCCTGATTCAAATTCACTAATGGCTTTTCCTATAATTGTTCCAAAGCAGAATAATTTTTCATCATTTGCAGGATTGGCTTTCATTGCATGGCCCGGAGTGGAAGAACTAGTTAACAGATCACCCCTTCTTATCGGTCCATTTTCATCTACAACTTTACAGGGAACACGGCCACATAGGGAAACTGGAAACACCTTTGTTTCCTTTTCGTCTCGCTCTGCATTCAATAAGAATCCAGGTTCAGTCGATACCACTCCAAGTACAAAAGGATTATTTGGTTTTTCGGATATGACGATTCCATCTGTATCCTTATCTAAACAAACAACGTCTCCAGGCTCAAGATCCATTTCCGAGATATAGTTTTCAGCAAGGTCTCCGGATTCGTTCCGGTAACCATGACCAGACCATATAGTCCCCTCTGCCTCAATGTCATATGTGTGAATGCCCCCAGCCCAGCCTGAACTTAAAGGCTTTGGAGGAAGATTGTGTGTTCCAAGGTTACCAAAAATAATGACGTCACCAAGAACATCGAGCCTTTCCCTCGGATCCGCCGTATTGATGCCAACTGTGCCATTATCTTGGATTGTCATGAGAACTCCTGTTGTTCCTTTATTAAAGGAACTACCAACACTTTCTTGCGAGCGACCAATATGTAATTTCCATCCCGTATTGTCCCCAAAGCGGACATAACCTGCATTCGGTGATGCTTCACTTTTGTCTAATGTGAAATTTGAAGAGCCTATAGAAAGAGTACTTTCTGTGCTACCATTTCCGGTGAGTGTGCTATGTTTATGCAGTCCATCTGCGATCTTACCATTAGCAAGTCCATCTTTTAGGGAATCGATTTGAGCAGACCTATTTTGTAGCTCTTCTCTTAAGGATTCGATTTGAGCGGATCTTTCGTTAAACTCGTCTCTTGCCTGGTCTAATTCTTTCAGTTTATCGTTGATTGCATCCAATAGTCCCATATCTTCATCTCCTAATTTATGCCAGAGTTCATAGAGCTGGCCATATTTGACCCAATCTTCCATAGCTTCCTTACTCAATTTGGAATCTTCTAGTCCTAAAGTAGACAATCTCCAAGCTTTATCCTGTAGTTCTGCATAAAGCGTTTCTATATTGCCAATACGTTCAGTCCCTTGTTTCGTCTCAATTTCATAATCCTCAACCAAAAGAGTATAGCAACAGAGATAATCGTAAGTTTGAATATGACCCCATTGCCAAATAGGCTTAATACCAATACTTAAATGTTCCTTGATTTTTTCGCTAATTTCTTTTCTTTTTCGAGCGTCTGGATCAAAAATATCTATGCCGTCTAAAAAGTCTTGAATTGTGAGCGCAGCTCTTCGAAATTCTGATATTAATTGCTCAAAAGTACCAGTTGTAATCACTTGTCCTGCAACCACTGCGTGATCTATTAAGCTATGTAAATCATCAAATAAGGCCTGACGAAACTCATCTAAATTTTCGAAAATCTTGTCATTTAAATCACTAATCTTTGAAATAAGGCGTTGGCCAAGTATTTCTGCCTGTTTCAAAAGGTCGTTAATTTTTCCCCATATATTTGAAACTAAGTCTGTGAGATTTTTGAATATATCGTTAATTAAATCTTCAACGAGGAGTTTAGATTTCTCAATCAGTTGATTAGCTAAAAAGGTAAAGTCGTTGAGGACAGATCTAAGTTCATCAAATAATGCCTTAATCAAAGATTCCACATCACTCTTTATATCGGGCATTATTTTTACATTGCGCCTCCAATTTCTCAATTTTTCTAAGGCATCATTTAACTTATTATAAATATCTATGATTGGCGTACCGCCAATAATGATATTCGGATCTTCGAAAATTCGGATTACAGGCTCTGAGAAACGAGGATTAGGGAGATACTCAAAGGCAGACATACCTATAATTTTCTTGCATGAGAATATCAATTTTTGTACCGCATTGCGGTTTTTCTCTAATGTTTTAGTAAATGCCCTCTCTGGGGTCTCAAGCCGCTCAAACTCCAAGTTTCCATGAGTCTATCGTTGTACCAATTGAGAAATCATCGATTAAATGAAAAGCCACTCTGTGCCATTGGTATTTTAGTAAGCAAATTCCTCAACTATAATGAAAAAAACGCAAACGGTCAAAAATAATTCCACCTTCCACAATTATCCCAGAAAGGTGTTGTAGCTGTTCGAGGACACTGGATAACCTCTGATATAAAAATATATAGTACTTGAGATATACTTTTTGCATATATGCTATATAGCTATATTCTTAGCTAAATAGTTTCTTTAGTTAAGCAAGTTTACTCATACTACTCCCCGACTGCATCAACCTCATGGACATCCTTCACACCTAAAAAATCACTCATAAACAAACCTCAAACCTCATCAACTATCTCAAATAGTCCCCTCTTTCGACCCATCTTTTTTCATTCAAACACTCGAATCAGGTTAGTGCACAAG
>CAZLNG010000087.1:0-16571 GCA_964560735.1 uncultured Methanosarcinales archaeon | reverse complement strand
GGGTCCATGACAAAGAATAACCAAGAATAATAAAAGCGAAAAAGAAAAGAACAGCTCCGGATGCGGTTAAATGAACGAAAAAACAGAGTTAGCAGAGCTTAAAGAAAGGGAACCTGGAAAATCCGGGGAAAGGCAAACAGGGCTTAGATCTGCCGTTGTTCTGGCGGGAGGCAAGGGGACACGGATGGGCATGGTCGAAAAAGCCCTTCTCGAATTTGAAGGAAAAACAATCATTGAGCGCCTGCTGGAAAGCCTTTTTCGGGTTGTGGACGAAGTAATCCTCTCGGTTCGGGACAGCGCCCAGAAAGAAAAATTCATGCCGTTACTTGATAAATTCCCTGCTCATGAAATCCGCTTCTGTTTTGACACTTTAGAAGACGCCGGTCCTCTTGAAGGCATCCGGGCAGGGCTTATTGAATCCAGATCAGAGTACTCTTTCGTCTGTGCAGGAGATATGCCTTTTGTAAATTCTAAGGTCGTAGCCCTTCTGTTTGACAAAGCAAACGGTCACGATGCTGCTCTCCCAAAATGGGATGAGAGAATGTTCGAGCCTCTGCATGCAGTCTATTCCAGAAAACTGATTCCTGAAATCGAAAAAGCCTTTGAGAAAGGAAAAAGGTCCGTACTTGCACCGGTCTTTGAAATGAAGGATGTGGTGTTTGTTGAGGTTCCGGAAATTAAGAAAATTGATCCTGAACTGAGGACTTTTGCGAATATCAATACTGTTGAAGATCTAGAATCAGTTGAGGCATTTGGCTGATAAAGATGTACGGTTTTAATGCTTGAATTACTTGGTTTTTCCTGCTGTAAAATAGTAATTTTTCGGTAGATTCCTTGAACTTTTCTATATGCTGATAAATCAACAGATTTATTAATCGAAGACTATCTTTATTTTTCTAATATCTTATTTATTAACACCTGATTCTAAATCCATGATTTCCAAAGAATTCTCGTATTGAGACACTGACGGTGGGAAGGAAGAAATAGTGAGAAATTATTCAGCTTCTAGTATAATTGAACGAGATAGAATAAAAAAAGAAGTATCATTATCTTTGTCTTTTAGTCGATTGATTGAGTTACCTTCCGAAATTGGGACTTTAAAGCATATTAGAGTGCTTGATGTCTCAAAAAACGAGTTAAACTCATTAATCCCTGAAGTCACAGAGTTGAAGCTTATTGAAAAAATCGATCTCTCTTCAAATCGATTTTCAGATTTTCCAGAGGAAATAATTGCTTTAAATAAACTTCGTGATTTAGACATTTCTTCAAATCATTTAGATCGTTTACCTCCTGAAATCGGAAAACTGAATAATTTGGTCAGATTAGATCTATCTAATAATCGGTTAAATTCGCTCCCTCATGAAGTTGGAGAATTGGAATATCTAACTCAACTTTATATTTCTGAAAATTCCTTGGATACATTACCTCCTGAAATCGGATTACTTAAAAAACTCTCTGAGCTTGATATTTCTGGAAACGAATTGACATCTCTTCCAATGGAAATTGTTAAATTGAAAAATCTAACTCAACTTGACATATCTGGGAATCAGTTGACTTCTCTATCTCCGGAAATCTTGGAGTTGAATATGGATATTGAATGGGAGAATAGAGGAAAATCTAACGTAATTTTTGTAGGAGATAATCCTTTCGAAAATCCTCCTATAGATATTGTGAAAAAGGGTAGAGAAGCAATTATTAACTATTTCAAATCTCTAGAAGGTGAAAAAGAACCATTAAATGAAGTTAAAGTTCTGCTTGTAGGAGATGGGGGTGCAGGTAAAACCTCGCTGGTTAAAAGGATATTAGGCAAAGGTTTTGATGGAAATGAGAATCAAACCCAAGGAATTAATATCAAAGGTTGGAATTTCAACGACAGAGATCAGAAAATAAAAGTTAATTTTTGGGACTTTGGTGGGCAGGAGATCATGCACGCTACTCACCAGTTTTTTTTGTCCAAAAGAAGCCTTTACATTCTGGTGCTCGATGGAAGAAAGGATGAAAAAGCCGAATATTGGCTAAAGCACATCGAAAATTTTGGGGGCGATTCTCCGGTTCTGGTTGTAATTAATAAGATAGATGAAAATCCTAGATTTGACCAGAACAGAAGGTTCCTTCAGGAGAAATATCCTTCTATCAGGGGCTTTTACCGTTTGTCATGCAAATCGGAAGAGGGACTTAAGGAATTTTCAAAAAATCTTAAAGAGGAACTGACAAAGGTTCGGCACACAAAGGACATGTGGGCCAAAAGCTGGTTTAGTGTCAAAAACAGGCTTGAGGAAATGTGTCCAATTTGGAGTCCTGATGTTACGAATGAAGATACATATGGACACTGTAATTTCATCCAATATAGAGACTATAAACTGATATGCGAAGAAAAGAATGTTAAAGGTGAATCTGAACAAAATACTCTTATTGATTTTCTTCACGATCTAGGTGTGATACTGCACTTTAAAGATATCTCTCTTCTAAATACATATGTCCTTAACCCTGAATGGGTAACCAATGCAGTTTATAAGATAGTTAATTCAAAGGAAGTTGCTATTTCCAAAGGAATCCTAAAGCATGACATGTTCACGGAGATTTTGAAGAACAATGGAGAAAAATTCAATTATCCTCCTGACCAGTATGGTTTTATTCTCAGTTTGATGAAAAAATTTGAACTCTCCTATGACCTTGATAATAGCACTGTACTTCTACCTAGCTTACTGGAAATTCAGGAACCCTATTTTGAGTTTGATTATGAAGGAGCGTTACAATTTATTATTGACTATGATTTCCTTCCACCTTCTGTGATGCCTCGTTTTATCGTGAAGATGCACAGAGACATAAAGGACGATCTTCGCTGGCGCAGCGGTGTGGTTCTGGAAAATAATAATTTTAATTCTTCTGCTGTTGTCAGGGCTGATAGTGAAGCAAAGAGGATAAATATTTTCGTTAATGGGGAACAAAAAAGAGATTACCTCGCCGTTATTCTCCAGACTTTCAGGGAAATAAATGGTAGCTTCAAAAAATTAAAAGCAATAGAAAGGATTCCTCTACCTGATAATCCTGAAATAAGTGTAGGTTACGAACATTTAGTTAAGTTAGAGCTGAGGGGAATTGAAACATACATGCCTGACGGGTCGGATAATGAATATAGAGTAAGTTATTTACTCGGAACAGTCATGAGTGGAAATGGTTTAATGGAAATCCTGAAAGAGATTCTACAAAAAACAGAAGTGAATGAAAAGGAAACTTTGAAGATACTTCAAAAAATACAAAAAATTGAATCAGAATCTAACATTGAAGATTCTCTACTTGAAAAAATTAACAGAAGTATTACATTAAATCCTAATGTTTTTGGTATAGGGCCTAACATTAACGAAATTATTAGATTATATCTAGAGAGAAAAAAGAAACGACTCTGAAATTTCTTTATTCTTCCTTACTCACATCCTTCATCTCAAACTTCACATTTCTTTTCTTAAGCTCTTTTATAATTTCTTCCATAAATACGCCAGGTCCGGGGGCGTGACTGTGGTGGAATTCTTTTACTTTGCCTGGCTCTCCGCCGACGCTGGTTATTTCTACGCCGCAGGAGGGGCTTTTGGGGACGCCGATAATTTTTATATTTATGCCGGTGGCTGAGAGGTCTTCGAGGAGGTCGGCAAAGGGGGTGAAGAGGTTCTGGCAGAAACGCCTGTAGGCGGGATGGTCGAGCTGGTCTTTCGTGACTTCGCGGCGGAGCATTCCGAAATACATGGCTTCGGGGCAGGGGAGTTGAATTATGTTTGCGCCTCTTGTATCGACAGGTAGAACCGGTTTGACTCCTTTGAGCCTTGCAAGGGGGTTAAGCAGGCAGTGGCCTATAACCAATACTTCTTTGGGGTTATTTTTGGCTGATTCATTTCCGTATTTTTCATTATCGGCTGCTTCATTAGTCTGAAAGGGATTGTAATTTTCCAGCTTTTTCATGTGAGGACCTGCGATTTCTGTAAATTTATTTGCTATTCTGTTGTACGAAAATAAGAGATTATATATTTATCTTCTGCATATGTATCCGAAAATGGTATCTGTGAGCCTGCATACCAGCTACACTTTTGCGGCCAGTTCTGGTTTTGGTGCAAAAGAGATGCAGGAGCACTGCCTCTATAATTGGAAGGTCACGGCACATGCAAGAAGATTTTGGAACAATAATCAACAGAGGAGTAAACAGCTGGTATAGAAATTTAAACATCTGTATTCCGTTTATCCTTAACTTTTTTATCAATCTGCTTCTTTATGTCTTTTTCTTTGGCTTGATGGGGATGCTGCTCTTTGCCTCAAATGCTCAGGAAATAGTTGATCCTGCTTCTATGCCCCCGGAAGAGCTTTATTCCATTATGTTGCAGGGCTTTACTGACAATTTTGCACTTTCCATGCTTCTGATTCTCGGATTTTTGCTGCTGGGGATGTACATACAGTCCTTTTTCACGGCAGGAGCAATAGGAATGGCAAACAGGGCAATTGAAACCGGAGATACCGTCCTTACTGACATGCTTGTTTCAGGCTCGAAAAACTCATTCAGGCTTTTCCTTACCAATCTCCTGCTCTCCCTGCTACTGCTCGGAGGAATCATATTCATAGTGCCAGGCGCCCTTCAGGTAGGCGACTTTAGCGGGCTGCTCGAAAATCCGGAAGCTCAATTAGAGGGTATGGGAGTACTGGTTATTGGGATTCTCTTCTGGGCGTTCTATATGGCAATTATAAGCATAGTGCTCTCCCTTGCTCCTTATGCCCTTGTTATAGACAGGCTTGACCCCCTTGAGGCTATGAAAACAGGCTTTGCCTTTTTCAAGGAAAATAAACTCGATGTTTTCTTTATCTGGGTAATTTACATCGGGCTTGCCTTAGTTAACAATTTTGTAGGCGAATTCATAGGTTCCAGAAGCTTTCTGGTTGCAGGGATTACATCTATAATTCCTGTTTTTGTCCTGCAGCCTCTTATAGCTGTGCTCTGGACCCGTCTTTACATGAGCAAAAAAGGAAAAAAGCTCTATAACCCTTCAGATCTGCTTTCCGTCCCGAATAGGGTTTGATCTTTCTCTAAGGTTTTGATCTTCCCTGCAGATTTGATTTTTTTCCCTACAGTTTGGGTCTTCCCTGCAGGTTTGATCTTTCCCTACAGTTTGATCTTCCCTGCAGGTGACTCTGTTCCCAATTTTTTTTAATTTCGGCCGAGCAATTTGCAGGCCTGGCATATGTCCTCAGTACAGGTCTCCCCGCAGATCCTGCATTTTTCGATTTTTGCCGGAGGCATATCTTTTGCAAGAGCTCCTGTGAGCTTGTCAAAACCCCTGAGTAAAGAGTATTTAGTCCCCGGGTGCTTTGCTTCAAAACTGTTTAAGAGTTCCCTCACCTCACCCCGGAGGGCTTCTCCTGCGTACGGACATTCGCTAAAGTCCACTGGAAGGGAATTTACAAGAGCATAGAGGGCTACTTCTTTTTCAGGAATATTTCTTAAGGGCTTTGCCCGCAGGACAAGGCCCTCTACAGTTGCAGGCTGGGCAAGCCTGACCATTCTTTCCATATCCCCTCTGAAGTGGTTGAGGAGAATCGTCTGGGCCTCATCATCCAGGTTATGCCCTGTGACCATTTTCGTTGCTCCAATCTCAAGGGCCAATTTGTTGAGAATATTTTTCCTGAGAACACCGCAATAGCTACATGCGCCTTTTTCCCTCTCCATTGCTGCCAGTTCGTCCATGGTTACTCCATGAACTTCTTTGAAAGACCTTATAACATGCCGGACCCCAAGCATTCCGGTAAGGCGCTTTGCAATTTCCAGGGAATGAGGGCGGTATCCATCTATTCCTTCATCAACTGAGACTGCCACGATTTCAATATCCGGCCTGTTTCCCAGAATTTTATGCATCACATAAAGAGCAACCGAACTGTCCTTCCCTCCGCTAAGGCCGACTGCTATTACGTCATTTTTCTGGATATTGTACTCTTTCCGAATTGTCAGCTTGATTTTTCTCTCAACATCTTCCACAAAATGCTTCTTGCAGAGGTGCATTCCGGAATATTTCTGAAAAATGATAGCTTCATGATTGCATTTTTTACATTTTATTGTCATTTAAAATCCTTTTTTGATAATTCCCTGAATATTTTTAAAAAACTGATATGTGTCCTGAAATTTAATAAATTTCATTGTACCCTGTTTCTTTCTGGAAAGGGACCACTCGTATATATGGTTTCTTACTTGTCCAGTAGTCGTTCTGGAAGTGATTCCTGTTCTGGAAGTGATTCCTGTTCTGGAAGTGATTTCTGTTCTGGAAGTGATTTCTGTTATTAATATCCGGCTCTGGATGCGGATAATTTCTCGTATGGGCTAATCGGCCTGAGTTATTAATTTTTATTTGAGTATGTTAGTTTCGGTATGAATCTAATATTCGGAGTGACATATTATATAAAAATATCCAAATAAATGTAAATATTATAATATCAGTTTTTCAGAATGGGTAGTCCGATAAGCATAACAGTCTGGACATCCAGGGTGAGATTGAACGGGGGAAACTCACAGTGGTAGATACATCCGATATGGTGATTTTCTGGATCGTAGTTCTGGCGCGTTTCTTTATTCCGCTTGCCATTCCCAAATACCCCCTACCGGCAATAATAGCTGCTCTACTTCTCGACATGGTAGATCAGACTATCTTCCAGTTATTTACAAACCTGCCCCTGGAAGGCTACCAGAGTTACGACAAAGCGCTTGATATTTATTACCTGGCCATAACGTACCTTTCAACCCTGAGGAACTGGTCAAACATTTTCGCCTTTAAAATAAGTCGTTTCCTTTTCTATTACAGGCTCATCGGCGCAGTCATTTTCGAGCTTACACAGCTGCGGGCAGTACTTCTCATTTTTCCCAATACATTTGAGTATTTTTTCATCTTCTATGAGGTAGTCCGCCTGAAGTGGAACCCTCTTGTACTTACAAAAGAGAAATTGCTTCTAACTACAGCCTTAATATGGGTTTTCGTCAAGATTCCACAGGAATACTGGATACATGTAGCTCAAATGGACACAACCGACTGGATAAGGGCAAATCCTTCAAATGCCCTGATCCTTATCGGCTGGGCTTTACTCCTGCTTGGCATGGCCTGGTGGCTGCTCAAGGACTTACCTCCTATGAGACCTGGCTTTTCAATCGCTGCCGGTGACATATCCATTGCTCCCAGAGCCCTCTCCGAAAAGGGAGCCGAAACAAATCTTCCAGCGATTGATTCTGCAGAACATTTCTTTAATAACGCTCTTGTTGAAAAGATAGTGCTGATATCCCTGCTGAGTATAATCTTTGCTCAGGTGCTTCCCGGAGTCAGATCAAGCAATCTTCAGCTAGCTACAGGTATAGCTATTATCATAATAATAAACACTTCATTGAGTCACTGGCTTTCCAGACATGGGAATCATTGGAAATCTATCATTCAGGAATTTGTAGTAATGTCCATAGTAAACACGGGCATAGCCCTTGCATTCGACTTCCTGCTGCCCAGATATGGAGGTTCGATCAACCTTTTCATTACCCTTTTTTTCATGCTTCTTCTGACCCTGAACGTAACCCTCTATGACAGGTACCGGGTCGTGCATGTAAGCAATAATGTCAATGAAGATTATCCCGCCAGAGAAGGAGAGAAAAAGTGATCTTTTCTGAAAACGGAGACTATTTAGAAAAAAGAATGTGTTGCAGAAAACTGGATCAAAATATTTATGCAAAGAGTTGAATTGACTTGAATGACTTGAATTGACTTGAATTAAACATAGCTTCTTATTTACTCTCACTGTCCTTCAGCTCATAATAAATATCCAGTAATTTTAGTGTGTTTTCAGAAACCCGAACTTTCATATCCTTTTCCGGTCTGAAATACGCAAAATGGTGAATCTCATTTCCCGGTTCTGGCTCCCCTTTTGCTTTAATTTTGAAAACCTTTGACGCATGAAATTTGAAAAGATAGCGTACATCGTACGCCCGAAGCCCTGTCTCCTCCCGAAGCTCCCGAATCGCAGCTTCTATACTTGCCTCCCCTTCTTTTGGCTTTCCTCCGGGGAGCCGGTAGTAAGACCCGGAACTGCTCACCAGCAAGATTCCCTCATCGGTTTCAACTATTACCGAGCCTCTTCGGTTGTCGTATGCACTTGGAATATTTTTACCCCCTTTGAAATGATTGCATTTTAAAGGTCTTATTTTACAGACTTGCTATTGTTAACAGGAGTTCGTTTCTTGATTACTTAAAACTTCCACAGTCCGGTAGCTTATTTTTCTCTGTTCTAACTAACGGAAATTCTTTGTTTTCTATTAAGTTCTCCATGACTATATCAAAAGAATTATGTCCTAAATACCAGGCTCCCTGATTAAATCTTATTTCAGAAACTCTTGCTTTTTCTTCTGAGCATGCATCGACAATTTTTTCTCTTATGGTTTTATCTTTCTCTTTTAGATCATCAATAATCTCAGTTATAAATGCAACTTTTCTTACCCACACATCGATAGGTTGGAGGTATTCCAACTCATCTTTTTGTATTTTTACATCTTCACTATAAATAGAGATTAAATCTCTCAGGTAAAAAGAACTGCATTTTGGTCCAATTGAAAAAATTGTTTGTAATTCTTTGAAATGATTTCTGAGCCCATCTTTTTGAATTTTAGAGATAGAGTAATTTATTATATTTATATTACTTATTTCAGAATTTTTATCATTTACTTCGAAACTTATGTCCTTTATTTTGGAAATAAATATCAACATTGACATTATCATATCAATATCTCTGCCTCTTCCTATTTCGCCCTTCCCGATAACTTTCATTAGTCGAGATCTTATTTCAGGAAAGTATTCTTTATCGAAAATTATCTGTGGATTTTCACTGTTTTCTTTTAGGTAGTTTTTAAGAGTATTTATTGCTCTCCTTTCAACTTCACACGAAATACAGTCCCTTCTACCTTGATAGAAAGAGTGATCAAACAAAAATTTCAAGCCTTCTTGCCAGTCTTTTGACAGTATCTCTTTATTATACTTTTGAAGTTGTTTCTCAACATATTCGTCTCCATAGGCAGCCATTTTTTTAATAAGATCAGTTCTCATGTTAATCCTCAATTACTTAGTAAATTTAATTCACATGATGGTAGAGGAGAATATAAATAAATCGGAATTGGTATTCAAAATTCTAAGCGTTTTATCAGCAGATTTACTTATTCAACTTTCACCACTTTTGGCAACCTATTTATGTAAATCAGGTGATGTGAAGTAAAAACAAGTTCAAAAGATGATGAAAAGATGGCAGGCAATAATAACGATACTGAAAAAAGGTTATGGGATGTAGCAAACGAACTTCGGGCAAATTCCGGCCTGAAAGCCTCGGAATATTCCGTGCCTGTACTCGGATTGATTTTCCTAAGATATGCAGAGTTCAAATTTGCTCAGGCAGAACAGGAACTGAAACTGGAGATGGAAAGTGATACATCCAGCAGAAGAAGGAAAAAAGAAATATCAAAAATAGATTATCAGGCAAAAGGAGTCCTGTACCTTCCGGAAAAAGCCAGATATATTAATTTGCTGAACCTGCCAGAAAGTGAAAACATTGGGATGGCTGTAAATGATGCAATGGACGCAATCGAAGCCGAAAATCCCGAACTGACCGATATCCTGCCAAGAAACTATACATCTATTGAAAATGACCTGCTTGTTGCCCTTTTAAAAGCCTTCAAGATGCCTCCTGACATCAAAGGCGATGCCTTTGGGAAAATTTACGAATATTTCCTTGGCAAGTTCGCGATGGCTGAAGGCCAGAAAGGCGGAGAATTCTTTACTCCCACGTCCCTTGTCAAACTTATTGTAGAAATCATTGAGCCGTACCACGGAAAAATTCTTGACCCTGCCTGCGGGTCAGGCGGCATGTTCGTCCAGAGTGCCCAATTTGTGGAAAATCACCACAGGAAAGCCAGTTCAGAAATTTCAGTCTACGGCCAGGAAAAGGTAGCCGATACTGTCCGGCTCTGCAAAATGAACCTTGCAGTCCACGGCCTCTCAGGAGATATTAAAGAAGGCAACACCTATTACGAAGACATCCACAATTCGGTTGGAGCTTTTGATTTTGTAATGGCGAATCCTCCCTTCAAGTAAAAAAAGTCGATTTTGAGAAAGTCAAAGGCGACAAAAGACTCCCTCTTGGCACACCTTCCACCGATAACGCAAACTACCTCTGGATCCAGCACTTCTGGTCAGCTCTTAATGAAAAAGGCAGAGCCGGTTTTGTTATGGCAAATTCCGCCTCTGATGCCAGAGTCACAGAAGCCGAAATTAGAAAGCAGCTTATTGAAAGCAACGCAGTTGACGTGATGATTTCAATCGGCTCAAACTTTTTCTACACGGTCACCCTCCCCTGCACCCTCTGGTTCCTTGATAAAGGCAAAGCCAGAACTACCCGAAAAGATAAGATTCTCTTCATCGACGCGCGGGAAATTTTCACGCAGCTTGACCGGGAGCACAGGGAATTTACCGCTGAGCAGATAGAAAAGATCGCAGGAATCGTAAGGAGCTACCGCGAAGAAGAAGGAAGCGAACCTTATGAAGACGTCAAGGGTCTTTGTAAGGTTTCAACTCTTGATGAGGTCAGAGAGCAGGGGTATTCCCTGAATCCGGGAAGATATGTAGGAATTGCCGAAGCCGTTGAAGAGGATTTTGATTTTACAGAGCGGCTGCAAGAGTTAAACGAAGAGCTCGAAGGGCTGAATCTTGAAGCAAAGGAGCTGGAAGAAGAGATTTCTGAGAACGTTGAGAAATTGTTGAGGGTTCTCAATGAGTGAATATAGCGATTGGAAGAGATTCAAACTGAAAGAGATAGGAAAAGTTATTACTGGAAGAACTCCGCCTACCGCGAATATTGAAAACTTTGGAGAAGAATATTTGTTTATAACTCCATCAGATATGGATGGAAGAAAAAGAATTAGTGATACTGAAAGAAAGCTTTCCTCTAGAGGTGCATTTGTAATTTCTTCTTGCCAAATACCATCGCAAAGTGTTTGTGTTTCATGCATTGGATGGCAAATGGGTAAAGTTGCAATGACAACAAAAACATCATTTACAAACCAACAAATTAATACAATTATTCCAAATAAAAAAGTCGTACCTGATTTTTTACACTATAGTCTTAGTATAAGACGTGAAGAATTGAAAACACTTAGTTCTGTTGGCACTCGAACTCCAATACTTAAAAAATCTTCATTTGAAAAAATAGATTTACATTTGCCTTCTTTTACCACTCAACAAAAAATCGCCTATATTCTCTCCAGTTACGATGATCTTATCGAAAACAATACCAGAAGAATAGAAATCCTTGAACAGATGGCAAAGCTGATTTATGAGGAATGGTTCGTTAAGTTCAGATTTCCGGGGCATGAGAATGTAAAATCATCGATGGAGTGCCTGATAAGTGGAAAAAAACAAATGCACTTGAAATTATGGATGTGTTGAGTGGAGGAACACCAAAAACGTCCGTTCCAGAATTTTGGGAGGAAATATCCCATTCTTTACACCGAAAGATTCCACAGATACTCCTTATGTGCTGGTAACTGAAAAAAGCATTTCTGAGCAAGGCTTGTCCAAATGCAATAGCAAGTTGTACCCAAAAGATACGATTTTTATCACAGCACGGGCACGGTTGGGAAACTGAATCTTGCACAAGTTCCTATGGCAATGAATCAATCATGCTATGCACTGGTTGGAAAAGAGCCTTTAACACAGTACTTCCTATATTGTGCACTTCATGCTGCCATCGACCAGTTTAAAAGCAGAGCTGTAGGTGCTGTTTTTGATGCTATCGTAAGAGATACATTTAAAGCGATACCATTTGTTATGCCAAGTCGGAATTTAATTGATGAGTTCACTGAAATGGTCACCCCTATCTTCAAACAAATAGATAACCTTATTATGAAAAATCAAAATCTCCGCAAAACCCGTGATCTCCTCCTACCCAAACTTATTTCAGGAGAAATTGACGTTTCGGATCTGGATATTCGCATAAGGAGCGAGTTTCAGGACTTGTAATTCAACTTTTCGGGAGCCAGGAGATGAAAAAGGATTCGGATTTAAAATGGTCAGATCTGAAAAAATCACTTCAGAAATCAGACCAGAAAGAGCTCTTAAACATCATTCAGGAACTTTACAGGTATTCTGAGGATAATCGAAGGTATTTGCTTGCCAGGTTCATTGATATGGAAAATATTTCCAGAGTTATGGAAGAATACAGAGAGATAATTGTAAATGAATTTTTTCCGAAGAAAGGGTATGGAGAGCTTCGATATTCTGTTGCTGAAGAGGCTATTCGAGAGTATTCGGAAGCATCGGGGGATTTTGCAGGCAAAATGGAATTGATGCTTACTTATGTGGAAAATGGGGTGAAATATACAAATAAATATGGAGACATAGATGAAGAGTTCTATGACAAAATTTATGAAATGCTTGAGCAGTTTTGCTCTTTGTTAAAAACGCCTGAAGGGCAATCACTTTATCCTCTATTCGGGAAGAGGCTTCTTAAAATCCGTGATAATTCGAAAGGTATCGCCTGGGGATTTGGCGATGCGGTTAATATCCTCATTACGAAAATTGAAGATTTCTTTGAAGGGGAGCAGAGGGATTTTTAACACAAAAAACTCAGGGGGCTTTTTGGCTCAATTCTAGCAGTATACAGACAGCCGGGTGAAGTAGCTCAGAATGAAGCCTTCATCCTACATTCCGCAGTATTTTTTTGAAAGCCAATATTTTTTCTGATAGCGTTTTCAGCACTTATTCAAATAATAGATAATTCAAAAAAATTGGTGAAAATTGAATGCTATCGTTTTTGGTCCATAAATTCACCATCTATCTGTTTTGAACTCCTACATGGAAGCCCAATAAATTCATGTTAAATTGGAAATCGATAGCAGGAATAATTATGAATATACGAAATTTTACTGCGGAAAGTGGGTTCATAGCCACGTATAAATATTATCCAGACGCAAAATATCTATGTGAGAACATGACCGAAACCGAGCTTCTAAGGAAAATATCGGATGATCTGGACTTCCTGAAGAAAAAAATTCTCGAAATTGAGGAAAGCCTTGAGAAAATCGATAGTGAACTGCACCCTGTAAGTGAGGAGTATCTTGAGAGACTGAATGAGATCAAAAAAGAAGGGACTATTTCGGGAAGCGAATTTGAAAAGAAATTTGGGGTAAAGCTTTGAAATACTCATATGAACTCAGCAGGCACCTTGAAAGGGATCTGGAAAAAATTCAGAAAAAAGATAAAGAGCGTTTTGAAATCCTGCTGAACAAAATGAGTGAAATTCTTGAAAATCCTTATCGTTTCAAACCATTAAGGCATGATATGAAAGGTTTGAGGCGGGTCCACATTGATAAATCATTCGTTCTCGTTTTCGAAATTGTTGAATCGGAAAATAAAGTCATATTCTGGGACTTTGCACACCATGATGGCGTTTACAAAAAGTCCTGATATTAAAAACTCGCCTTCCATACATTTGCGTATTTTTTGATGGGAAGCAGAGTTGCTAAACATAGTTTTTTTGACTTATTTTTATCATTTTATCATAGATTGTAATCTTTCGTTCTCTTTTTATCATCACGAAGTTTTTTGGCTTCAAGAAATGTAGTTTTTAGAGATTAAAGCTCAGAAAAATAATATCAAATCAATATAATTTAAATAGTTGAGTACTCTAAACAGGACACAAGAATTTTGGAAAAGCCGGGGAAAAATCGAAGTTGTGTTCAGAATGGTTGCCGAAATAAAAAGCAGTGACGAATTAGTGAGAAATGATGAATTAAAAGGGAAAAATGCTTCGGATGATGGTGGCTATAGTGAGGACGCCCTCGTTGAGCAACCTATAATCAGAGAATTCAAAAAACTGGGTTACACACATTTAAACTGTTTTAATGAAAAAATCAGGTTAGACGGGAAAGGGACTCTGGGAAGGAAAACAAAATCAGAAGTGTTGCTTTTCTGGAAGCTGAGAGAGGCAATTCAAAAGCTTAATCCTTCCATCTGCGCCGAGGCTGAGTATGCTGCAATTAAGGAACTGGCAAAGGACAGAAGCAGGCTTACCCTGTAAAAGCAAATCAGGAAGTTATTCGCTAATCAAAAACGGGATCAAAGTTAAATTCCGGAACGAAAAAGGGGAACTTGAAGACCAGACCGTAATAGTTATCGATTTTGAAAATCCCGAAAATAACGACTTCTTTTTAGCTTCCCAGTTCTGGATTATGGGAGAAGTTGAGGCTGAGAGAACCGATCTTTTAGGGTTTGTAAACGGAATTCCTCTAATCTTTATCGAGCTAAAAGCTACTGCCAAAAGGGTCAAAGAGGCTTTTGACGACAACCTTACGAGATACAAAGGAACAATTCCGCATCTTTTCTGGTATAACGCTTTCATAATACTGTCTAATGGCAGGGAATCAAAAATAGGGACCATTACAGGTGGATTTGAGCATTTTGGGGAATGGAAACGGATAAGTGACGAAAATGAAATTGGAGATACCCTGCGGACACAATGATAAAGGGAACCTGCGAAAAAAGCCGTTTCATTGATATTCTGGAGAATTTCACTCTTTTTTCAAGCAGCGAAGAAGGGCATCCTGTTAAGATTATTGCCAGAAACCATCAATATCTTGGGGTCAACAACGCCATAGAATCCTTCAAGAAGCGCAAAGAGAACGAAGGAAAAATAGGAGTTTTCTGGCACACTCAGGGTTCGGGTAAAAGTTACTCCATGATTTTTTTTGCTCAAAAAATCCTGCGGAAATTTCCGGGCAATTATACTTTTGTTGTTGTGACCGACAGGGATGAGCTGGATACACAGATCCATGAGAACTTCCAGCACGCAGGCGTAGTAAGTGAAGTTGGAGTTCGGGCCAGGAGTCGGGGACATCTCAAGCAGTTGCTAACAGAAGACCACAGGCTGGTTTTCACTCTGATCCACAAATTCGGGACTAATAAAGGAGTAAAATACCCTCTGCTTTCCAACAGAGACGACATCATAATAATTGCGGACGAAGCCCACAGAACCCAGTACGATACCTTGGCGCAAAATATGAGAGATGCTCTCCCGAATGCGAGTTTTATAGGTTTTACAGGCACACCTTTAATGGCTGGAGAAGAAAAGACAAAGGATACATTCGGAGACTATGTGAGCATCTACAACTTCGTGAACTCCATTGAAGACGGGGAAACCGTTCCTCTCTATTACGAAAATCGGGTGCCTGAAGTCCAGTTGAAAAACGATAATCTCAATGATGATATTTACAGGAAAATTGAAGAAGCCGCCCTTAACGATGAAGAAGAATCCAAACTTGCCACCGAGTTTGCTAAAGTGTATCATATAATCGTAAGGGAAGACCGCCTTGAAACAATTGCAAAAGACATTGTTGAACACTACACGCATCGGGGCTATGCCGGAAAAGCTCTCGTCGTATCCATTGATAAGCTCACAACGGTCAAGATGTACGATAAAGTCCAGAAATACTGGAAAATGCATATCAACGAACTCAAGGAAAAGAGAAAAGCAACGACAGAAAGTGAGAAAGCTATATCTCTGGAAAAACAGATTTCCGAACTTGAAAACGTGGATATGGCTGTTGTTGTCAGCGAGGGGCAGAACGAGGTTAAAAAATTTGAGGAAAATAAGCTGGATATAAGGCTGCACAGAAAAAGAATGATTGAGGAAAAACTTGACGTAACTTTCAAGGATCCAAAAAGCAAGCTCAAAATTGTTTTAGTATGCAGCAAATGGAGAGAAGGTTTCGATGTTCCTTCCCTCTCAACGATTTACCTTGACAGACCCATGAAAGATCACAGCCTTATGCAAACAATTGCAAGAGCTAACAGGGTCTACGGGGAAAAATCCGGGGGTTTCATTGTTGATTACGTCGGCATCTTCGAGAACCTTGAAAAAGCCCTCCAGATTTATGCCACGGACAAATCCGGCAGAATTGAAATTCCGATAAAGCCGAAAGAGAAACTTCTGCAAACTCTTGAACAGAAACTCAAAGAGATAAATAAATTCCTGTCCGGCCTCTCGGTAAATCCTGAAAAAATAATTAAAACAAAGACAGGTTTCGAAAAAATAAGGCTCCTGAAAAACGCCACTGATTCTATTCTCAAAAACGAGTCAACAAAAAAGCAATTTTTAACTGAAGCCGGAGTCGCTCTAAAAATATACAAATCCATACTTCCCCATAAACGAGCTTCAGAGCTTCTTTCGCAAATTACTCTTTACGAGGAATTAATAAATGAAATTCATTCACTTGATCCTGAAATAGACATCTCAAGAGTAATGGATAGCATACAGGTAGTCCTTGATGAATCGATCAAGTCTAGAGAATACATTATCGAAGAGTCAAAAAAAGGCAGAATAGTTGCTCTTAGCGATATTAACTTTGATACTCTGGCGAACAGATTCGACAGGCAGCACAAGAACACTGAATTTGAATGGCTCAAAAATCTTCTCTCTTGAGGCTCTCAAATTAGAATTTTGACTTAAAAACTTATTCTTTTTTTCACTAACTC
>CAZLNG010000086.1:0-17023 GCA_964560735.1 uncultured Methanosarcinales archaeon | reverse complement strand
CAAAGCCTTTTGCATCAGTTAATTGTCTAAAAAGTAAAGAATTAGGAGTTCTTAACCTTAATTTGCATCGTGAAGCTTTCAGGGATATACTGGTCCGTGTGGTTACGAGCGATAGCCCTGGCCTTTGTACGTGGCTTCTAGGCATATGTGCGTGGTTAGAGATATGTGGAGACGAGGGATAGACTTGTCAAAAATAGATAAAATAAGAAAGCTTGTCAAAACTGCAATTGAAAGCACTAGAAATGTGAAGTAAACAAACTGAAAAAAGAGCTATGTAAGAAGAAGCAGGGTAACTTTTCGCTGTATTCTTCAATACTGTATTTACTTTCACTCAAAACAATTTAGAATCTTCACCCATAAACCATTATTGAATCAAGTCTTGCAGTACCTATTTTTGTCCAGTAGTTGCAAATGTTGCAATACTGAGTCTCGCCATCTGAATGCAATTTCAGATTAGAGTAACATTTTGGGCATATTTTTAGATGCTTCATAGATAAAACCTTTTGAACTCCTTTTTTAATTTAATAGAGGTTCTTAGGAATTGTAATTTAAAAAGAAGCAGCCTAGGATCGCTTTTCACTATATCCCAATCATTCTTCGACTTGATCTCCCGAAGTATATTGGTTCGAAGAAGTATTTAGCGACCTCCAGGCTGTTCTCTTATGTGCTGTTCGCTTATGTGGTGTGCTAGACGATCTAATTTCACATCCTACCCAATTTTTCAATTATACTTCCCAACTCTAGAATATAATAAATACATAAAATATTTCAAATTAATTATATCAAAAATTGTTTTAAAGCAAAAGATAATTTGACATAAAAAATTTCAAGCCCATTAAAGAACTTTATATAAAATTTGAACTATGAGATTAAATATATTCTATTGGCCCAGAAATCGAATCTTAATGTAGATGTGCCAGATAGGGCACAGCGGGAAAACTTGATTGAACGTCCCTAAGAAAGAAAAGTTATGGTTTAGAGTATTCATTTTACCGTTTCTTAGCTGCCGACAAAGACCGAACTCGATTACATTCATTATTGTCCTTTATTGCCGTTAATTGGAATTGAAAAAGTGAAGGTACTTCCTTCATTTGGAGTGCTTCTGAACCATACATATCCACCATGCAGTTGAACAATCTGCTTTACTAAAGAAAGACCAAGTCCAGTTCCCTGGGACTTTCTGGTAGAAAATGAACCAACCTGACTAAAAGGTTTAAAAAGTTTATACTGGTCCTCAACTTTAATACCCACCCCGGAATCTTTAACTGTTATTTCGGCCATATTTCCCTTTTTTCTTGCAACTATTCTTACAGAGCTGTTTTCGTATGAAAATTTGATAGCGTTGTCCACGAGGTTGTACATTACCTGAACAAATTTTTCTTCGTCGGCACAAATGCTTGTAAGCATGCTATCCATATCTATTTCGATTTTGATATTTTTTTTGTTTGCTAGGGGAAATAGGATGTTCCGTATCATATCAAGCTTAGTACCAAGCTCAAAATTTTTATATCTAATCTCAGTTTTTCCAGCTTCTATTTTCGAAATGTCTAGAAGGTTATTGATTAGATTCAGAAGATGCTTCCCACTTTTCGAAATATTTTCAACGTGTCTGAGCTGTTTTTTATTCAATTCTCCATATGCCTGTTCATAAAGCAAGTCAGAAAATCCTATTATTGAATTAAGTGGAGTTCTAAGTTCATGGCTTATCTTTGCTAGAAAATCGCTCTTGGTACGGTTTGCGACTTCAGCTATTTGCTTTTCTTGAAACAGTCTTTCTGCTATTTGCTTTTCCGTAATATCTTCGTCAATACATGAGATAGCTACAAACTTTCCAGATTGATCAAAAATAGGTGAAAGACTTACTGAAACGCTTATTGTTGTACCATCCTTTCTCAACCTTGAAGTCTCATAGTGCTGGATCTTCTTTCCCTGTTTTATTTGGTCAGTTAACTGCTTTATTTCCCCTTTAAGATTTTCTGGTTCGAGTACTGATATGTTTTCTCCCAGGACTTCCTCAGCCGAATAACCGTAAATATGCTCAGCTCCTTTGTTCCAGCTGGTAATTATGCCGTCAAGGGACCTGGTTAAAATAGCATCATTTGATGATTCTACTATACTTGCTAAGTTTTTAACCTTCTCTTCTGCCTTTTTGCGCTCAATAGAGTACTCGATAGAACGTTTCAGTAATCTTCCATCAACTTGCCCTTTGACTAAATAATCCTGAGCACCTTTCTTTACAGCATCAATTCCGGTTTTTTCGTCATTCGTCCCAGTTAAGATTATTATTGGGATTCGTGAATTTATGGAATAAACTCCAATAAAAGTATCGATACTGTCACTATCTGGCAATTTCAGATCTAACAAAATCACATTAAATAGACAATCTTTAAGAAGACTCAATCCCTCATTTAGGGTTTCGACATTTTTGAGTTCATATGGAAAATCGGCAAATTCTTTTAACATCTCTTTAATTAGATATGTATCTCCGGGATTATCCTCAAAAAGCAAAATTTTAATCTTTTTCTCCATAACTATCTGTCCTATCAGGAGAAGTTAACCTAAAGATTTTTTGTTATTTAATTTATTTATGTTAGCATGTTTAATTGGAAATCAATGATGATTTTTGACTCTCTCAAAAAGTGTTATAATACCCCTGTATTATTTCACTGGCAACTTTACAATTTCAAGCCAGAAATTTCCTATGGATTCAACTACCTTTATAAACTGATCAAAGTCTAGAGGTTTAGTGACATATGCATTAGCGTGAAGATTATAAGCTCTAATTATATCCTTTTCATCTCCAGAAGTAGTTAAAACTACCACTGGGATATTTTTAAGATTATCGTCTTTTTTTATTTCTCTAAGAACCTCACGCCCATCTTTTTTTGGTAAATTCAAATCAAGAAGAATTATATCTGGGCGTGAAGACCCTGAAAACTTTCCTTCGCCATGTAAAAAAAGAATCGCTCCTTCTCCGTCTTCTACAATATGAAGAATACTTCTAATTTTCGCCTCTTCGAAAACTTCTTCAATTAATCCAATATCGCCTTTGTTATCTTCCACTAAAAGAATTTCTACCGGTTTGCCTAATGCTACCATTTTTAAAGCTTCCTTAACGGTAAGTTGGTTAAAAATTTCGTGATTACTTAGTCCCGGAATGACAAAATGAATAGCCATCTTTATAATAAAATGGGCAAATTTTTGGGAATTAAGATTAATTGTTAGCCATTACTTATGTTTTTTTCGATTTTGAGATGGAGAAAAGCCATAAATATCTTTTATTAATAACCATTATCACTTACTTATATCTGACATTAAAAGAGTACTTTTCCATAATCATAGAACTTACAAATTTGATATGCAAAATAAGGAACAAAGAACATATGATAGTAACAACAACTTAGACAGTTGAAAGTTTAACGCTACTGCCTTCTTGGTTCAACCGCTTAAAAATACATTCTGCGCGAAACAAATGATCTATTACAGCCAGTTTAATGTGGCGCAGAAGCCCCAATTTAAGTGAGATTTTGCACTTTGGTGTGAAGGGAACTGAGTAGAGTTATTTTTGATATTTTCATCCCTGAATATATATATTGATAGAAACATGCAATATACTAAGAAGCTATATAAAGGTTAGGGATATTACGTTGGCAAGTATAGGCATCTAGGACACTAGGTATGAAGGTCTTGACTGTTGAAGGGCAAGCTACACACTCAGGAGAATTAAATAGAAAAGCTAAATGAGATACGCATAGAAAGCGATAGCTATCAAATGATTCAGAAAAACCGTAGATAAATATCAACCTTCTACGAGAAATCGGATAAAACGTGGAAACCAAGATAGAAGTTTCCATCTTACACTGCTGTAAACTTTAGAGTGAATTCCGTTCCATTGCCTCTATTCAGTTCAAGTTCGCCTTCTAACTGATCAACAAGGGTAGTTACCAGTTGCATGCCAAGTGTATCAGGACTCTCCAAATTTAAATCTTTAGGGATACCTATTCCGTTATCTGAAATTATCAGAATAAAGCTGATATCTTTTATCATTTCATTATTGTTTCCTACGTCTTCCCTACATTTCTCATTTTCTTCCCTACAAAGCTTTATTCGAATCATCCCTCTATCCCTTTCTGGAAATGCATGTTTTAGAGAGTTCGAGACTAATTCATTAACAATTATCCCTAATGGAACAACTGTATCCATTTCAAGGAAGATTTTTTCTTCTATCTCCAAAACCATATGTGTTTCTGAATCTTCTATACTGTAACATCTGAAGAGTTCTTTTGTCAGTTTCTTTAGGTATGCCGCAAAATTAAGAGTATTGACATCTCTAGATTCATATAATTCTTCATGGATCAAGGCCATAGAAATAACCCGGTTCTGGCTATCTTTAAAGGCTTTGAGAACTTCCGAAGTTTTGCAGCTCTCATAGCAAGCAAATTTTTCTGCCTGAAGATCAAGAAGTGATGAGACTACCTGCAAGTTATTTTTAATCCTGTGGTGAATTTCTTTTTTACGTATTTCTTCACTTTTTTGAAGTTCTTCTTCTACTTTTTTCCTTTTAGTTATATCCCTAGCAATAATTGAGATCGCTGTCAGCTTGTCAGTGGCATCAAAAACTGGAGAGAGAGTTATAGAAACATGTATTGTTATTCCGTCCTTTCTTGACCTTGTAGTCTCATAATGGTGAATTTTTCCACCTTGTATGACGAATTCTACCAAATTTTTAGCCTCTTCATTTAAATGAGGTGGTGCCAAGATAGATATATGCTCTCCAATAATCTCCGTAGCCGAATAACCGTAAATTTGCTCTGCTCCTTTGTTCCAGCTGGTAATTATGCCATCAAGAGACTCAGTTATTATAGCATCGTTTGATGACTCTACTATATTTGCCAAGTTTCTAATTTTATCCTCGGCTTTCTTACGCTCAATAGAATACCGGATAGAACGGGTTAATAATCTGCCATCTACCTGTCCCTTAACCAGATAATCTTGAGCACCTTTCTTTACGGCGTCAACTCCGATTTTTTCATCATTCATTCCAGTTAAGATTATTATTGGTATCCTTGAATTTATGGAATAAACTCCAGTAAAAGTATCTATACCGTCACTATCTGGCAACCTCAGATCTAACAGTATCACATTAAAAGGACGTTCTTTAAGAATATTTAAACCTTCATTAAGGGTTTCGACATTTATTATTTCATATGGGAAATCTGTAAATTCTTCAAGCATTTCTTCAATTAAATTTACATCCCCGGGGTTATCCTCGAAAAGCAAGATTTCAACTTTTTTAGCCATGTATAAACCTCTTATCCGGGTTCTATTCACTTTATTTCTGAGGTAACTTCACAACTTCAAGCCAAAAATCTTCTATGGATCTAATTACTTTTATAAATTGATCAAAATCCACAGGTTTGGTGATAAAAGCATTGGCGTGAAGATTATAAGATTTAAGTATGTCTTCTTCAGCTTTGGAAGTTGTTAAGACCACTATTGGTATATTTTTTAAGTCCTTGTCTTCTTTTATTTCTTTAAGTACTTCCCGTCCATCTTTTTTCGGCAAATTCAAGTCGAGGAGAATTATGTCAGGGCGTGGAGAATCTAAAAACTGTCCTTTACCGCGCAAAAAGAGTATTGCCTTCTCTCCATCCTCTACAATATGAAGAATATTCCGAATTTTTGCATCTTCGAAAACTTCTTCAATCAACCCAATATCTCCTTCACTATCCTCTACTAAAAGAATCTCTATAGGTCTAGCTACTGAATTTGTTTTCATTTTTCAAAACCTTCTTAACTCGTAATGTATAATTAAAATTTGAATGTCTTATTTTTTGGAAAAGTCCCTCAAGTTTAGATCATTCTCCCAAATCATACCTTACTAGGAAGTCAAGTTTACATTTTTGTTTTAGAGTCGTTTGGTAAAGTGAAACGAAAAGTTGATCCTTTACCTAGTTCAGATTCTACCCAGATATGCCCTCGATGTCTCTCTACTATTTTTTTACAAATAGAAAGCCCTATTCCTGTCCCTGGATACTCTTCTTTTCTATGCAATCTTTTAAATACTTCAAATATTTTTTCTGAATATTTTGGATCAATTCCAATACCATTATCCTGCACTGAAAACAGCCATTGATCAGTTTCTTTTTTTACAGAGATATGAATTCTCGGCGCCTCTTCACTACGGAATTTTATCGCATTACTGATCAAATTCTGAAATACTTGAGCTAACTGGACATTATCAGCCGTTATCTCAGGCAAAGGGTCATAAGAAATGGCAACTTCATTTTCCTTTATAGGTACTTCTAAGTTAGATAACACTTGATTTAAAACAAAGTCACAATCAACAGATTCAAAATCTCTTGCTCTGGTAGTTACACGCGAAAATTCCAAGAGATCGTTTATCAGGTTTTGCATGCGGGATGCTCCGTCCACAGCAAAATGTATATACTTATCAGCTTTATCGTCAATTTTTCCCTGATATTTCCTTTGTAAGAGCTGCAAATAACTTGCTATCATTCTTAAGGGTTCTTGTAAGTCATGAGATGCTACATAAGCAAATTGTTCTAATTCTGCATTTGAGCGAGCCAGTTCTTCTAATTTCATTTCTAACATTCTTTCTGCCTTTTTCTGCTCAGTAATATCGCGCGCCGCAGCAAAAATCCCAATTACACCGCCAGATTCATTTTTGTAAATCGAAGCATTATACAAAACAGGAGTTAGTTTCCCGTTTCTGTGCTGGATTTCAAGTGCATAGTCCAGCACTGAACCTTCTCTAAACACCTGTTGATAACCTTTCCTGGCTTCTTCAGGTCGAGTAAAATAATTTGAAAAATCGGTACCAATAAGCACATTCCGTGAATAACCAGTAACCAGTTCTGTAGCCTCGTTTACATCAGTAATCTTACCATCAGGGCCGATGGTAACAAGAGGATCCAGACTGGCTTCAATCAGACTGCGGTTATAAATACTTGATAGTCTCAGAGCTTCTTCTGCTTTCCTGCGTTCAGTAATATCTCTGGCAATAGCTGAGAAAGATGCAAGCTTTCCAGAAACGTCAAATACAGGAGAAAGAGTTATAGACATATTTATTATAGTACAGTCTTTTTTTAACCGCAAAGTTTCGTAGTGACGGCTCCCCTTTCCCTGCTTAATTCTTCCTATTAACCTTTTTATTTCACCTTTTATATTGTTCGGTTCAAGTATTGATATGTCTTTTCCCATTATTTCTTCAGCAGAATAACCGTAAATTTGCTCTGCTCCCCTGTTCCAGCTTGTGATAATCCCATCAAGGGAAACAGTTAGAATAGCATCTTCCGATGATTCTACAGCATTTGCAAGTGTCCGAATTTTTTCTTCTGCCTTTCTGCGTTCAGTAATATCACGTGCAGCAGCAAAGACTCCAATAACCTTTCCATTCTCATCTCTATAAACAGAAGCGTTATACAGAACAGGAGTCGTGTGTCCATCTTTATGTCGAATTTCCAGTGGATAGTTTCGCACCAGTCCTTTCTGGAAAACCTGTTGATACCCTTCTCTGGCTTTCTCAGGTTCAGTGAAATAATTAGAAAAATCAGTGCCAATTAGCTTATCCCGAGAATAACCGGTAACAAGCTCCGTAGAGTTGTTTACATCATTGATTTTACCATCAGAACCAATGGTAACCAGGGGATCCAGACTGGCTTCAATCAAACTGCGGTTATATGCATTAGCTAACTCGAGTGCCTTTTCAGCTTTTTTACGATCTGTGACGTCCCTTGTTATAATGACTACTTGCTCATTGTAAAAAGGTAGAGCAGCTGCACTAACATCCGTCCAGATGGTGCTGCCATCCTCCTTGATTATCCCTATCTCTGAGGTTTGAATAGAACCTTTCTCTTTTAAAGCCCTTACACTGGGGAACTCCTCAGTAGATATTTCTGTACCATCTGATCTGATATATTTCCGGTTTAACTGTGTTCCTTTGAGTAAATCTGATCTCGATAGATCCATAATTTCTTCCAGGGCAAGATTCACATCCAGAATATTTCTTTCTCTATCGGTAATGGAAACCCCAACAGGCAGAAGCTCAAAGAGAGCTTTCAGTTTACTCTCACTCTCTTTCAGCATTTCTTCTGCTTTTTTACGTTCAGTAATATCCTGAACTGTTCCTCTCATTCGAACAGGTGTATCATTCTCATCAAAAGTAACTTCGCCCTGTTCATGGACTATGCGTTCTTTTCCACTAGCTAAAACAATCCTGTGATCTATACTATAGGGTTTCCCACTTAAGGCTTCTGTGACAGCGTTATTCACATAATCTCGATCATTTGGATGCACATAGCGTAAAAATGCATCATAAGTTGCGCCAAATTCCTGAGGCTTACGTCCGAAAATACGATAAATTTCATCAGACCAGTATAAACTATTAGTTACAATATTCCAATCCCAGTTTCCAAGGTGAGCCATTTTTTGAGCTTCAGAAAGACCTTTTTCGCTTTCTTTCAAAAATTTATAAGCTATCTCAAGTTCACCTGTACGTTCTTTGACCTTTTCTTCTAAACCTTCAAGCGCTTCTTTTAACCTGGCTTCTGCTTCTTTTATATCTGTAATATCGCGGGAAATTGCAAGAACAGAGGTCACTTCTCCGTCAATGAATTCAGGTACTATTCGTGTATTAAAATAGTATTCTTTCCCCTGAAGCGAAATATACTTGAATTCCATTGTTTCAGATTTGCCTGTATTAAAGACATTTTTATGGTGCTCTTCCCAAAATCTCACCTTTTCAGGATCCATTCCTAACTCGCTGTGAGTTTTACCAATGATTTCTTCCTGTGAATGGCCATAAGGTTCTACAGCAGCAGGATTAACATATATATGGCGGTTTTGTCTATCAAAGCGTGCAATCACATCAGGAGAATTTTCTGCCAGTGTGCGAAATTCATTTTCTCTTCGAATCAATACTTCTTCTGCTTCTTTTCGCTTGGTTATATCAGTTAACATGCTCAAAGAGCCTATAAACTCACCACTTTTATCAAAGAGAGATTTAGCACTTATTAATGTCCACAAAGGTGAACCGTCTTTACATATTAATTTAAATTCATGGCTCTCATTGATTCCCTGCTTCCTCTTTTCCATATTTAATTTGGAAATTTCCTTACCTTCCTCATCTGTGAAATCTCCTCCAGATTTACCAATGATTTCTTCCTGACTGTATCCTAGCATATCCGCCATTTTTTTATTAACGTAGGTAGTTTTGACTTTAGGGTCAACTATCCATATACCCTCATTAGCTGTCTCTATGATATTCCGATACTTTTCCTCACTCTCGCGGAGTAAATCATTTGCTATTATAAGTTCCTTGGACTGAGCCTGCAAGTTCTCAGATTGCCTTTGTATCTCCTCTGACTGAGCCTGCAATTCCTCAGATTGTACTTGGAGATTCTCGTAAGCCTCACGTAACTTTTCCTCAGCCCTCGCCCTCTCAACAGCAACCGATACCTGATCAGCTACGGTGCTCATGAGAGCAAGCTCATCTTCAGTAAAGCTTTTCTTTGTCCGCGTGCCAAAGGAGATTGTGCCTATTGTTTTCTCCCCAATATGAAGTGGCTGACAGGAATATGCCTGAATCCCCATTAACCTTACAAGGTCAGCCCTCGTGTCTCCGTTATGCTGCACATCCTCGGAAATGATACGGCAACCATTAAGGGCAACACAGCCACAGATAGCTTCTCCTTCATTCAGCCATTCAATTTCTTTAGCTACTTCCGCACTTATCCCGCCGTAGGCATTGAGATGGAGTCTATCCGGAACCTCATCGAAAATATAGTTGAAAAACACGTCACAATTTAGATAACGCATAACCTTCTCTGCGATGATCTGGATCATGGACTCGGGATCTTTACTCGATAGAAGGAGGGCATTTGCCTCGCTCAAAAGCTCGAACCGCTTTTCGCTCTTGCTCAAAACTTTGTTTGTTTCCTGTAATTCTTCAGCCTGTGCCTGCAATTCCTTGTAAGCATGTTGCAGCTCCCTCTCTGTTTTTTTGAGCTCGGTAATATCCCTGGCAACATGAACACATCCAGTGATCTTTCCTGCTGGATCATGAAGTGGAGAGACACTTAATATGAAATCGCCACCCAGACTGTTCTCATGGATTTCTGTAGTGTGTTCAAGCCCATCCGTAAGCAATTGTTTATGTGGACAAAAAGATGGAGGCTCTTCCGTCCCATGAACTGCATGATAACAGGTCAAGCCTACGCATTCTTCCGGTGTAACTCCCAGCCTTGCCGCCATAGATCTGTTTGCACGGACAACTCGATATTCCCCATCAAGTATAGCTATCAGGTCCGGTACGGAGTCAAAGGTATATTCCCAATTCTTCTTGGCTAGTATAGCTGTTTCTTCTGCTTCTTTGCGTTTGGAGCTTTCTATCTGCTCCCATTTTTTATCTCTTTTAATCAAAGCAAATTGATGGTTAGCGACTACATCGATAATTTCGGTTGCGCTGCACCTGTCAAGACAATAGGTGCAAAGAGCTATCATCTTATAGTTTCCGAGAATTCTATCTATTTTTTTCTCATAATCAACAAAATCATTCCAATCTTCCTTTTCCAGCCAAAAAGTATTTCCTGTCAACCTCAAACCTTCATATCCATTGTCAAGGGCTTGATTGAGCTTTTCAACCCATCCATCCAACACCCTATCAGAATCGAAAATACCCTCTTTTAGATACCAGTAAGTGTAGGGAATAATTTCAATTTGTCCTTTATTAAGATAAAGATCAAGATCAGGAAGAAGCTTTCTCAGTGCTTCCTTTGCCTCTCCAACATCCAAAGGCTGTGAAGTAATCCACATGCAGAATTCGTTGTTTTCCAGTCCTGCTTTTAAATAAGGAACCAGTACGTCCATTAAATCTTCTTTTGTCTGGTAGAATTGGCAGAAGTGTGTTCCCCAGGGTATATTTCCAATAGTGTCGATACCAGACTTTCTCGGCTTTTCTTTCATTATACACATTCTCCCACGAGGAAGTATTTATTTCGATGATGATACTTTTAACTGCATGTTCTTTAGAAAATAGGGTTTCCTTATAATAAGATGCAACCTTAGATATTTTTACCATTAAACAGCAGAGTAATCTTTAATAGTGGCTAATCTCAAAGTTATTTATAAAAGGTTATATTTCTTATTTTTTAAATAAAAGATTTCTAAATTTAAACTGAAGTTATCACTCATTAACGAGGAAATAGAGATTAATATTAATTGATAATATATTATAATATGAGTCTAAAGTTTAGATATTTAAAACGGAAGGCAAGCATAAAAAATAATAAAAACGTAATGTAAGAAGGGCATGGAGGCGCTATATTCACTTATTCTCCGATAGTCTCCTCGATTTATGCTTCCCAACCCGTATTGATTCCAGGAATTATTAGCGACCTCCAGGCTGTTCTCTTGTGTGTTGTTCTCTTACGCGGTGTGCTAGTCAATCTAATTTCACATCCAACTACACTTCCTAGCTTGACTTCCTAACTCCAGAATATAATAAAAACATAAATTATTTTAAATTATTTATGCCAAAAATTGTTTTAAAGCAAAAGATATTTTGATGCAAAAAATTTCAAAGCTATTAAAAAGTTAACCATTTAATTTATTATGAAGGTTTTTGAAGACTGATATAATGAGAGATACGAAATATCAAAAAATGTACACCGTACTCTAGAAAAACTGTAATACGACAAATTAGCCGAAAAATAACAAAAATGAAGGGCATTTTAAATGAGAAAGTTTTACTGTCAAATGCGCCCATATAGAAATAATATAACAACAATTATCAGAAAGATTATGATGAGCCACTTTACAATTTCCATGGAAAAACTTGCAATTCCCTGTGCACCCAGTACATAAGCAATCACGAATATTAAAAGTATCACTGCAAGTCCTATCAAATCAATTAGATTTATTCCCCATTTATTTAAAAGGCAACAGTTGATAGACGATGTATGCATTTATAATTCACTATTTAATTAATTCAATTTTTAGTAACAACGACATTATTTTTAACGGAAGTTCCCAGTAATATTCCTTGTCAGTAGCTATCTCATAAAAATAAAAATAATAATTAAATTTCTCAAATAGTTAAATATGATAAACAATTGTATGAATGTAACTTTATTATTCTCCTGAATCAAAGTAAGATTGGAAGAAACCAGAAAATAATATGAGGTTTTTCTGCTCTTCAGTCATAAATTCCCAAATCTCAAATATCGGGCCACGAAAAATTTGAGTTTTTTCTATTACTTTTTTTTTCATGTTTAACCACCCTCTTTTCTTAGAGTAAATGTCACTGACATTTGCCTTCATCAACTAAGATCTAGAGATTAATGAAAATATCTAATATTAGAAGGTACAAAAACATAAGGGGTCAGAGGCGCTATATACTGGTTTCCCAACAATCATCTACTAGGTAGTTACCGGTATATTTGTAGTAGGTGGATTAGCGCCCCTAGATTGTTTTTATTGTGGTAAAGAATACCCACAGTACTACTTCCTAACTCCATAATATAATAAAAAATAAAATATTTTAAATTATTTGTATCAAAAATTTTTTCTAAGCAAAAAATAATTTAATGTGAAAAATTTCAAAGCAATCATGGGATATATTTTTGTATTCTACCGAGTGCTCTATTTAACATAATTCTAGTGAGTTTGTTAAAGTGAATGATCTCTAAGTAGTGAAGAGGTTACATTGCACACTCTACAACAGCGCTTGAAATCCTTAATACCTCTCCTTATCCAAGCACTAACCTTGGCATTTTAGATTAGCTTCCAGGGTATGCACCTTTGTGATAGATATACTGCACTATCTGCCACAATTATCCTAGAAACCTCTCAATGTCCCAGATCTGAGGCATCTAGAATAATATTTTCGAAAAGCCCTAAAGAAGCAAAAGTCAAAGGCTTAAATTATTCATCTTTCTCGTTTTAATTACGTTATGAAGCCGTCAGGGATATATAGCCACCTGACTGCAAGCTATATCCCTTGCCTTTGTACGTGACTTTTAAATATATGTGCGTGGTGGTTAGTGATGTGAAACTAAGTACAGGTAACAGATTAAGCAACATATACTTATTCTGCCAACCTAAAATTGAAAAGCCTTGACGATATCGTTAACGCATGTGTATCTTTTTCTGGAATACTTTTAAGGTCTTCCATTATTGTATGATTAGCTCCATGCTTCATAGCTTTCTGAATAAGCTCCTCCTTTGTTAGAGGAAAGTACAAATTTAAGTATACTCCGAACTTCAACATAACTGGCTTGCATTTGTTTTCTCCCCATATTTTTGTTATACTCGACTCAGAGATTATCGTATCTAATGGTTTACTCCTTGAAAGTATGACCTCAGAACTCCCATGACCTACCCAATTTACCTCATAAGTTTATTTATAATTGAATATTTATAAAAATAATATGATAAGTAATTACTTATAGTAACTGGAGACTGCACAGTCCTTTTTCAGTTTCAATGAAGAGCATTCTATTATCAAAAATAGGAGGTTCTGTAGAGTCTTCAAAAAAGAGTAGATAAGAGAGAAAGCAAAACATTTAATTGTTCATTTTTCTATATTGCTAAACCGGACAATAAATTGAGTACCTTTATCTCTTTTTAGCTTGATTTTCCCGTCTAACTGATCTACTAGAATGTTTACTAGTTGCAGACCAAGAGTATCTGGATTTTCAAAATCAATATTCTCGGGAATGCAAACTCCGTTATCTGAGGCAATCAGAGTATATCTAGTAACTTTTTCGGAAAGCTCCCCTTTATTGTAGCTCAACTCATTTTCAAAGAGTTTAATATCGATTTCCCCTTCATCCCTATCTGGAAATGCATGCTTGAGAGAATTGGAGACAAGTTCATTGACAATCATTCCTAGTGGGACTGCAGTGTCCATACCAAAGAAGATATTTTTCTTAAGACTCATACTTAAGCTAATGTTTGAATCTCCAAGACTATAACTCTGGAAAAGACTCTCAACAAGTCTCTTAAGGTATATAGAGAAATTAAGTGCATCTTTCCTTCCACTCTCATGCAATTCCTCATGAATAAGTGCAATTGATACTACCCTGTTCTGGCTCTCCTTAAAGGCTTCAAGGACTTCTGAGTCATTAATACATCCTCTGTCCTTGAACTTTCCAGCCTGAAGGTCAAGAAGGGAAGAGATAACTTGAAGGTTATTTTTAATCCTGTGATGAATTTCCTTTTTACGCATAATTTCAAGGTTTTTAAGAGCTTCTTCAGCTTTCTTATGCTCCGTTATATCTTTTGTTGCCCCTCTAATGCTAACAGGATTGTTTTTCTCATCGAAAACAACTTCACCTTTCGCATGGACTATGCGCTCTTCTCCATTAGCTAGAATTATCCTGAAATTAACGTCAAGAGGCCTTCTGTCTAGTGCCTCTTTGACGGCGTTGTCTATACAGTGTCGATCATCTGGATGCACGAAATTTAAGAAGGTATCGTAATGTACTTTTAACTCTTGAGGCTTAAGACCAAACATCCGATACATTTCATCAGACCAATGAAATTCATTACTTGCAAAGTCCCTTTCCCAGCTTCCAATATGAGCTATTCTTTGAGCTTCAGCTAGTCTTTCTTCACTTTCTTTCAAAGATTTATAAGATTTGTCTAGTTCGACTGTTCGTTCTTTGACTTTTTCTTCCAAGCTGTCACGTGCTCTTTTAAGGTCATCTTCTATTTGTTTTCTCTCTGTAATATCAAGATTAAAGCCTACCCATTCGGTTATTTTTCCCTCTTCGTTCTTGATAGGTCTGCCTAGAGCCAACACATTTCGGTAGCTGCCATTTTTTGCCTTGAAACGGTGCTCTCGTTCAAAGTCTTCCCCGGTCTGAATACAATGGAGCCAATGGTCTTTTGTTGGCTGCACATCTTCAGGCGGGAGTAAATGCAACCAGCCAAACTTTTGAACCTGCTCCATTGACATGCCTACCAGTTCAATGAATGAATTACTTACGTAGGTACAATAGCCAGCGGCATCGGTCAGCCAGACACCATAGGGGATCGTATCACCGAGAGTCCGGTACTGCTTTTCACTATGCTTTAGCGCTTCTTCAACTTGCTTGCGCTTGGTTATATCTCTGATAATAATAACAGTTCTTAAAATTCCACTTTTATCTTTGAAGATCGTACTCGACATATCACCTGGGAAAATAGTCCCATCTTTCCGCCTGTAATTAAATTCTCCTTTGAAGCTGCCAGTCCTTGCTCTTTCTTCAAGGGCAGGCTTGAGTCTTGGATCAGAGATATCTATAATTCCACTCCTTCCAGAGCGAATAATTTCTTCCTCTGTCATTCCAAACATCTGGCAGGCTGCTGGATTTGCTGCATAGATAGTACCTTCGGGAAATGCGAAAAGAATGGCATCAAGACTGTTCTCAAATAATGCTTTGTATTTTTCCTCCCCCTCTCGCAATGCCTCCTGAGCCTTCTGTTTCTCTTTTTCCCCTCTCTTTTTCTGCAATGCCTGCATGACTGCAGATGCAATCGCTTCGAGATATTCCTGCTGCTCGCAGCTATAACCATTTTCGCGGTTTGCTACCCCAAGCATACCGATCATTTTTCCGTCATAGACAAGAGGCACGCCGAGAAATGATGTCAATTGCAGATAGCCGTCGGGTAAACAGACATTGCAGGGATGAGATGACAGATCATTAGTAATAAAACTTTTTTTACTGTTAATCAAGTGATTATATAATCTTTGAGGAAAAGAATCATCTGCAAGGCGTCGATGTTCTGTTTTTTTGAGCATCAGCCATTGTTCACATCCTATGTCATTGATTGCGAGGTTATGTAATAATCCATCATCGCCTATCAGACCCATGAAACCAATCTGGCTACTGGTTATTTCCAGAGCTACAGACAAACAAGTAATTCCCAGATTTTCTTCTTTTTCGGCCTTAACTAGACTGTCGAATATCCGGTTGATCCCTTCCAAAATACTATTGTGTCTATTTATTCTATGCTCCTCTTGCTTATGCGCGAGAATCTCATTGAGTAAAGCTTGATTTGTTTTTTCCAACTCAGCGATCCCTTTTTGCATCTAGATCTCCAACTCATTCTCATCTGGAAAGTTAAAAATAGACATGAAGCAATATTTTATCTATAACAGATAAAAAGATCTAAAAAATTCAAATAGAAATATATATAAATAAGCAAGATTGTCATTGTTGCTTTCATTTAGGAGTTTAAATCACCAGGTTTTTTGACGATAAAGTTAAACCCGACGCTGAGTATAGCTATATGAAAAGAAAGAAATCATATAGCAATTTAGCTTATTTGAATGCCATCCTAGCAGGCATACCCCTACTCATACCTCACATCTAAAACCCTTCAAAAAACCAACCCTCAACTTTATCAACTGCTAATAATCTCCCCATTTCAACCCATCTTTTTTCAGTCAAACACTCGAATCAGGTTAGTGCACAAGACTCGCGAACATCTTAACCGTTCCTGAATTTTGACTTCTTTTAATTAAAGCTTAATATATAAAATATCATATATTATATTGGAGACATTGGAAGATTTAACCTCCATTTTTGTTTCCCCGTTCAGACACACACAGGAGGAGTGTCGTAGCTCCTCCTACCTCTCATACCCATCATTATAATAAATTTTAAATAGTTTCAAATAAATTATCATATGCGCAAAACCCGAGTGCGCACTTACAAAAGAAAAAAAATAATTCTCTGGCGGGAGTCTCCACATCTCTCCCTCCAGACCTAGCCCTCTAATAATTTTTTAATTATACTCGGGGTTTACTCTTTTCTGGTTGAATCTCTAAATTGGGGCAATTACCATAAAAGATAATTATATATTAACGCATTGATTCCTCTTAATATCATCACATTTCAAAAGATTTGTCCTTCACCAAGCAATCTACAAAATGGTATCTGAGGAATTAACTATATGACTGCAAATATCCGGGAAAAGAAATGCCTATCCTTGATACAAAAGCCTGGAGGGA
>CAZLNG010000085.1:14534-17134 GCA_964560735.1 uncultured Methanosarcinales archaeon | reverse complement strand
CCAAGGCTCTGGAGCTTTTCAATAGGGATCTCGTTAGTATCTTCTATTGTCAAGATCCTGTATTTCTGGGGAATTTCGAGGAGCATGGCAGAAAGCAGTGACGTTTTTCCAGCTCCGACTTCTCCTGCAACGAGAACTGAAGCCTGCCCATCCATAAGGAAACTTAAAAGTCCGGCTCCGAATGGAGAGATCGAACGTGTGTTTATCAATTTGGGCAAAGTCCAGGGAGAAAGAGAATGTTTGCGAAAAGCGTAGGCAAGCCCGCTTGCACTCAGTGGATCTCCGATTACAGAGACTCTTACCCCGAAAGCTTCAAGGTTGAGTTCAAGCACAGGGACTGCTTCTCCGAAAGGCCTGCCGCTGATTGTCCTGAACCTTGACACAAGGGCATCCAGGTCATCCTGCGAGAGAAAAACGTTGCTTGCACATTCCTCCCCATCCATAACAACATGAACAGGATTTGTGTCGGCAGGAGCGTTAATATATACATCGGTAATTCTGGCATCTGAAAGCAGGTCTTCTACAATCCCCAGCCCATTTGTGTACCTTGCAAGGAGGTCAGCATAACTTTCGAGTTCTTCAGGGCTGCAGGTCTCCCCACTTTCTAATAGTTCATTTTCGAGAAGCTCTTTTGCCATGCGCCTGAAATAATCTCTGGCGTCTATTGGATCCGTAAAAGCGAGGTCTTTTGGCCTGTGCCGGATCATCCTTCTCCGGACTTTCTCAAGCAGCCTGAGTTCTTCCTGTTTCAGGTTGTATTCCGGAGGCCTTATCATGTAAAGTTTTTCCGGTCTGTCAGTATAGCGATAAATAGAAACTTCAAGTTTTCTCCCTTCCCTGCCGCTTATATCGTAACATTCAAGAAACTCAGTATTTCCGGGGGCTTCGGCATAAATGCGGGAGCTGGAAAAAGGAGGCCTCACGTGAGGTTTGATCCCACTTTCATAGTCGAAAATCCCGTCTGTAAAACTTTTGCTTTTTCCTTCATTTTCTCGCCTGCATTTATTCTTTGCACAAAATGGAATATATTCATAGGTCTCTGCAAGGGTTACCTCTCCTGAAGTGTCCTTTATCAGATTCCCTGTTATTTTTCCCTTAATCAGATTCCCTGACACTTTCCCTTTTATTAGAGCTCTTATTTTTATCCATAACATTCCCCAGTTTCTTTTTTCAGGTTCTTTTATCATTTTGGGGGAAGAATATTGAATTTCTGCTCTTTTAATAGCAGGAACGTCGGGAAAAGAAGATAATTTTTTTTCGATTTCTTGAAGATTATAAAAAAAACATGAGGAACATACAGCACATTCAGGGGAATCATCTGGAACTTTTTTTAACATTTCCCCATGAATAAACCTTCTTATTTCACTTCGGGTCTTTAAAGGATCAGTTTCTACGGTTTCAACAAAGGAAGCGATTATTTCTTTTCTTTCAGATTCGCAATCCTCTTTCTCTGGCCTGGAACAGTCCTCGGAGACCATTTCCGTGATCCTGTATGATGTGATAATTCCATTAAAGTCTGCAAGGGTATAAAGTAAAACCAGAGCTTCTCCTTCATAATCCCGCTCATACAACCTCGAAAGTACCAGGCAGTCAGCGTGAATTTCCTTTCTAAGAATTCCGAATATATTCTGTCTGCAGTGGGTATCGTTAAGCGAAGACCCGAAATCACATTCCCTGCAGTTAATAGCAATAGTTTTCCGGTTTTTAGTTTGCTTTATCCTGTAAGAACAGGCTTTCTCTTCCTCTTCTTCCCTGTTCTGTCCAAAAAAACGGCCCTTCTTGAGGCTGCTCACAGCATCCTGAAGTCTTGACATCCCATCCAAAAATTGACCCCCATTTCCCGGCTAACTTTGTAATTTATATTCTAATGTATTAAACGTTTTCTTCTTTTTCGAGAAATGAGAGATTATTTTTGAGAGATTATTTTGAAAGATTATTTTTGGATTGCGAGGTAAATAAGTCCAACAATGAGGAAAGGCAGAACTAAATAATCCATTTCATTCTTTCAGCTTTTAATTCCCAGATTTGGAGCGTTTTGATAGGTATATCCATCAGTATTCGAAAATAGATTCAATTAAGGGCTCTGCAAGTTTCATCACAGCTTCTTTAAAAGAGCTGATCTCATCCAGAGAAGTGTAATTTGCTCCTCCGAAGAGTTCATGTTTCACTTTTTTCCCCATAATGTCATCGTTTCCGGCTGCCAGCCTGAGCACGACAGAACCCGGGAAGATAGCTGTCTGACATGCGAGACTGTCGCAGTCCCCGTCGGTTATCCCTATAATGGGAATCCCAAGCCTTGAGAGAATGTCACCTGCTATGGCTGTTGTATCGTCCCCAACTGTAACTGCGAGTTCAGCCCCCGCGGCCAGTTCAAAAGTATATTCCGCAGCATGGTCTATAAGTACGACTTTTCCTGTTCCTGGCCCCGGAGGGAGATCCGGATATAAGGCACTGAAACTTCCTTTTTTTGCTTGTAGAGCACAAAAATTACTTCTTCTCAGGTTTCCGCTCTTTACCCAGGCTTTTGCAAGGTCAACAGGGTCTCTTTTTTCATAATTATGAAGCTTTTCGAGTCCGTGCTCCTTTATTTCTCCCCCTTC
>CAZLNG010000085.1:13026-14434 GCA_964560735.1 uncultured Methanosarcinales archaeon | reverse complement strand
AGCAACCATTTCTCCGAAGATCCTTCCGGTTTCAACTGTTTTCCCCCTGTTCAGGAGGAATACAAGGTCTGAAACCTCAAAAAAGGATTCAATGCAGGCACTCGGCTTCAGATGTAAACCTGTGTCTATAACATTTTCAAGTCCGGCATCAAGGACGGCCATCCTTCCCATAGTCCCTCCAAGCCTTGCTTCTACTATGCCCAGGCAGGAAAGCTTTTCAAAAACTCTTTTAGCCTCTCCCGAATCTATCACTTCGGGACCGTGAATTACCAGGCCTATTTTCATTTTCAGTCCATTTCTTAATGTTCAGTTCTATTCTTAATTTCCAATTCGATTATTCATTCTCAGTTTGACTTAATAGAGGATGCACATTAATACAGCTCTTAATACGACTCGTTCTTTTTATATGATTTTATGCCACTTTCAATTAATTATGGAGTCGAACTTTAAACCTAAAGATGAAAATTAATAATTTTCCGCCGATTGTTATAGAAAATTAAATTACTGATCACTACGTTCTGGCAAAAACAGAATAACTATGAGGCAAAGAGATGGCTGACATAAAAATTACCTGGCTCGGACATGCTGCTTTTTTATTCGAAGCCGGAAAGAAAATTTTGATCGACCCTTTTATTTCGGGAAATCCAACAGCTCCATGCAGCCCTGAAGAGCTGAACCCTGATGTCATAGCTGTAACTCACGGACACCGTGACCATCTGGGAGATACGATAGAAATAGGAAAGAAGACTGGATGCCGAATTATTTCCATTCATGAAGTTGCAAACTACATCAAGTCAAAAGGCGTCTTTGCAGAAGGCATGAACAAGGGCGGGACTATGACTGTGGAGGAAATCACCTTCACCATGACAGATGCCCGGCATTCCTCTTCAATCGATGCCTCTGGATTCAATTTCGATGGCGGTTCCCCGGCAGGCTTCATAATAAAGATTGGAGGGCATTCCATTTATCATGCAGGGGATACAGGTATTTTTGGGGATATGCAGCTTATTGGCGAACTATATGAACCTGAACTGGCTCTCCTGCCCATAGGAGACAGGTTCACCATGGGAATAAAAGAAGCCGTAAAAGCCGTAGAACTCATCCGGCCTGAGATTGTTGTGCCCATGCATTACAACACTTTTGACGTCATAGCACAGGACCCCGAAGAGTTCAAAAGAGCCGTTGAAGCAAAAATCGATACGAAAGTTATTATTATGGAGCCAGGAGAATCCATAGAAATCTGAGTCCTCAGACCCTGTTTCCCTTCGTTATATGGAAAAGAGAAATAAAAAAGTGAAGAAATCAGGATTTTTCTGATCTCCTCTTTTAGACTCCTTATTTTTAAAACTCAATTTTGATTATCCGCTTTGATTATCCGCTTTGATTATCCGCTTTGATTATCCGCTTT
>CAZLNG010000085.1:0-12926 GCA_964560735.1 uncultured Methanosarcinales archaeon | reverse complement strand
TTTGATTATCCGCTTTGATTATCCGCTTTGATTATCCGCTTTGATTATCCGCTTTTCAAATTCCAAGTTTCTTTCTCTTCTCCATGATATGCTGTTCTATCCCGTCAACTGCTTTTACGGCATCTTTTTCCACATTCAGGATCCCCCCTGTAACTTCCCGGCAGTCTTCTGTAAGCAGTTTGACAAGATTTGGGGCGCCTGTGACGGTCGGGACAGGGTTCACATAGGTGTAAAGCCCAAGGGCAAGGGCAAAGATGGCATCTATTGTAGCCTTCTGCTCCATATACTCAGGGGCTGCGGCAGCAACCGGAAGGTCTGGAAGAGGGACTCCTCCGAGAGCCCCTGATATCGCTCCAAGGAGATCAGCAAGCCTGCCCGTGTCAGTGCAGGTCCCATAACTGAGCACTGGAGGAACACCAAGGGCTTCACACACGGCTTTCAGGCCATCTCCTGCAAACTCTCTGGCTTCTGGGGTACAGAGCCCTGCAACCTGCATTGCCCCATTCCCGCAGCCCATGGAGAGGACAAGGATATCCCTTTTGATGAGTTCTTTTACCACGGCAACGCTGTGCACGTCCTGCCCGTAATCCCTTAGGGTTGTACAGGAGACCATTCCAACAACTCCTTTTATTGCGCCGCTTTTTATGGCATCAAGGAGAGGATCAAGGCTTCCTCCAAGAGCTGCAAGGATGCTCTCGCTTGAAAAGCCCACAACAGCTTCTTTCATGGGAAGTTTCCTGACCGGTTCAATCAAGCCTTTCCGCCTCTTGAAATTATCAATTGCCATATCCAGAAGTTGAGCCGCCTGCTCTTCGGCTTCTACAGGATTGTAATTAAGGCGTTCCCCTATGCCTTCAAAGGCCACAAGCTCACTTACAGGCATGAGTTTAAATTTGTATTTTTCAGCATAGAGAGGGGCAACAGGAAGAGAACAGTTCATATCTGCGGCAAAGAGGTCCACGGAACCACTTGCAAACACTGCTTCCTGAGAAATCCAGTTGCCAGTAAAGCCGTAGAATACGTCGTCTTCTTCCCATCTCTGGATCATTTCCTGCCCGGTTTCAATGCTGGCAATAACCCTCAGGCCTTTTGCACCTGCAGATTTTGCTTTCTCCTGCCATTCAGGCTTTCGCGCAAGCTGAACCATAGCAAAACCGAGGAAAGGTTCGTGTCCATTGGGGAGTATGTTTACGTATCCCGGACCAAGTACCCCGAGATCTACTCTCATGGTGTGGGGCTTTGGAATTCCAAAAAGGATATCCTGGCAATATTCGTTAACGATCTGGCTCTGGTATCCCATTGCAATTCCCAGCCGCATGGCTTTTAAAGCCAGGCTTGCGTAGTACCCGTCCACGTTTGTCAGGCAAGAACTTGTGGAAAGCATCATTTCCCCGTAGATCCCGCCCGGGAATATGTCCAGGGATTTCCATTTTTCTTTCCTTTCGAGAGGGGCAAGGAGTTCAACAATGCGGCTCGGCTCGTAGGCAGGCCTGTTAAATTCTTTTTCTACAAAATCACAGAGCTGAAGAGCAACTTCTGAGTCCGTTCCCTCTGTTTCAAGACCCAGCCGGCCTGCAAATGTCCTTAATTTTTCAGGTTCAAGTATAGAGTAAGGGGTGTTGCCTCTGGCAGTTTCCCTCAAAGTCCTGATGGTCTGATCTGTGTGGTAATGGTAAGTCGAAGCTCCCATTACATTCCTGAGCAGCATCATCCTCATTGCCATGCCATCGGCGGTGATTCCACAGACTCCTCTTTTGTCTTTTGCGGCGTCCGAACGGCAGGGGCCATTAGAACAAAGGTCACAGCGCACTCCTCCCATGCAGAACATACATCTTTTGTCCGGATTTCCTCCAAGGCCCTGAGCCTCGTACCGGTCCCAGACATTTGTCATACCATCTTTTTTTATCCGATCGTACATTTCTTGAACGGATTCGTGATAAGAAATCCTTTCTTTGTCCATTGTTTCATCCCCCAGGAAGATTTCCTTTTCCTGCCTTTTCATGAAGCTTAAAAGGTTTCTCCACACCTGCTTCATGTAAATAGTCCTGTTAAATAGTCTTGCTATAATAGATTCGTAATATCAAGCGTGTTTGCAGATGACTATCCTACATCATAGTTAGCGTAGAAATATTTACATCTTAGCTCTTACCAGACCTGGAAAAAAAGAGGGAATTACAGGATAGAGTAGATTTCAGAAAAAGATTCAATACAAAAGATTAATATTAATACAGTTCGATACTTGATACAATCATTTAAAATAATTTGAGTTGGTGAGAACTGCCTCTCCAAATTTTTGAAATACAGTTTCAGTATTGTTAACCTATACTATTTTATATAATTAATACGAACACATCGGAATTAACATGACAGCAGATATAAAAACGATTCCAATAGCTTGTGGAAACGGAATTTTTGAGTTAAATATTCCTGAGAAAAACCTATGCAGCGTTATCCTTCCTTCTGAACCTGAAACAAAGGAAGAAGGAACTTTTCTGATTAAAAAAGCCCTTGAAAATCCCATGAAAAGCAAGAGGCTTTCAGAGATTGTAAACCCGGATTCAAGGATTGCAATCATAGTCAGCGATGTCACAAGGCCCACTCCGACTGCAAAGATCCTTCCCACGCTGCTTGAAGAGCTTCATCTGGGCGGAGCTAAGAATGAAAATATTACCGTTGTATTTGCCCTTGGGCTTCACCGCTTACAAACTGAAGAAGAGTGCAGGCAGCTTGTCGGAAAAGACATCTTCGAAAAAATAAGGTGCATCCAGCATGATAGGGAAAAATGCAGGCATGTCGGAGAGACGAGTTTCGGAACCCCTGTTGAGGTCTTTGAAGAAGTGCTTGACTCTGATGTTATAATAAGCACGGGAACACTGGAATTTCACTATTATGCAGGATATGGGGGAGGAGGAAAGGCTATCCTTCCGGGTGTGAGTTCGGAGAAAGCCATAATATCTTTTCACAGTTTTTACTCCAAACTCTTTGAAGGTTCCCCTCTTTCAGGCAGAGCAGACAGTCCTGCAAGAAAGAATATAGAGGAAGCTGCAAGGATTGCAGGTCTTGATTTTACGCTCAATGTCGTGCTTGACAGCAAAAAAGAGATAGTTGCTGCAGTTGCAGGGGATTTCGTAGAGGCTCACAGGAAAGGGGCAGAGTATGTGGACGCTATGTATAAAGTACCTGTAGAACCTGCAGATGCCGTTGTTGTATCCTGTGGAGGCTATCCAAAAGATATCAACCTGTACCAGGCAACAAAATCCCTTGAACATGCAATTCCTGCCGTAAAAAAAGGAGGTTCCATAGTTCTGGTTGCAGAATGTGCCGAAGGAATCGGAAATCAGGTATATGAGCGCTGGAACAGCGAATGCAAAACTCCCTGTGAAGCGGTAGAGAAATTCAGGGAATGCTTTGAATTCGGAGGGCATAAAGCTGCTATTGTAGGAAAGGCTGCAAAAGATTTCAAACTTTATATTGTCTCAAGGCTGCCTGAAGACGAAAGTAAAAAAGCCTTCTTTAAACCCGTAAAAAGCATTGCAGAAGCGCTTGAAAAAATTCTTGCCGAAAATCCTGAAGCTAAAATCCATGTTATGCCCAATGGTGGATGGACTCTACCTGTAAAGAAGTAAGAAGATTCATTTAAGGTATCTTCTTACCAATTTAAACTTACCAATTTAAATGAAAAAATCAAATAGATCATTGAGTCTAATTCATACTTAGTTTAAAGGCTTAAAGCGTAAGTTTGAACTGCTCTCAAACTGATTTTAAGTTAGATTTTATAGTTGTTTATCCATAGTTTTACATTATCAAGATGAAAACATCGGCATAAACATGACTGCAAACACAAAAAAAATCCCACTCGCCTTTGGAAGCACATCAGTTGAGCTTGAAATTCCGGAAAGAAATCTATCCGGTATAATCCTGCCTTCTGAACCTGAAACAAAGGAAGAAGGAACTTTTCTAATCAAAATAGCCCTTGAAAATCCCATAAAAAGCAAGAGGCTTTCAGAGATTGTAAACCCTGATTCAAAGATTGCAATAATAGTTAGCGATGTCACAAGACCAACTCCGACTGCAAAAATTCTTCCCCCGCTGCTTGAGGAGCTTTATCTGGGAGGAGCAAAGAACGAAAATATTACCATCGTGTTTGCCCTCGGACTTCACCGCTTACAAACTGAAGAAGAGTGCAGGCAGCTTGTAGGGAAAGAAATCTTCGGAAAGATAAGATGCGCCCAGCATGATAGGGAAAAGTGCAGGCATGTCGGAGAGACGAGTTTCGGAACGCCTGTTGAGGTATTTGAAGAAGTACTCGATTCTGATGTTATAATAAGTACGGGAACGCTGGAATTTCACTATTATGCAGGATATGGAGGAGGGGGAAAATCTATCCTTCCAGGAGTAAGTTCGGAAAAATCGATTCTTTCTTACCACGGCTTTTACAGCAAACTCTTTGAAGGCGACCCATTATCAGGCAAAGCAGACAGTCCGGCAAGAAAGAATATAGAGGAAGCTGCAAGGATTGCAGGCCTTGATTTTACGCTCAATGTCGTGCTTGACAGCAAAAAAGAGATAGTTGCTGCAGTTGCAGGGGATTTCGTAGAGGCTCACAGGAAAGGGGCAGAGATTGTAGATTCCATGTATAAGGTGCCTGTAGAACCCGCTGATGCAGTAATAGTTTCTTGTGGCGGTTTTCCGAAGGATATCAATCTTTTCCAGGCAACAAAATCCCTTGAAAATGCAATTCCCGCCGTAAAAAAAGGAGGTTCCATAGTGCTTGTAGCTGAATGCATTGAAGGAGTAGGGGATAGGGTATATGAACGCTGGAACAGGGAATGTAAAACTCCCGATGAGGCGGTAGAAAAATTCAGAAAATTTTTTGAGTTTGGGGGACATAAAACTGCTACTGTCGGGAGGGCCGCAAAAGATTTCAAACTTTATCTTGTCTCAAAACTCCCGGATATAGAAAGCAGAAATGCCTTCTTTATCCCCGTAAAAAGTATTGAAGAAGCCCTTCAAAAGATTCTTTCCGAAAATCCTGACGCTAAAATCCATGTTATACCCAATGGTGGGTGGACGCTCCCTGTAATGAAACAAGGAGACAGTTATAAAGAAGACAATTATAGAAAAAAGGTCAAGTGAAATGCCAGATGACTGCAAATACAAAAACAATACCGTTCGCTTTTGGAAGCATGGCACTTGAGCTGGATATTCCGGAAAGAAATATATCCAGCATAATTTTGCCTTCGGAACCTGAAATAAATGAAGATCCTTCTTTTTTGATTAAAAAAGCGCTTGAAAATCCCATAAAAAGCAAGAGGCTTTCAGAGACTGTAACTCCCAATTCAAGAATTGCAATCATAATCAGCGATGTTACACGGCCTACTCCGACTGCAAAGCTCCTCCCCCCTCTGCTCGAAGAGCTCTATCTGGGAGGAGCAAAGGATGAGAATATTACTGTTGTGTTTGCTCTGGGACTCCACCGCCAGCAGACTGAAGAAGAGTCAAAAAAACTGGTCGGAGAGGAGATTTATCGAAAAATTCGCTGCATCCAGCACGATACCAGCAGATGCAGGCATATCGGAACTACTTCTCGCGGAACCCCTATAGAAATATTCGAAAATGTGCTTGACGCAGATGTAGTAATAGGTACAGGCGGTATAGAATTTCATTATTATGCAGGGTACAGCGGAGGAGCAAAATCAGTGCTTCCTGGCGTAAGCTCAAAAGAAGCAGTGATCACAAACCATAAAATGATGATCGACGAAAAAGCTGTTTCCGGAAGAGTAGACGGCCCTGTCAGGCAGGACATGGAAGAAGCTGCAAAATTTGCCAGGCTTAACTTTATTTTAAACGTGGTCCTTGACAGCAAAAAAGAGATAGTTGCTGCTGTTGCAGGAGATTTTATCGAGGCTCACAGGAAAGGAGCCGAATATGTGGACGCAATGTATAAGGTGCCTGTAGAACCTGCAGATGCAGTAATAGTTTCCTGCGGAGGCTTTCCGAAGGACATCAACCTTTTCCAGGCACACAAAGCTCTTGACAATGCGACTCAAGCCGTGAAGGAAGGGGGCGCAATCATTCTTGTAGCCGAATGTGCAGAAGGCATAGGAAATCAGGTCTATGAGTGCTGGAATCGGGAATGTAAAACTCCCGATGAGGCAATTGAACGTTTCAATAACTGTTTTGAGTTTGGGGGACATAAAACCGCAATAATTGCAAAAATTGCAAAAAAGTTCAGGCTTTACCTTGTATCAAAACTGCCGGAGGAACAGACAAGAGCTGCATTTTTCACTCCAGTGGAAAGCCTGAAAGAAGCCCTTTCTGTAATCCTTTCAGAAAACCCCGATGCAAGGATACACCTTATGCCTCACGGGGGACAGACGCTGCCAGTTAGAAGAGAGAGCCGATAAAACAGCGTCTTTCAGGAGAAAGGACTGATAAACAGAAAAAATAGATAAGAGGCAGGCTTAAACGCCTGCTGAATCAACTGAACTGCTGGATACTTTTTCTGAGTTTTCTTCCTGTTCATCTTCAAACCTGCGCCTGAAAGCCTTCTTAAGGAACTCCGGGGAAAATTGGGGAGTCATAAGGCTTACAACAACAAGGGCAATCAGAGAAAGAGGAGTTGCAACCAGGATCGGGTCTACAACGGTCCATGTACCCGCAAGTAAAGTTGCTTTTCCAAAAATTGCCTGGGAGATCCCGAGAGGAACTGCTTCTTTTGCATGCACGAAGGTAAGCCAGAAGAGACTGCTAAAAGATCCTATTACAAGGCTTGCAGTTGCTCCTGCTTTAGTTGTCCTCTTCCAGAAAAGTGCTCCTATGAAAAGGGGCAGGAAGGAGGCTGTGCACAGGCCCATGAACATGGCAGTAGCCCTGGCGATAATGCTTCCGGGCAGGATATATGCCAGAATGACAGCAACCAGAATGGTAAAGGCAATTCCCATTTTTGTAACACGAACAGTTGATTTTGACTTGCCTTTCATGATGCTTTGCTGGTAGACGTCATATCCTATGGCTGTACCCATAGTATGGAATTGGGCGGCTGCAGTAGACATTGCAGCTGAAAGCAGGCTGAGCATGAAAAGTGCCACAAACATTTCAGGCATTGCATGGTTCAGGAATGTAGGCATTATCAGATCTGTGTTTCCATCCGGCACTGCCTGAAGGGAAATTATTCCTAAAGTCTTGTAGAAGTATACATTTGAGAGAGCTCCGACAGTGTATGCGACTCCCACCATCATCAAGAGGAAGGGACCGCCCACAGCTACTGCCCTTTTCAGGGAACGGTCATCTTTTACTGTCATGAACCTGACTGCAAGCTGAGGCTGGGCAAGTACTCCGATCCCAACTCCCATGATGATTGTGGAAACCATTGTCCACCAGATAGGAGAGCCAAATGCCGGCATTGAAGTCCAACCCTGATGCCCCTGATCTACAAGAGCTTGAGGAACAAGGTTTGCCATATTCGTAAGAGCCTGATGGGCTTCAGTAACTCCACCAAGCATGCTGTAAGTATAGATAAGCAGAAAACCCATTCCCAGCAACATAAGGATAGCCTGGAAAGCATCCACGTACATGACTGAGAGAAGGCCTCCTTTAATCACGTAAGAAGCAATAATAATGGTGAAGATTATGAGAGCAATGTTGTAATTAACCCCAAGAGTTGTCTCAAGGAATCTGCCTGCCCCTATGATAACACTTGAAGCGTAAAGAGGCATAAAAATACCGATCAAAAGCCCTGAAAAAGCCTGAATGAACTTTGACTGGAAGCGTTTTCCTATAAACTCAGGGTAGGTTATGGCACCAAGGTTTAACCCCATGCGCCGTGTCGGAGGGCCAAACACAACGAACGCAATGAATATCCCAAAAAAGATGTTCATAAAGACGAGCCACAAAAGCCCCATTCCGAGAGATGCGGCTACTCCTCCGAATCCTATGATTGCAGAAGTGCTGATAAACGCAGCTCCGTAAGAGAGAGCCATAATTGCAGGATGCACCCCTCGGCCAGCAAGCATATACCCTTCTGTCTGGGAATTTTTCTTATATCCCAGATAGGCAACATAAAAGGTAGCTGCAAGATAAATAATAATAAAAAGGATAAGAGTTGAAGTACTAACTGCCATAAAAACCATCCAAAATAGTTTTGTATTACTGTTTTTTTCTCAGGTTAATTAAAAAAGTCTTTTTTAAGTGGGATCATTAACTCAGTCAAATTTCAGCTATGTCAAGTTACTGGTCCTGAGCCCCTGATTTCTGAGTACTGCTCTTTACTGCCTTGTCTTCTTCCTCATTTCTCCAATGAAAGAGCCCATAAATCATGCATCCGAATGCACTAAGTATACTGGCAATGTATGCAAGCCAGATCTGCGGATCGTTTATTCCTAACATCTACAACACCATCCAAGAGAAATATTGATAATCGTTAACATGACACCTGTTAGCATTGTACATTTTATTCTTTTTGTTATTTAAATATATTGAGTAAGGTAAATTCCAGGCTAAAGTAAGTTTTATAGGATGTAAGGCTGATAATGTACATTCTTACTTTTCACTTTATTTTGTGCCAGACAGGATTCAATAAATGATTGTATTTGAGAGGGTATTTTATGGGTAGATTAATGAAAATAGGTCTGTTTATCCTGTTTTTTATCACTCTGGGAGCAGGGCTGTTATACTATCACACAGAACAGCTTTATCATGATAGTTTCCATAGCGTTTACAGTTATGACATTTCACTCAATTCGGACTCGGAATTGAAAAATATCACACTTTATCTACCTCTGCCTGTTTATGAAAATGTGTCAGCAACCGGAAACGAACTTATAAATCGGAGTCTGCAGGAAGGGAACGGATGGAATTTAAGCATAGTAGACACAGAAAATGGAAAAATGCTTGCATTAAAGGCAGACAGGTTTGTTCCGGAAATGCACTTACGCGAGACCGCAATAAATGAAGAAATCCCGGAGGAGAACAATCCGGAAAAAAACGAAGGAGCAAAGCCTGTTGAAAGTGCGGCACTGACAGAAGAGAGTAAGGAAGTAGAACCTGCAGAAGGAACTCCTGAAACTGAAATCCAGATAAATTCATCAGAGGAAGATTCGTCGGAAAATGTACAGTTTTCCATGCCTCTGGAATTTCACGGAGAGTTTACTTCGGATTCGGAAATAAATACAAAACTTCCTCTTGGAAATGAGCCGGTGCTGAACCCTGCATACAACCTGACCATTTCAAAATATGATATGCCGTATCCGGAGAAAAGAGAACCTCCGACTGTTTACAATTATGACTCCCTGATTTATGCCAACTACGAAACCTCTCCAGAGGCAAAGGTTTCTCTGGCAATCCATTCCTCAGGCATGAACGAATGGTGGATTTACGGCTGGAACTGGAACCAGTATTCCGAACAAATTTTTGCAGACCTCAGCGGTCCGCAACAGAGTTGGGTGAAAGTACAGGGAAAAATTACTATGGGGGAGGGAAGTTACAGGTGAAATCTTTCAGGAATTCACCCTTTCAATATATTCTCTAATCCTCTTTTTATCTACTTCCTCTAATATCCCTTTTTATTTTTTCTCATTTTTGACTTTTTTCAGCTCTTTTCTTTTACTTTAGAGTGCACTCAGTAATTTCCCCGCTAAGGTCTTTACTGAGCATCTCAGTAGCTGCATTAAAGTTGTCAGTCTGGCCAAGAACCCACATCATTTTGACTAGAGCAGTTTCAGGCAGGATATCTTCGCCTTCGATTGCTCCAGCTTTTAGCATATCGCGCCCTGTATCATAAACGCGGTCGCATACCCTGCCGTTAAGGCATTGAGATGTAATTACCACAGGCATATTAGCGTCTGTTGCTTTTTGAATAAAGGGAATCCATTTCGTAGAAACATGCCCGAGCCCCGTACCTTCAAGAACCAGACCTCTGTAGCCGTTATCGATATAACAATCAAGAACTGAAGGGTCCGACCCCGGAGTAAACTTTACGAGAGCACACTTTGGTTCCATTCCGGGCTTGAATTTCAGGGTTTTTTCTCCGCGTCTGGTATAGTCAATAAAAGTTTTTATTTCCCTTGTATTATAGTCTACAGTCCCTATCGGAAGGGAATTTACTGATTTGAAGGCATCCCTGCGAGAAGTATGCATCTTCCTGACTTTTGTGCCGCGGTGAATTTCACAGAAGTTGTCTGAGGTTGTGCCGTGCATGACAACTGAAACCTCGGCAATGTCACTTAGAGAAACTATAGCTGCACAGATCGCATTCATGGCATTGTCACTGCTGGGCCGGTCTGCACTTCGCTGCGAACCTACAAGGACAATAGGCACAGGCGTTTCAATCATAAAGGAAAGGGCTGCTGCAGTGTACATCATTGTGTCCGTGCCGTGGGTAATAATAATCCCGTCGGCTCCGGCTTCTATTTCTTCCACAACTGCACGGGCAAGGTTCTGCCAGGACTCGGAATCCATATTTTCCGAAAGGATGCTTGAGATAACCCTGCCTTTGAAATCCGCAATCTCCCTGAGTTCAGGGATTGCGGCAAGAATATCGTCAGCAGTAAACTGAGATGTGACCGCTCCTGTACGGTAATCGATCTTGCTGGCAATTGTTCCGCCTGTTGAAAGAATAGCAACTTTTGGAAGCTTTTTTCCGAATTTTAAGGCTTCTTCTATTTCCGGTTTACCATTATTCCCGCCTTTTTTGCCTCCGTTTTCGGCTTCACCATTACCTTCCAGAAGGGTTATCCGGACTTTATCCGTAGAAAAACCGGCATTATAACCGCTTTTCATTTTTATTGTGATATATCCTTCCTTAGAAGGCATCACTTTGCCTTCATAAACTGTGCCGTTCTTCTCAATACGTACCCGGTCGCCCTGTTTGAATTCCATGAATAATCCCTTTTGTGCTGATTTTTAGAGATGCTATATAGATAGATGCTATATAGATAATAAGTGCTAAGATGCTGGTAGATAATAAGTGCTAATGTTTATAAGTGCTAATTTTCAGGTATGCTGCACATTTTGATACTCAATTTTGCATAATGTCATGTTTGTAATATCAGGTATCCTGTAAATACCAGCTATTTATATGTTGATAGATTTTCTGTCTGATACTAAAGGGGTTAAAATATTAAAATTAAATGTGTTTTTACTGTTCTGTACCGAACTCGTAACTTGTGCCCTTTCAAATTTTCCTGTGCTCATCAACAACCGAAAGCAGGTTTTCGAAAGCAGAATCTATAATGTCTTTAAGGGTTGCAATTTCCTGCCTGTTAAATTCAAGTTCTGTCTGTCTTTTTGAAAGATAACGCTGCATTTCCTTCGGAGCAGGCCCGCCGATGATCTTTCTTCTGTTTATGTTTGAAACCGGAGAAAGGGCTTCTTTTACCATATTTTGTGTGAGACCCCTGCCTGAAAGAGATTCCCCCAGCACAACCTCGGCTACGGAATCAATTTTTTCCATTGTAGGTTTTTCTCCATCCTTTGCAAGCATCCCGACTATCTGGTGGGCAGTCCTGAAAGGAATTCCTGTTTCCCGGACAAAGGTGTCCGCAAGTTCGGTGGCTGTTGTAAAACCTGTAACAGACTGGGCTGCAAGCACTTCAGAACGGACTTTCATGGTTCTTACCATTCCTTCCATTATTCTTACAGATGCCCTGACAGTTTCTACCGAGCGCCAGATGTTTGGAGTTGCCTCCTGCAGGTCACGGTTATAGCTAAGAGGCAGGCCTTTGCAGATTGTAAGGAGAGCCATTAAAGCTCCGACAGCGACTCCTGTTTTCCCGCGCATGAGTTCGGCAGTATCCGGATTTTTTTTCTGCGGCATAATCGAAGAAGTGGAGGCATAAGTATCATCCAGTTCTATGAAATTGAATTCGGAAGATGACCAGATCACAAGTTCTTCAGCCATCCGGCTCAGGTTGATCATAATGTTTGTAAACACAGACGCACACTCAATGAGAAAATCCCTGCTGCTGACCGCGTCCATGGAATTCTCCAGCAGACCTCCAAAGCCAAGGAGTTCCTGGGTCCGTTTTCTGTTGAGATCAAAGCCCGTAGAAGCAAACGCAGCAGCCCCGAGTGGACAGAGATTTACCCTCGAAAACGCATCCTGAACCCGGTCAAAATCTCTGCCAAGAGCTGCCTCATGGGCACAGAGGTGATGAGCAAAGGTAGTAGGCTGAGCATGCTGGAGGTGAGTAAATCCTGGCATGAGAGTTCCTGTGTGTTTTTCTGCGAGAGAGAGGAGAGTATTCCTGAGGGCAAAGATCTCTTCGAGAAGTCCCATAAGCTCTTCTCTGAGAGTGAGCCTTATGCAGGTCGCAACCTCATCGTTTCGTGAGCGACCTGAATGCATCCTGCCTCCGACATCTTCCCCAACCATATCAATAAGCTTTGACTCAAGAGAAATGTGGATATCTTCGTAGCTGAAATCGAGCTTTTCCATTCCTTCTTCCCGGATTTTCAAAAGCCCGCTAAGAATTTTGCTGCAGTCCTCCGCACTTATGATGCCCTGCTCCTTCAACATGACTGTGTGAGCAAGGTCCACGGCTATGTCAGCATCAAAAATCCATCTGTCAGCCTCCATTGAAGAGGTGTAACGCAAAATTTCCTCATCCGGGGCTGCTTCCAGCCTGCCTCTGCGTAAAATGTTGCTCATAGGGTTTTTTCCTCTTATGATCTTTATGAAATGAATGTGTGCGTGAAAATCTCTATTAGAATAATACGCTTGTTGGGTAATAATTCAATTCCTGTAGAATGCAGTGTTTATAAAGTACTATGTAATGTTTGGAGAGTAATACAGTACCTGTATTTAGAGAGTAATATTATCTGTAATAATACCTGTGAGACTAAAAATGTCTTTTAATCCAGATGTCAAGAATCTGTAGCGTGGTATTATTTCTAACGCTTAAATATGAATCGGTATCAGGGGATTC
>CAZLNG010000084.1:0-17235 GCA_964560735.1 uncultured Methanosarcinales archaeon | reverse complement strand
TTCTATATCGATTTTGAAGGGCACAGAAGCGATGCACTTATAAAAGATGCCTTGGAAGATATAAAGACCAGAGCTTATACATTAAAAGTACTGGGCTCTTATCCTGCGTTTGTAAATGGACGGAAAGATTAAAATGATTCAAAAGCTTAAAAAATTTAGTAGAGTCTGCGCGATGTGATGGTTTGGATCTTGAAACGTCAATTAACAAGTATGAATCTGCAGCCCGAGCTTACAAGCTGTTATATACTTTGTTTGATTTTGCCACAGCATTCTTTACTTTGTACATAATTTTTTCATTACTTAATATGGAAGATATTTTTTCAATAATTAGTACTTTTGAACCTTATACCGGATTAAAATACAATTTTTTAGGTTTTAAGGTTGTATTTGAAACTTTAGCAATTATACTTGTGGAACTTCTGCTTGCTCTGATAATTACTGCCATTATATACAGGCGGAAAGAAAAAAATGATGCTATAAAAATTATTGAGGATAAATTCCCAACACTTAAAGAAAGGCTGAGGACAGCATACGACAATAGAAATATGGAAAATGTAATTGTTAAGGATCTTATAGGCGGGGTAGTTATTGATCTAAAGCCAATAACACTCTCCTCACTACTTAATCAAAAATTATTAATTATAGGAATTGGATCGATGCTACTTGCAGGTTCAGGCTCTACTTACATAGCAGTTACCGACTATCATACAGATATAACTCCTAAAGAGCTTCCCCAAATAGTCGAAAAAATTCCTTTTGTCTCGGATTCCAACAGTGATCTGTATTCTGTAGAAGAGAATGGTGGGACATCAAACAACAGTGAAAACCAGCAAGAACTCTTTGGAGAGCCGGCTGTTATTGTAGTGGAAGGCACTGAAGTTGATCTTACAATTCCTCCCGGATCCGGGCAGGGTTTCACAAGCCAGGAAGAAGGAGAACAGACGAATCAATCGTTTATTCAATCGGATCTTGTAAACCCCGAAGCAGTTGCTTCCCAGACATATTATGATAATTTACCTGAAGGGTACAGAAACGTTATTCAGAGTTATTTCGAAGGACTTGCAGAAGAAGAACAGGGACTTTCAGAAAAATAATGTGGAAATTTATCTAATTTGGCTAATAAGGACATACCTGCATCCAATTCAATCTTAAGTTGTCTAAGGGCAGTTTTTGACTAACAAGCTGTGTTTTGGATGGTACACAGTTCCAAGAAGCAGGCAATGTTCAGTAAAAGAGGGCTAAAGCCCCTTAAAAACAGCAAATTAATGGGTGAAGTAAATATGAGTGAGACTAACATTGACTCTGGACAGGCTGCCACGACCTATCAGAACGCAGGCAGGATTTTTAAAAATTTCTTTGAAGAAATAGGGCACGTTATAGTAGGTCAGAATAGAGTAGTCGAACAGATCATGATCGCAATTCTCTGTGAAGGCCATGCTCTTGTAGAGAGTAATCCTGGGCTTGGAAAAACTCTTATGATCTCTACAGTTTCGAGGGCTATGAACCTGAAGTTCAGCAGGATTCAGTGTACTCCTGACCTTATGCCTTCCGATATTACAGGGACAAACGTTATTGAAGAGAAAGAGAACAGAAAAGAATTCAGGTTCTCTCCCGGGCCTGTTTTTGCGAATGTTGTCCTTGCGGATGAAATTAACAGGGCTTCCCCCAAGACCCAGTCGGCCCTGCTGGAAGCTATGCAGGAACAACAGGTAACAGTCGGAAACGATACCTTCCTGCTGGACCGTCCTTTCTTTATTCTTGCCACTCAGAACCCGATTGAAATGGAAGGCACATATCCTCTGCCTGAAGCCCAGCTTGACCGTTTTCTCTTAAAAATCCTTGTAGATTATCCCTCCTATGAAGAGGAAATGGAAATAATAAACCGATATACAAGATCCGAAATTCCCAAGATCTCCAGAGGCCTTGATAAGTCCACACTTCTGGAGTTACAAAAACTTACCCGGCAGGTCCCCATCTCAGAAGAACTTAAGCAGCGCGCTCTTTCTATAGTGGGCATGACAAGAAAAGATAAGGAGCGTATTGAGTACGGGGCGTCTCCTCGTGCGTCTATTGGCCTGATCCTCACTTCAAAAGCCCGAGCCCTTATAGAGGGACGAAATTTTGTAAGTAAAGAAGATATCGATTACATGGCATATCCTGTCCTTCGCCACAGGCTTATTCTTACCTTCGAAGCCGAAAGAAGCGGGATTACTCCTGATCAGGTAATTGAGGATATTATCAAGAAAGTAAAGTGAAGCCTGAACAATCGCTATTGAACAATAACTATAGCAGATTCAGGAAAGCACTGTAAAATTAAGTTAAAATGACCCCTGAGGGTTTTTTCGAGTTCGGGATAATCCGGGCTTTTTGACTGAAGATCCAGAATGACTCGCACAAAGCAAAAAATCGAAACGGACTTTTTCAAGCAGCTTGACCGTTTTACGTTCTCTGCCAGAAAAAGGGTCTCAACAGTCTATGCCGGAAACCGTCCGTCTATTCGAAGTGGACACGGCATCGATACCATTGGGTTTAGAGAGTTTGACTCAAGCGACAGCTTAAAAGATATCGACTGGAAAGCTTATGCAAGAACCGAAAAACTTTATGTGCGGCAGTTTGAGGAGGAGAAAACTCTTACCACTCATATCCTTCTGGATGCCAGCAAAAGTATGGACTATCCTGAAAAAGGGGCTTCAAAGTTCGAGTACGCTGCCATGCTTGCTGCAGGTTATGCCTACATGGTAACGAAATATAATGATAGGTTTGCTATTTCAACGTTTACGCAGGAAGTTGATGTAAACAAACCCAGCAGAGGCCGAAAAAACCTTATGCGTACAATCGATCGGCTGACAGAACTTGAACTGTCAGGCGGGACTTCAATTGGAGAAGCAGTTATAAAGTACAGCAGGGAAATCAAGTCCAGATCCCTTGTAATCCTTATCTCGGATTTTCTTCAGGACCCTCAGGCAATAGAAACGGCAGTTTCCAGGCTGTCAGATCACGACCTTATATTGATTCAGGTGCTCGACCTTACGGAAAAAGTTCTTCCTCTTCAGGGGAATAGCAAGCTCGTAGACCTTGAGACCGGCGAAGAAATAAGGACTTATGTCAGTGAAAAGTTCAAGGAACGCTACCTTGAAAAACTTGATGACCATAGCGCAAGGATTAAAAAAGCGTGTATGAAGGTAGGAGCTGAATTCTATACCTTTACAACCGACACTCCAATTTTTGATGCTTTCTATCACACGATCAGGAGACGGAGACGCTAAAAATGCCCTTTGAAACCCCCCTTGCCCTTGTCGCTCTCCTGAGTGTAATTCCGCTTATTATTATCTACATGCTCCGCCCTAAACCAGCTGTGCTTTCAATTCCTTCGCTCATGTTCATCCTTAAACTTGAGAGGGAAAGAAAAAGGGTTTACGCCTCACTAACCAAGATCGTACAGGATCCGCTTTTCCTCATCCAGCTTCTAATGCTGATCCTTCTTTCCATTGCAGCTGCAGGTTATTACTACACTTCAGAAGAGCCGCTTAGCGGAGAGCATACTGTTTTGATCCTTGATACGTCGGCGAGCATGCAGGTTGAGTCTCGCTTTACTGATGCTGTCGGGATTGCTGAAGGATATGTAAGCAAGAAAAATAGTATAATTCTGGCTTCTGATGCTCCTCTCCTTGCTCTTGAAGGAGGAGATGCTTCGACTGCAAAGGATATTTTTAGTAAAGTCAAACCAGGCGCCGGCACTGCCGATCTATCTGCAGCTATTACTACAGGCATGCGTCTTCTGTCCACGGAAGGGGGAAGGATAATTGTTATTTCGGATTTCACTAATTCGAAAGGAGAAGACCCTGTAGCTTCCAAAAACCTGGCTGAGTCTTACGGAATTTCAGTCAATTTCGTAAAAGTCGGAAAACCTGCGGATAATATTGGGATTATAAATGGCTGGATCGAAGCAACAGACGGAAATTACGGTTATACGGGTGTAATCAAAAACTACAGGGATCACGACGAAAGCGTTGAAATTGAGACTGGAAGAGGAAATTCTGGAAATGCCTCAAAATCTTTCTCCCTTAATGTTCCTGCAGGCGGAACGAATCAGTTCACGCTGGGAGACCTTAAACCGGGAATTACTACAGTTAAACTTAATGTAGAAGACGACCTGACTGTTGACAATAAAGCCTACATTTCAATCCCCGAGCTTTCAGAACAGCGTATTCTCTATGTAACAGATAACGGAAAACTTCCTTCAAAAACTGCACTCTCTCTGCTTCCGAACAGTAATCTCAGCGTCTCAAAATCTGTGCCTGCTGAGCTTGATGGTTATACTCTTGTAGTGCTTGCACAGAAAGAAACCCCAATTGGCAATGAATCCGTGGAAAGGATTGAAAGTTATGTCCGAAACGGAGGGAATGCAGTTTTCATTGTTAGCGGAGCTCTGGTTCCTGAGAAAACCGAAGTTGATCTGATCAAAATCCTGCCTGTGAAGCCCGTTAAAATTGACGAAGCTGAAAACGGGCTTGGAGTTGAGGAAGTTCTTGTGAGCAGTATTACAAAGGATATTCGAAGTGATGAAATTTCTGTTCGCAGATACCTGAATGCAACTGAAAGGACGGGTTCAACCACTCTCGTAACTCTCGAAAACGGTGTTCCCATTATGAGCTACTGGCAGGTAGGAAAGGGAACGGTTTTCTATATGGGATTAAGTGACGAGTTAGGAGACAATTCCTGGAATAATTTCCATAACCTGCCTGAATATCCTGTTTTCTGGATAAAGCTTGTTGAATGGCTCGGAGGGGCAGGAGATATTTCCGAGTATAACCTGAACACCGGTACTTTGACTTCCCTTTCGAAGACCGAGGAAATAAAAACCCCCTCAAAGACTTTTACTTCAAACCACCTTCTCTTTGATGAGGTGGGAGTTTATGAGATTTCAGGAAAGAAAATTGCAGTTAACCTTTACAATGACAGGGAATCGAACACTACAGTCGATGCTTCGGAATTGATCCAGAGGGCTGTTGCAGAAGACGGGCCAAAACTTGTAAAGGCCGATTCCTATACTGCCAAAAACGATATTACCGACTATCTCATAGCGGTTCTGTTCCTGCTTCTACTGATTGAGATCTATATCATACGCAGCAGGGGTGAACTATGAACATATCCCTTGAACATCCGGAAATGCTTCTTCTCATAATTCCCGTTGTAATTGCCGGGTTTTATTTCCTGAGGAAGACAAAAACGAAGATTGTGGAGTGGAGAATGCTTGTTGCTTTTCTGCTTGTACTTACTCTTGCTGCTCCCTTCACCACGGTTACACAAACTATTAGCGAAGAAGACCCTTCCCTTGTGCTAATTCAGGACAGGACGGCAAGTATGGGTGTTTTTCCGAATGAAACCGGCACTGACCTGTACCAGGCCCTTACAGCGAATACTCCCACCAGTCTGGTTCAGTTAAGCGGAGATAAGACGTCTCTTGGAGATGCCATTACACAGTATTCTGGAAGCGGCAGTCAGATAGTTCTTGTTACCGATGGGAATAACAATGCAGGCAAGAGTCTTGTGGAAGCTCTGGAATTTGCAAAAGAAACCGATACCCCAGTTTATCTTGTCCAGCCGGAACTCCAGAAGAATGATCTAAGTGTTGAGATCCTCGGAGACAAAACTGTTGTTGTGAATAACCAGAATGAGTTTGAGATAGTTGTCCGCCAGGCCGCTGAGCAGAATGTCAGTTATTTCCTTGAAGTTTATGTGGACGGGCAGCTTTCCCAGAGCAGGGATTTCAGTCAGAATACAAGGAACAATACCATTCCGATTAATCAGGCTTTCACAACCCTTGGAGCCCACAATATCCGTGTAAAGATTACGCCTTCAGGTGAAGATCTTAATAGCGTTAACAATGAATTTAGCAAATCCATGTATGTAATTCCCAAGCCGAAGATTACCCTTGTCACCGTCGAACCCAATTCTCCTCTTGCTCAGATTCTTTCAAGCCTCTACGAGGTTTCTTCTGTCACTGCTTATCCCGGAATAAGTGCTCTCAATGACAGCAAAGTACTCGTGCTTGACAATCAGTTCATTCAGACTCTTTCCGAAGCTCAGGTAAAGGAAATTAAAAAGTATGTTACTGATGGGGGCGGGTTGGTTGTTGTAGGAGGAGAAAGGGCGTTTAATTATGGTAATTATCTTAATTCTTCACTTGAAGAAATTCTGCCGGTGCTTTCAAAGCCTTCGGAATATAAAGGCGGGAGGAACCTCGTCCTTGTCCTTGACATTTCTCCAAGTGCAAGGGATCACGGGACTCAGGCAGATATTCTCGCAAATGCTGTTTCGATTCTCCAGAATAAGAACCTGAAGGACGCAAATGCTGCTGCTATAGCATTCGGAAGCAAGGATTATGACGTTTTTGGAGGATTCTTATTCCTGGGTCTTCCTCAGAATCAGGCAATTATAAAAGACAAAATTTCGCGGCTGACTACCGACGAGCAGAGCAAGACTTCACTTGACCAGGGGCTTACAGGTGCAAAAGAGATGCTTGCAGGCAAGGATGGAGAACTTGATGCCGTTATAATCTCGGACGGAGGAATCAAGGATTCATACGAACCAGCTCTTCAGGCTGCAAAAGACCTGCAAAAACTTGGTGTAAACATATATTTTATTCATTTACGTTCGACGGCTCCTTCTCAAACTGATCAGGCCAGAAATTATTATGCTGAAACTCTCATGCAGGAGCTTGGACTTGAAGAAAATTATATGCATATCAATATGACAGAAAGAGCAGATATTACTCTGGGTTCAACTGAAGTGTCCCCTGAAGAAGCAGACGAAGAGAACATCACAATTGCTTCTTATTCTCTCTATGCCTATTCTCCCGACCATTTCATTACTAAAAATGTGAACCTTACTTCCAATATCACCGGATATAATGATGTTACCCCGAAAGCAGGAGCAGAACGCCTTGTTATCACTACTGCTACCGGAAAGCCTGTGCTTACGACATGGCGCTTCGGGTTAGGAAGGGTTGCAGTCCTTACCACGGACAATGGTGAAGGTGAGGGTTCTCGCTGGGCTTCTGAGCTTTACAACGGGTCGAGTGCCAAACTTATCTCGGGTATGACTAACTGGGCAATAGCAAACCCAAGGGCTGAAGAAGGGGCTGTTGTGGACAGCCCGGACACGTGGCTTGGAACTCCTTCCAATCTGACGCTTACAATGTACGATGAAGGAATCCCCCAGCTTAAGCTGGATGGGAATCCTCTTGATCCTGCTCTAACCGGAAGGAATACCTATGAAGCAACTGTAACTCCGGGAAGTATGGGAATTCATGATATTTCCGGCTACCCGCTTGCAGTAAACTATCAGCTTGAGTATCGGGATATAGGGCTTAATAAAGACATAGAACCTCTGATCCTAGCAACGGGAGGAAAGATTTACACCGAAAAAGATGCAAGAGCTCTTCTTCTAAAGGACGCCAGGCAGAATTCCGAAAGGGAAGCAAACGAGCCTGTGAGCCTTAAAGTGTATGTTCTACTGGCAGCTCTTGTCCTTTATCTCAGTGAGATTCTTGCAAGGCGCATAAAGGAAATGAAGAATTTAAAGAAAGCAGAAGGCGAAGTGGGAACGATAGGAGAATAAAACCTCTCAAGCGTTTTATCTTCCTCTTTATCTTTCTATCTTACACGAATTTCGGGATAAAACAGTTCTGAAGTTCAACTTCAATCTTTTATTACTTGAATTCTGTTTAAAAAGTTCAATTTCTATCTCACTTTACTATTTCTATCTCTCTTTATTATTTCTATCTCTCTTTATTATTTCTATCTCACTTTACTATTTCTATCTCTCTTTATTATTTCTATCTCTCTTTATTATTTCTATCTCTCTTTATTATTTCTATCTCTTGTTACTGTTTCTTATAGATGCATCAAAAGAATCAGGGTAATCTGCCCGAAAAAGCCTGAGACAATAGGTATTACAAGGTTGTCGTCAATTTTATTGACTGCAGTTTCTGTAAGTGTTGCAACAAAGGACATTACAAGGGCAACAGCAGGACTTCCAATTATTAAGAGTCCGATAAAAAAATCAATAATAAATTCGGAAGCTGAACCTTCAATAGATTTATCATTATTGAATACTTTTTTGAAAACTCTTTTTTTGCCATAGAATTTTCCTATCAGAGCTGCAGCCATATCTCCAAAAGTTGTCATGAGGACTGCAGTGTATGCAATTTCTTTGTTGAAAAGGGCTATTACTGAAATTGCTCCCAGAGCAAAGTATATGTGGCCTCCAAGGCGGTCAGCTTCCTGCTCTCTGTACATGGTGTAAAATATAGGTATCTTCATGCCGTGTTCCAGCCGGAGATAGTCAAGGAAAAGGACAGTGACCAGAAAAAGCATAAGCACCCAGAGAATCTCTTCTTTTCCGAAAAACTCGTAGATCAGCACAATCAGGATTGAAACGATGTGCACACCTTTTCTTGTGATTTCAAAGATAACTTCTCTGGAGAACATTATAGAAAGAGTTGCGGGGATTGCATATAAAGTTATATTTTTTCTTTAAAGGAAGTAATTTTATCTGTTAGAATTGTTGCTTCAGAATCTAGCTGGATTTCTGGGGTTTCTCCGGTCAGTTTTTTAATCAGGTCCATGTCTCTGAGCACCTTCAAGCTCATGAGACCTCCAAAAAGCAGGTTCATATAATACGTTAAAGCTCTCCAGGCAAGCACTGTAATTCCTAAGACAGACGAGTTTACGAAGATCGAAAAAATAGAAACTGCCCCTAATTCCGCAACTCCGCTTGATCCCGGAGTTGCGGGAACCAATAAAACTACTGTCAAAAGCACCTGAGCTGCAAAAGCAGTTAGCATAGAGGGTTTTTGTGAAAGACCCATCAGGATAAGCACAAGAAGGGAAAAATCCACAATCCAGAAAAGAAGAGTATATATCAATCCCCAGAGAAGCCCTTTTTTTCCGTCTGCAAAAAAAATCTTTACGCTATCATGGAAATGATCAATTTCCCTATCTATTTGCTCTGTGAGATGAAGAAACTTATTATCTGTCTTTTTTCCAAAAAAAGGAGTAAGTTTACATGTGGTTATGTGAACTATATGTTTTACTTTCTCAGGCTTCCAGATAGCGTAAACAAAGAAACAAAGTATTGCAAAGACAAGAGAATTTGCTATTAAAAAAGCTGCATCGAATTCGTAATTCAAAAGCATATCCCCCAGAATAAAAAAGGTAAAAGGCAGGCAGGAAAAAATAAAAAGTGCATCAAGAAGACGCTCTCCCACAACTATTGCAGTTGCCTTGCCAAGAGGGATTCCGTTCTGATTTAAGAGAGGCACTCTCAGGATTTCCCCTCCTGCCGAAGAAGGAGTGATTGCAGCCACAAAAGTGCTTGAGACAATTATTTCTGTAGTTTTTACTAAACTAATCCTATAGCCAAGAGATTTACACAGAGCCTGAGTTCGGAGACTCCAGATAATATAGAAAAGAATGTGAGATAGAGCTGCAGCCAGAATGTACTCAAGCTTAATTTTCTTCAGAGCTTCAAAAGTCTCGGAATTACATGTCAAGCCAGTAAGCAGGGCAATTGATATCGCGCTGATCATCAATGCTGTAATAAGCCATTTTTTATACCTGTTCATTGCAATCTATCTTCTCTCTTTTAGAGAACAGTATTTTGTTTGAGATACTTGTAATGAGGAATTTTCTTTTCCAATATATAACAAACGGTAGATCAGGGGTTATGTCGTTTCAGTTTAAATTGTTTCTTATATTTCCTAAAGTTATAAAAGTGCGAATTAAGGACTGACTTAAAAAATCAATGAAAATCTTTTGAGGAAATATATTGTAAAATTTAAAAAAGAAGTATTGTAAAAAAGAGTTATAAGACAGGTTAGACTTGAATTCAGAGTAAATTTGAACCTTTTACAGGTTAGTCTGAATCCAGGCCTTTTCAGATTAATAAATTTTTTAAGTTATATTCTTTGATACCTGTATCTCAGGAGCCTTCGTGTGCAGTGTCGTAACCGGAATTGATAAAAGTATCTTTTATACTGGAGTCCTTGTCTATATTTACATCAGGCCATACTTTGACTCCTGAGTGTATGGTCGAGTTGTCTCCGATCACTACCTTATGACCGATAACAGTTCCGTTTTCAAGAGAGCAGTTTTCCCCGATAATAGTTTCATCTGCTACAACTGCTCCTGAGATATTGGAGGTCTTTCCTATATGCACATTCTCAAAAAGATAGGATGAAAGAATCTTTGCATTATTCTCAATTATACAGTTTCGACCTATAACACTGTAAGGCCCGATAAGAACGTTATCACCTATTTTTGTGTTTTCCCCTATAACTATTGGGCCTACAAGAGAAGAATTCGAGCCTATTGACACATTGTTTCCTATTGATAAGGGGCCTTTTATTCTTGCATTTCTGGTTGTGAAATTTCCTTCAATTGTTGTCCCCGGAAGAGCATCGAGCATCCAGCGCTGGGCCTGTCTGTAGGCTGCTGAGCTTCCCACATCAGTCCATTTTCCCCGCACAAGCACGCCGTTAATTTTCTCATTCGCCAGAAGCATAGATGGGAATACGTCTTTTGCAAAATCATATTTTTTGTTCTCAGGGATCCATTCAAATATTTCAGGGGAGCATACGTATATGCCTGTACTTGCAAGGTTACTGAATATCTGCCCTGCTTTTGGTTTTTCCAGGAAACGATGAATCCTGTTATTTATGTCCATATCCGCAATTCCAAACTCTCTTGGGTCATCGATCGAAAGAAGTCCTATGGTTATAAGGGCATCGTTTGTTTCATGGAAACGGTACATCTCTCTTAAGTCGAGGTTAAGGACATGGTCCCCTCCAAGCACTATAAACGGTTCGTTTTTCAGGTACTTTTCGGCGTTTTTGATCCCGCCTGCAGTTCCAAGCTTTTCTTTCTCGTAAACGTAATTGATATGTACCCCGAACATATGTCCGTCGCCGAGCTGTTCTTCTATTCGCTCTCCCATATACCCAAGGGTCATGACTATCTCATTGAACCCTTCTCTTGAAAGATGCTCTACTAGATGTAGAACTGACGGTTTATTGAGGATAGGTATGCTCGGTTTAGGGTGTTTGAAGGTCAGAGGTCTGAGCCTTGTCCCTTCACCTCCGCACATGATGCAAGCTTTCATATTTTTAAAATGTTGCTTTATGGATATATTTTTAACTATCCTATTCCTGCATCTGAAAGATCATTTAGAGGGGTCATTCAAAATAATATCTTCTTTTCTTTCCACTTTTATTTCTTTCTCCCCTTTGTACTCAGCGATAGTACCTGTTACCCCAATAAAGTCCCCTTCCCTGATTGACATGTTAAGGGCTTCAGCTCCAGCCGTTTTTGGAATAAAAACACTGAGCACTTCGGAGTTACAGTCCACCTTTAAAAGCAGATGCTCTCCAGTATAGGTAAAACGCTTGCTAAGGACTTCAGCTTCCAGAAAAACCTTCTCCCCTTCAGTGGACTCTGTGGTATACTTCCTGGCTTCTCCTCCTGACTTTTGTCCGGTATCTGAAAGCTCCGATCCAAAACAAAGATAAGCTGTTAAAAGAGAAGATAATGTCATAATTAATAACACTACCACAACCTTCTCTTCTTTTTCCATACTTCCCACCCCTTACTTTTTCTTTCTTTCCCGTATCTAGTCTCTGTTTTTCTCTTCTTTTTGATATTCCTTCTCTCTTTTTTCTATATCCTATCCCCTAAATTTCTTTTTTCTGAATTTCCCATTATCTTGCAGGTTTCTGAATTATTTTACAATTGAGACAAGTTTTATTTCAAGAGTGAGTGTTTTGCCTGCAAGTTCATGGTTAAAGTCCAGTGTAGCGTGAGTTCCTGTTGAGCCGAGTACTTTAACTTCTCTTCCTGATGGCGTTGTGATTTTTTGTCCCTTTTCAGGAGGAATCTGAAGTTCGAGCTTCGAGAGGGGAATATCCTGAACGAGATATTTTTTATACTCTCCATAAGCATCCTCGGGTGGGATTCGAAGGATTTTTTCCTCTCCTTCTTTCATCCCGATAACCCCCATGTCAATACCTTTTACGACCTGGGCTGCACCGTTTTTGAAAAAACAAGGTCTATACTCTTTTTCTTCGCTGTATATGCCCGCCTCAATTGCCTTTTTCTTTAGAGTGGTATCAAATACTGTTCCGTCTTCTAACTTTCCTGTGTAATCAATAAGGATGTAGTCTCCCTTTTTTACAGTTTGAGAATTTTCTGTCATCCTTCTCTCCTTAACATTTTTCCTTCAGCATACTTATATCTTCATTTGTATCTTAAAAAGTTTATATTCTGAAAGAATGTTCTACTACCGAATAAATTTTCTAAACTCAATTTGATTTTTAGGAATTTAAGTTTATTCTTTAGAGACGAGTTTTATATCAAAAATCAGGGTCTTGCCTGCAAGTTCATGGTTTAAGTCAATAGTAACGTGAGTATCATTCACAGCAATTACTTTGAATTGGTTTCCGTACATATCTCCAAGGGTTTCCCCTATCTCAGGATTTCTGGTCATGTTTAATTCTTTAAGAGGAATGGCCAGAATACTGGATTCATTATATTCCCCATAAGCTTCTTCTGGAGGAATAGTGATGGTTTTTTCTTCTCCTACTTTCATCCCGATTACACCATCATCGAAGCCCTTGATCATCTGGCCTGCTCCAGCCACAAAGGTCAGAGGCTCATAAGTCCTGTTAGCATTGTATATGCCAGCCTGCTTTGCCACTTCTTCTATGGAGGTATCAAAAACCGTTTCGTTTTCGAGTTTCCCTGTATAGTCAACCTGGACGGTATCTCCTACTTTTACTGCACTGCTATCTCCGGTCTCGTTCCGTGTCTCATTTCCTATCTCATTCCCGGTTTTATTTCCTATATTGTCTCCGATCTCGTTTCCATTCGTGTTAGCTTTATCTGTGCAGCCGCTTCCAAAGATCGCACTTGCCAGAAGAGCTACAGAGATTAATAAAATTATTCCATTTCGCATCTTCATCTTTTCATGCCTCCATAGAAACCACCTTGACGTCGAACATCAGGGTCTTGCCAGCAAGTTCATGATTGAAATCTATAACGAATTTTTCTTCACTTACCTGTGTGACAATGCCTCTTAGACCCGTATCCGTAGCAAGCTGCATCCCAATTGCCGGAGTGAAATCAACGGTTTCAATTGGCAGTTCTCTTGAGAGTTCTTCTCTGTATTCCCCATATGCTTCTTCAGGTGGAATTTTAAGAGTTTTTTCTTCCCCGACTCTCATCCCGACAACTCCCTCATCAAACCCTTTTATCATCTGACCTGCACCTACAGTAAACGTAAGAGGTTTATAATTTCTCATTTCATTGTACATTCCAGCTTCAACGGCTTTTTCCTTTACTGATGTATCAAAAATTGTTCCATCCTCGAGTTTTCCTACGTAATCAACGGAAATGGTGTCTCCGTTTTCAACTGTCCTATCAGAATCTTTTCTTATATCGTCGACCATAAAAATCAATAAGACAAACGAAAACATCTTAGATAAATATGCTGATAAAAAAAGCATTAGGGGCCGATTAAATAAGGATTTGAAGGACAGTAAATTCAGAAATCTCCAGTTCTTCCTCTTTTTATGTTTTAATTCGTAATTCAGTTTCTTTCAGTTCTTTTTGGTACTCACTGTATGAATAAACAACCGAAAACCCCGCAGCAAAAAGCACAGGCACGATAATAAAAAGTATGGCAAGCTCTGAGAAAGCGGCTCCGAAGAGTGAAATCATTCCTGCAATCCTGAACAGCTTTCCTCCAAGCCGGTTAGTTTTCCTCCACACTCTGTCACTGCTCAGAGTCCATGGGGTCCTGATGCCGATAAACCAGTTTCTTTCCGCATTTTCCATAAGAATTCCTGTATAATAAAATAAAATTCCTATGCCTGCAGGAAGCAGTACATTGGGATTTATACGAATTCCTATGTTCCAGAGCAACATCTGGAAGTGGACTGCAACCATAAACGAAATAAAAATAATTATAAATCGATCATAATACTTTCTAAATTTCTCAACGTTTTCTTTTTTCGGGTCAATTCTGGGAATTGCCAGGAACATAATTGCAAGGCCAGTTATTAGTAAAGGCATGAAAAAAAGTCCCCAGAACTTTGACATGTACCCATCTACTTCTCCCTGAGAGTTCCAGTGAGTAGCCATTTGTCCCGGAACATGCGGATAAAAATAAATCGAAAGAATAAAGGAAGTAAGGATCAGTCCCGTGATTGCAAGAGTAGTTTTTCGCATATGAATTTTTAGTATCCTTTCAGATATTTAAAAATGTGGAGTACTCAAATGTGTGAAAGTATTAAATATCTCCCCAATATCTCCCCCCGGATATCTGGCAGGATTTCAGGACTGGAAATTTTCTGATCTTCAGGTGTTCCTCTAACCTTCAAACTCTCCTGTCCTTTACCTCCATGTAAGACGCGTTTTTATGACCTCATTTTGATTCCTGCTACATACGACACAATTCCTCCCAGCAAAGGGGAAACTCCGTATCCAGGGAAAGATAACTGCACCTTCCAGGGGATTAGCAAGAAAAAGTATTCCAATAGCTACCATCAGGACCCCGAGAAACCAGAAAAGTCCAGGAATCTCTAAAAGGTCAGGAACCCCAGGACATGGGGAAGATTCCGGAAACTGATATTATTTAATACAGGCCAGGCCCTTCCAAAAAATGGAATCAGCCTGGAAAACTCCGGAAAACTTATGGGAGCAAAGTCTGAAAAACCAGAAAAACTAAAAAAAATCAAAAAACGGGAAAATCAGGGAAACCAAGAAGAAAAAGAAGCATACAAACAGATGAAAATACTCGATTTTTAACTATTCCATCATAACAGAGCGGTAGCGCGAACATACTATAAAATCGATCAAAGTGTTAATTGTTAGAGACTTTGGACATAAGGAATATATGATATTTAGAAGTTGTAAAGTTTGGAATTCAGTCTTGTGTAAATTAGGTCGTCCATAATTATACGGTTGATGTTTTCAGGCTTAATTTTTCAGTGATATAAATGCTTACGTTTCGTGCATCAAAGCGTGTCTACTATAACTCTCCGAATAACCTCGCCGAATTGCAAAAAAGATATGATACAGCATTAAGAGTGTTTTGAAACTAACATTTACCAACTAAGAATGTTTTGAAACTAACATCTACCAACTAATAGTGCACGACCGATTCAATACACATGGACAGAAATGAAAGAAGGCTTAACAGAATTCAGCAGGCCAAAATTGAAGCTTCCAATAAATATATTGATGGTTACATCCAATACCTCAAAGGGCTTGTTAAAAACTGTTCAGGTGGTCACAATGAAACCATTAGGTCAGTAAACGTTTTCCTGAATGAGAAAGGGCTGGTCATATTCTGGAAGTGTCAGACATGCGGGCTATTTGTCAGAACTTTTGAGTCAAATCAAGAGGTAGTTAAGATTTTTTAACCGGGCTCTTCTAAAACATTAACTTTATTCATTCCCGAAAATGGTATATGTTGCGCTCTCAATCATACTAGGAGAAACATGAAATGACTTATACAACAGTTGACGACTCTATTCATATCAAAAGGCATTAGAGATGAGACAATCAGGTATGCTTGTTTCTAACATTGCAAAACAGTTATCAGAAAAATCCGGAAAAAGAATAACACAGATGGCTTTTTGAGACTGTTTGACAGCGAGAAGAAAATACGGCAAGGTCAGACTAATCCAGATGGTACAAAAGCAACCCCTAAACCCTTATACCCGAAATGTTGTGAAAGTCTGAAACGAAATTACATAAGGGAAGAAGTCAATGGAAAAATACAATATGTGCTTTCCGGCTGGATCTGTCCCTCTTCAACTTGTGATTACATCATAAAAGATATCGTGGTGCTGGGAGATGGATAAGAAGAAATTTAATATCTTTAAAACGCCTATAAAGCCCTTCACTCTTATTTTTTGGGCTTTTGTAGTTGTGGTTATGGCCTTTTTCGGGCTGCTATTGAAGCGGAAGAAGACATCTGAGAGAAAAAAGTAAGTTATTTTTTACTTTTTCACTGAATAAATTTTTTATATACTTCACTCTAAATAATCTTATGTCTTTTTTTAATGGGCTTATACAGGCAATTTGTTTCTTTTGTGCTTTAACGATGACATTTTTAACTTTTTATGTCATGGTTCCTGTGACTTTTTGGGATAGGATTTTGTGGTTTATTATCCCGTGTATAATTGCAGTTTTGGCTGGGTGGGTATTTATTTTTGGAATTCTCGCAAAATAGATTGATATATAAAAAGAGGGAAGAGAGAGCCGACAGTATGCCCTAAGTGCAAAAGTCCTTACTGGAATAGACCAAAAGATTAAGCAATCGTAAGAAACCGTAGACCTTTTCCGATTGGAGAACAAAACTAAGCTTCATAATTTAGTAATTTTATTTGCTTTTCAATTCCACTGGGGATTCTATAATTGCCTTCTTAAGTTTTTTATCAAAATCTAATTATGCCTTTCTAACTCTTCAGCTCTGGTCTGTAGGCACGAGAACTCCACGAGGTCTGGAGCTCTTGAGAAGATCCTCTTTCAATTGTCTCTACTGGGCTGGAATACTAATGGTCTTGGGAATAGGACTCAACTCCAGACTGCTGCCCTCATGGGTAAATACTGACCCATTTAGAGGTGATTTGAGATACTTCCAAAACTCAGTTAATGTAATTTAAGACCCAGGTTATTCTAAAAACTCAAAAGAGAGGCTGAGAATGCTAGTTTTTATGTTATATGTTCTTCCCTTATAAGTAAGAAAAACTTTAACTAGCTCTTTTCATCACAGTCTTTAAAATATGTTCTGTCGTTATGCGAAAAGGATAATTCTGGAAGGAAAAGGAAAGTTTCTTGCCATTACCTGCTTTTATAAAAGCCAAGAAAACTAAAAAGAAATTCGAAAAAAGTAGTATTTATAGGAGTATTAAAATTTTTTAAGTGGACCGGTCGGGAATTGAACCCGAGGCCTCTACCATGCCAAGGTAGCGATCTTCCCCTGATCTACCGGCCCATCTTGGGCTATGCTTTTTCAGCACTCCCTCATACACTCAGTATCGTATATAAAACTGTCGCCATAAAGGCTCAGCTTCCTGTAAATAAATTTTCAAATCTCTGATAATTCAAATATTCAAGCAAAAGTTATAAGTAGTAAATTGAGTATTAGAAGTGTTGTCGGATTGGG
>CAZLNG010000083.1:3756-17880 GCA_964560735.1 uncultured Methanosarcinales archaeon | reverse complement strand
TTTCACCTGATTTTACCTTTTCAGAACTTCCGGGCTCTCGTATTTTAAGTCTTTAATCTTTTCGTAAAGCGGCAGCGATTACTCAGGATTCGCTGGTATTTTTATACTCCGATTTTCAATGTATTTTATACATTAATGTTTGTTTTGTACTGGAGATTCATAGCAGATGCCAGTTTGAAAATCAAACTGACTAACGGAAATATAAAATTTAAAGATTAGAAGTTTTCAGGGGGAAAGGACATTAAAAAAAGAGTGGGGAAAAAGTTTTCACAGGAAGGAACGGAGGCACTTTACAGAGCGCATGCCGGAAAACCTATTATTGAGCTTGAGCTCAATAGCGTGAGGCAGCTTTTTGATTCTTTTGACCCTGCTCCGTTCCATGAAAGAGATCTTGATCTGGATGCCGAAGAATATATTTACAACGCTGTAGACGAATTTCCTCTGAAAAAGGATCTTGAGATCATGATACATATTCCTCCCACAGAATTTTCTCAAGAGATAGAAAATGACATTAAAAAAGCTATCCGGAATCATTTTTCCTACAAAAAAATCCTTGCTGATCTTGAACTAAGGAGGCTTCTCTACAGGGGGAGAATAAATTTCTTAATAGCTCTTGTTTTCCTTTTTCTGTGCCTTCTCACAATCAGGTTGCTTTCCGCTTTCGAAGAAAGCCTGCTAAACACTTTACTTTCCGAAGGGCTCCTTATAATCGGGTGGGTTGCTATGTGGGAGCCAATACATATTTTCCTCTATGGCTGGTGGCCAATTGTCCACAAACGCAATATTTACCAGAAAATCATTAATATGGATTTATATGTGGGAGTAAGAACTTCAACAGGAAAGAAAAATTCTCGCTACTTTTTTACCTCAAAAAAAGAAAACTGATATCTCTCCAGTTCTGAGAATTGAAAATTCTTTATTGATATCAGTCCATTAATTCATATATATTTTAGTTCAGTTTTTAAAATAATTAACGTTTATTCATCTTTTTATTTAGTGTTAGATTGGCAGAAAGGAAAGCCTTATATTTAACTGAATTATTAATTATTAAAAGTATATCCTGAAAATGAAAAATATTCTATAGAAGGTAGATATAAAATGGTATGGGGAATCAATTTTTCCCCTGAAGGAACGGAAGCTCTTTATGTGGAGCGCGATGGAAAATTTCTGATTGAAATTGAACTTCGTAGTGTGATGCAGATTTTTAATTCCTTTGATCCTGCTCCATTTCACGAAAAAGAGCTTGATGCGAGTGCAGAAGTATACATCTATAACTCTGTAGGAGAATTTTCTCTTAAAACGCCGCTTGGACTCATGATACATCTTCCTTCTTCGGAAATTGGAAAATACACGGAAGAAACCCTGAAGAATGCTATTAAAAATCATTTTTCCTACAAAAAACTCCTTATTGATCTCGAACTGAGAAGGATGCTTCAACGAGGAAGAAGAAACCTGATGATCGCCTTCAGCTTCCTTTTTCTCTGTCTGCTCCTCATCCAGTTCCTCTCAACCTTTAAAGAAGGCTTGTTAAAGAGCACGCTTTCCGAGGGTCTGACTATTATCGGATGGGTAGCTTTATGGGAACCTGTTACTGTATTCCTCTACGGATGGTGGCCTCTTATTCAGAAAAAAAATATTTACGAAAAAATTATTGGTATGGATACATATCTAGTGGCAGACTCGTCTGCAGGGGAGAAAAAAATCTACTGAAACATTATTAAAATAATGATTCCATACAGGCAGCGATGACACAAAAAGGAGAAAAGGGTAGGACACCCCGGGAAGAGGTGTGATACATGCCCTGTCTCCAGATAGATTTTGGACAGACCAGTAGGGAAACCTAACCGCATCCTCAATTAAGCTTCAGAAACTCTCGGTGATACGGCTTTATAAAGGGATGATCTTAAGAGACCACCGGTTGAGCTTGCCCACATCCTCTCTAGCCAGATCTGCGACTTTCAAAGTCCATTTTCCCCTTATGGATTCTCCGGAAAACTTTGCCAGGTCAGGAGTTATGGAGACAGAATAATTTTTTATAAGATTATTCTGTCCTGTCCCAAACCTGTTGTGCAAATCTACGCTGGTCCCTTTTGGTGACACAAGAGTTACCTTAAGGTCGCCTATGTATGTGTGTGTTATATCGACGGCGACTTCAACACTCTTTACCTGACCTGCAGCTTCAAAGGTAATTGATTTCGCGACCCCAATTTCATTGTTATCCGGTATTTTCTCGGCTTCGGAGTTTTCCGCTTCTATAACGTTACTCTCTGCATCTTTAATCTCGCGGTCCCGTCTAATCTTACTTCTGAGGGCCCAATTATTCAGGACTCCCTTATCGGATGCTGCAAGATCCTGCACTAAAAGAATCCATCCTCCTTTCAGAGGCTTGCCTATCATGTTGCGAAGGTCCGGTGCCGAAGAGTCATCGAAAGTAGTCTTTATGTTGTCGTTGCTGGCACCCTTCCTATCGTAAAGAAGTGCACTGTCTCCTGACGGAGAAATAAGTGTCACCTTCAAATCTCCACAGAACGGATGGGTTATATCGACGCTTACCTCCAATGATGAAACCACAGCATCTTCATCAAACATTATCTTATCACTGATTCCGAGGGGATTATTATCGGGTATCGCTTTTGCAGGACTTGAGACTCTATCGACCCAGTTCGAGTTATCCGAAAATCTGAAAGTAATCTCTCTTCCCGCATCCCCAATATCGAGAATCTCTAATCCAGAAGAGGTCCCATCCCACCATTTGCTATTGGGTTTTGTGGAGTCGCCGAACTTAGAGTTATTTATTCTATTAAACAAATCCTTTTCATCCCCTCCATTGGCATCATGCTCCAGATGAAATTGGTCGTCTGCCTGGACAATAGCACACTCGTAATGCTTATCGCAAGTCATTTGCTCGTTTTCATTGTTTCCCAGCTCGTCCACATGCCATATGGCGAGTCCGGAAGAAGGCAGAGATTTGTCCCTATTTTCACGGTATCTGCATTCGATTAAGTAGTATTCCGCTCGGTTTTTGACAGCTTTAAAGAATTCGTTAGTCTCGGCCCTGGCAGTATATACGCCATCTGTGAGAATTGTTTCCTTGATGGCCCAACCAGCCGCTGCTTTGAGGTAAGCACAAACCTGGACCGGATTTTTTTTGTTTGGCCCTCCGGAAGCCATAAGACAATAATGGCCGACGCCCCTTGACTGATATCCGTAGTCATAGAGGTCAGGAAAGTCACATATCATATGGCCGTTCTCGTGGCAGAATACTCCCAGAGTCAGCTCATTTCCCATATTGGTGATCTGGTAATCGTGAATTTTTCTTCCGTTTCCAACATTGAAAGGAGAGACTAAGGCCCAGGAATGAGGCCAGAGACCTTCGTTCCAGTTATTCGCGACAGGTCCTGCGTAAAATATATTCAGAGCATAAACGAATCCTTCGTTATCTGCGCTGAGACTACCGAAATCAAAGCCCTTTTCCTTGAAATATTTGAGAGCTTCAAGGATCAGCTCCCGGGCTCTTTTTCCGATAGGTATGGCGGGATCGGTATAATAGGCTCTGGGGTTCTTGGCGGTATAGTATGGTGTGACTATGTTCGTATAATTCAGCTTCCCCCTCGAAATATCGGAGAAATAATCATGGACAGATCCCGAATTTCCAAAGCCGGCATAACTCTGCTTGTTGCAGAAACCCTCTACCTCTGATTGGGGAATTGTGCCGGGTACGTCGGGAAACTGCACCAGAATGCAAAGGCCAAGATAATCGCCCTTCGTTTCCTTTTCAGGGGGAGCCGAAAGGACGCCTCGGGACATCACTGCTATTCTTTTCGCCTCTTTATTCTTCTGCCTTCTCTCCTCCCACCTTGTCGTGGTACCCAACCCGAGGGAGACAGCCCTTGCCTGCTCCCTGGCTGCATCCTTTGATATCCTTATATGTTTCTCAATGCCTAGAGTAGCCGGATTTACAAGCCCGATTACCGCGCCTGTAGTTTCAAGGAAGCTCTCATCAGCTGATAGCTTTGCATATTGATAATAGCCCGTGACCTGGTCTTTGACGACTGTAAACCCATCGAGTGTCTCGAAGACTGCATGACTCTGGTTTCCCCAACCTTTAAGCTTGACATTAGTTCCGTCAGGTTGAGTGAATTCAAATTCTTCGTTGTAAAACGGACGTGGCATATTCGATACTCCTTTACTCCACTTACTAGAATCCCAGGTCCATCAGCTTATCAAGTTTTATTATTCAGAGTAGGCTGGCACTCATTTTCATGAACACTGGGTTAGTACAGCACATTATCTTCGCAGAATGATATATATTTTGGTAGAGTATGTGAAGTATCTTCTCTTAACTTTTAGAGACATCTTTTTATAAAAACTACAAATTAGTTTATTTAAAAAAGTTTTTTAGGCCCATATGATTTCTTAATTATTACTGAATTTCACCGCTATTTGCAGTATACTATCCTGCGGAATTTCAGTTAAAAATTTTATAAAATTCAGAAAATATATACTTTAATATTAATTTCTCATAATATAGTTTTCACACTAAATCGTGGCAAAATTATGTGACAACATTATAACCGATTTGAGAAAAAACAGAGCTTCCTTTTCTCGATCTGCCTATGGCAGGACTTATTTCAACTTCTGAGGAATCCTGTTAAAATCCATGCTTCCTTAGGGCTGACTTTTATCGGATGGATTTGTGAGAAATGGTTGGCATTTACCTCTACGGATAATGATCTCTTATCCAGAAAAAATGTTCACAAAAAATCATTGATATGGAAGTAAAAGTAAGTAGCAATATTCAGAGCTAAAAATTTAACTGCAGATTACTGCAGTTTATCCTATAAAAAGTCCTGAAACTGATTTCTCAGATTGTTTAAATTTAGCTTGGAAAAATTTATTCGAAAACTTTTGCGTCCACAACCACATGCAGAACACCGGGAGAATATTTCTTTATTCTGCGAGTCTCCAGGATTTCGACTTTTCTTCCCAGTGACTCGGCAGCTTTTTTTATTCTTTCCTGAGGCCTGGTCCTGGCAAGATTTTCAGGAACTGTTTCGTGATAATGAAGGATACCCTCTCTTTTTTTCAGAGCTTCTATTGCAGCTTCAAGATAGTGATGAGTGGTTCCAACATAACCCATTATTACGCGGTCGGCTATTCCTTTCGGGGCAAATTCAGAGCAGTTTCCGCAGATAGGGACAATGATATCCTCCACATCATTTAACTTGATATTTTCCTTCAGGTAGGCAAAAGATTCAGGGTTTATTTCAATGCTAATTATTTTTTTCGGCCTTGAATGGACAGCCATGGGGATCGAAAAGTATCCTATTCCTGCAAACATATCTACGACAAGCTCCCCTTCTCCTAACCTGCTCATCCTCTTTCTCTCTTCAAGGTTGCCTTTGGAATACATCACCTTTGTTACATCCTGATTGAAAAGGCAACCGTGCTCTTTATGGACGGTTTCCGTCCCACTTCCGAGCAGAAGTTCTCTTTTTGGCTGGCGGAATTGCCCTTCTATCCCGAAATCTCTGACCACGCTCCTGCACTTTGGATGTAAGGAAAGCAGAGCTCTGGCTATAAGGAATTTTTTTTCATCAAGGGTTTCATGAATACTAACGATTATAATATCTCCCAAAATTTGCCAGCCTGATGGAATTATTTCCAGTTCTTTTTTTGAGAGATGCCCTTTCAAAGATTCCTTAAGAGACTTAGTCTCAGTTAGAAATTCAGGTTTCTCCTGTTCAATTACCGGAAAATCCCCTACTTTTTCTCCTGCAGCCTCAGTAACAGGAATTTCCAGAAAAGTACCTTCTGCGGTCTGGAGTTTTCGGATTTTTCTTGCAGCGTCCAGAAATTTTCCGTTGATTGCTTTTTCCCTGATTTCTTCCCCTTTTTCCGGAGGAATCCGAATTACTCTGTACATTGGAACTGAAGGATAGCATCCATAGAATTAATGTTTTGTGTTGAATTCTATGCAAATCAATTAGCATAAACATAACAGATTTAGCTTTAAGTATGGTTTACATATTGAAAAATTAAATAAACAAAAAAGTATAAATAGTCTAAGAAGGTACATATCTTTACCTGGTGAGGTATCCGTTTAGAGGACATTATGTTTTTTGGCCTTCTGGAGCGAGCAATAGGGCGATGAAAACTCCTATGACCAGTTTATGCTGTAAATTTTGACACGTGTGATTATTTTTTCAACAGTTTCCAATGAATAGGAAAAGTAATGCAGATAAATCAGTGTCTAAAGCAGGCATAATGAGAATTTTTTATTAGTTCTGACTGGAGTTTGATTATTTCCGAAACCAAGGGTTATTTTTAAAGATAAGTATTGGAAAGGAGGCTACTCCATATTCGTATGTGAGTGTGGAAAATTGGTAAGGGAAGGACTGCGTGAAGACACATTCAAAGATTATATTAAGACGTCCCGAAATCCATCTACCAGAACTATAGGACACAGGAAATGCGGGCTCATTTTTAATTTTGTGGATGGAAACTGGCCAAAAAAGTACTCTTCAAGAAAAGAATTGAAAGTTTTGGCAGCAAAATTTGCGGAATGCAATAAGTTATCTCCTGAAATAGTCGCAAAATTTCTGCTCGAGGTAGATAGACTAAAGTCTTGTGGTAAGCTTTCTGATGATAGAATTCTTGTTTATGCATATCAGAATGTGTTGGAAGTTACGAGCACCGTAAACCAGTTTCCTAGATTGGAAGTCTGATTATAAAAAAGATGGTATCGCTTGCTATCTAATATGAAGCCATATGCTGATAATCTGGAACATATTCTGGACGAACTTTCCAGAATAGATTTGCTAATACGAAGTTACGTTGATAGTTTTAGAGAAGAACTTCCTGAGACTACAGACGAATTTAGAGGCCTTTATATATCAGAGGCTGAAATTGACCAGATCCAAAAAAATCAAGGTATTGGAAGCAAAAAGGGAAAACTGCAGGAGGTAATAATTGAGAGGTTTGCGGAAATTGATTCAGTAAGAAACAAAATTAATGCCAAAAAAGAAGAAAGCCTTAAAAAAGGTATTGAACTAAGGCTTCATATTCTTTCGGAACTTTTTAGTCTCGATTCTTTTGAGATAGATATTCTTTTAATCGGGCTTGTCCCGGAACTGGATCTCAAATATGAAAAGCTTTATTCATATCTTCAAAATGACGTGACGAAAAAAAAGCCGACCGTAGATCTGATTCTGGCTCTCCTCTTCCCAGTAACCGAAGAGAGGATTAAAGCTAGAGCCTATTTTTCCCCTTCTGCCTCCCTTAGAAAAAACAATCTGATTCATCTATTGGAGGTAGAAGCAAACTCAGACTCCTCCCTGATATCTAATTCTCTCAAAATTGATGAAAGAATAATTAATTTTTTGCTCGGATTTGACGAGCTGGATCCAAGAATTCGGGATTCTTGTTTTGTGATAAAACCCGAAAAATCTTTTGATTACCTGATTCTGCCTGGGGATTTAAAAAGCAAGCTAGTAAATATGGCAAGCTGGTACAGCGAAAACAGACTTCCAATGAAGCTTTTGTTTTGCGGTGCTTCAGGGAGTGGAAAAAAAACTGCTGCAGAAGCTATCTGCAGGGAGGCAGGAACAAACCTTCTAATAGTGAATTCAAAAATCCTGCTAGAAGGAAGGCCGATAGATACCGTAAAGCTCATAATGCGAGAAGCACTCCTGCAAAATTATGTACTATATTTTCAAGCTTTTGATCTGTTTCTCGAAGATAAAGAAACAATAAATTATTCTGAAATTCTCATCCAGGCTCTAAAGGCCTTTCCTGGATGGATATTTTTAGCAGGAAAAAAATCTATAGAATTTGATAAAGATTTGATAAATCACGGTTTTGTTCCTTGCTCCTTTCCTCTGCCTTCATACTCAGTCCGTAAACAGTTATGGGAATCCTGCCTGAAAAATTATAAATTGGCCGAAGGTGTGGGCTTGAATGCGCTTGCGAGCAAATTCAAGTTCAATGGTGGCCAAATAATAGATGCTGCCCGCACAGCATGCAGTTTTGCAGGAGAAAAAAATCCTGCCAGCCCGGTATTATCAATGGAAGAGCTCTATAAAGGCTGCAAAACACAAACTCACCACAAACTTAACTCATTTGCCCTGAAAACAAATCCGCATTATAAATGGGAGGATATTGTCCTTCCGAAAGACACTATGGAGCATTTAAAAGAGATTTCTAGCTTTATCAAATATAAAGGAAAGGTGCATTCCGACTGGGGCTTTGAAAAGAAATTATCTCTAGGAAAAGGCTTGAACGTTCTCTTTTCAGGTCCTCCCGGAACCGGGAAAACCATGGCTGCAGAAATTCTCGCAAATGAGGTAAAGCTTGATCTTTACAAAATTGACCTTTCCAGTGTGGTCAGCAAGTACATAGGTGAGACAGAGAAAAATCTGAAAAAGATCTTTGATGAAGCTGAAACAAGCAATTCAATTCTCTTCTTTGATGAAGCCGATGCCCTCTTTGGAAAACGTTCTGAAGTTAAGGATTCTCATGATAGGTATGCCAACATAGAGATCAGTTACCTGCTTCAAAAGATGGAAGAGTATGAAGGAATTGTTATACTTGCGACAAACCTGCATGGAAATATCGATGATGCTTTTCTGAGAAGAATGCAATTTGTTATAGAGTTTCCATTCCCTGATGAAAAACTGCGATTGCAGATATGGACCAGAATTTTTCCAGAAGACGCACCTCTTGATAAAGATGTAAATTACACATTTTTCTCAGATAAATTAAAACTTGCTGGAGGAAATATTAAAAATATTGCACTGGCAGCGGCATTTCAAGCTGCGGAAGAGTCTTGCGATATCGGGATGCGTCAACTCATGCATGCAACAAAAAGAGAGTATCAGAAAATCGGAAAACCTTTTTTGAAGGTAGACTTTGAGCCATATTACAAACTGATAGAATCGGAAGAGGTACAATGACAGTCTTAAGAGATGTAGGTATTACACTAAGGGAACTTCTCCAGTCGAAGATTCCTGAACTTAAGGTCAACCAAAATTCGGTGGTCTTTGAATCTCCTGCAGATATTGTGCCAACAGGCAGCACAATAATGTCAGTATTTTTATATCAGATTGTAGAGAACGGTTTTTTGAGAAATATAGAACCTGAACCAATTGATATAACTCAAATGAAATACCCGCCTCTGACTCTCGATTTGTATTATATGTTCACTCCTTACGCTAAGGACAGAGAAACTGAGCTTCTTGTCATTGAAGAACTTATGCAGTTCTTCAATGATACTTCTGTTTTAAAAGAAAATGTGCTTCGAGGTAACCTGGTAGCATCGGGAAACAATGAAATAAGAATTATCCCCAACAATATCACATTTGAAGAAATTAACAAACTATGGGAAAGGTTCCCTAACAAATCATACAAGCTTTCAGCATCCTATATTCTCAGCCCTGTTAGAATTCCATCAGCAAAAGACCCAGCCAAAATTACAAGGGTCGTTAAAAAGGAAATTAATGTGTACAGGCAGGAGGCTGACATGTGATCTTCCTCGAAAAGATAGAAGCAAACCTTACTCTGGCAGTCTTGTTAAAGGATGATTTGTCCCCTGACAAAAAAGCCTTTGGGAATTTGTTCTTAATTATCCCGAGTAAAAGAAAAGATATTATCAGGAGCAATACCGGGCATTTTCTTTTAATAGACCTCCCTGAGGTAAATCAGACTATTACCGGCGGTGGAGAGTACTATAATAACTGTAGTCTCGCGATTGATTATACACAGGGGAAGTTGTATGCTGACAATAACCAGGTTGATCCTAAAAATCCTGTAGTCAGTATAACTTTGAGTCCAAAGTCCAATTATCCTTTTCCAAAAGGACTGTGACTCCGCATATTAAAATAGATAGGTAAAAACCTACAAAGAAGGTCGTTCCTTTGAAAAAGGGAGTAACTACACATGCTGATACATCAATACTTACCGAACCGCAGGAGGTGTTTGAACAAATATTTGCGGAACTATATCAAGAATAAGAAAAACATTGATTTTAGCAAATGGGCGGTATTATATAGAATACCACACCCGTTAAAGAGTACACTCTTAAGTTTGATAATATAATTGACACATTGACGAATATATCTTGATTTTTCTATTTTTTAAACTTTCTACTTTTTGATTAAATATTGAGTTTACAGAGAGAATTCTGTATGCAATACAATTCATTCCTATGACTGTATTGAGAATTTAAAGGAAATTCAACACCTTGAATTTGCTAAAGGAGGTATAGTATGGCTGAATATCTGTCACCAGGAGTATATGTCGAGGAAAAGTCCTCCGGGGTAAAGCCTATCGAAGGCGTCGGCACTTCGACCGGGGCTTTTGTTGGGATTGCAGAAAAAGGACCGGTAGGAGAAGCAAACCTGATTGCAAATTGGACTCAGTTTGTTAATAAATACGGAGCCTTTAATGACAAAGCATATCTGGCATATGCAGTTTATCAATTCTTTGCAGAAGGAGGAACTCGATGCTATGTAGTAAGGACATGCCATTATACGGATATAACGAACAAATCTTCAAAGACAACTAAGGCTGCAACAGCGACCCTGAACGATAGTGCTACTTCTCCTGCAGCATCTTTAAAATTCACGGCATTGGAAGAAGGTACATGGGGCGAAAAAATTACCATCGAAGCAAAAGATGCCACTGATACTACCCTAACAAGTGGATTCAAGCTGGTTGTAAACTATGATGAAGATGAGCAAGAGACCTTCGATAATCTTACGATGGGAAATGTCCTGGACGAAGTAAAGAGTTCAGCGTATATCAAAGTTGAAAAGGTAGGAACTACTGCTCCCAAGAAAGGTACATCTGTGACCCTTAGAGGCGGAAGTAACGGTGCCGCTGCCCGTTCAACAGGGAACTTGACCGATAGTTCTAATCCTGCTGTAGGGTCGCTGAAATTCACAGCGTTGAATGATGGCGCTTGGGGTGATAAAATTTCCATCGAAGCAAAAAGTGCCACTGATACTGCACTAGCAAATGGATTCAAGCTGGTTGTAAAATTTGAAGGTATTGAGCAGGAGTCCTTTGATAATCTTACAATGGAAAATGTATTGGAAAAAGTAAAAAGTTCGGCATATGTCAAAGTTGAAAAGATAGGGTCTACTCCCAATGCTCCCAAGAAAGATACATCTGTGACTCTTAAAGACGCTAGTACAAATGCCTCCTCTCTTACTGTAGCGGATTTTGAAGGCGATGCAAAGGCAGGAAACGGTCTCCATGCGTTTGATGTGGTAGATGATATCAATATTGTTGCCATGCCGGATAGTGCAAATATTCTCACTGCTGCTACGAATAAATTTGGACCTAGAAACGCTATTATAAAAGGTTATAATTACTGCCAGAACAGGGGAGATTGCTTCTTTATTGCGGATTCACCAAGGGAGCTTAGTCCTACTCAAGTTAAGGATTTTAAAGAGGCAAAGGGAGATTATAACCAACAAAACCCATTTAATTCTTCATTTGCAGCTCTCTACTACCCATGGGTCTATATAAGTGATCCACTAGGTGGAACGAAATTGGTTCCCCCATCAGGTGCAGTTGCTGGAACATATGCCCATACGGATTCAGTGAGGGGAGTACATAAAGCGCCCGCAGGAACTTCGGAAGGTTATCTTGATTCCGTAAGCGGTATAGAAAGAATTATTACAAAAAGTGAACATGATACTTTGAACCAACCAGGCATAAATGTAATTCGTTCGTTCCCGACAGCAGGGATATGCATATGGGGGGCACGGACACTATCTGCTGACCCTGAATGGAAGTATATAAACATTAGAAGATTATTTCTTTTCCTGGAAGAATCTCTTGACAAGGCTACCCAGTGGGTAGTATTTGAACCCAATTCCCCAGCTCTTTGGGGTTCGATAATAAGAAATATAACAGCTTTTTTGCTAAGGGTTTGGAGAGATGGAGCTCTGTACGGGGCTACACCTGAAGAAGCTTTTTTTGTCAAAGTTGATGAAGAGAACAATCCGGAAGAAGTAAGGAATGTCGGGCAGCTGGTCATTGAAGTCGGAGTAGCACCTGTAAGACCTGCGGAGTTCGTAATAATCAGAATCAAGCAGAAGACTCAGTCAAAGTAACTGTAAATTAAGGAGGAATACATTATGGCAACAGCCTCAAGAAGTGATCCGTATAGAAACTTTAGATTCAAGGTCGAAATCGATGGGATAAAAACCGCAAGCTTTGCAGAAGCTACTATCCCGGATACAACAACAGACTCTGTTGACTACAGAGAAGGTACGGATTTACCGTACCAGAGAAAGCTTTCTGGTCTCACAAAGTACGGGAACATAACATTAAAGAAAGGATTAACGGATTCGATGGAACTGTATACATGGAGAAAACTTGTGGAAGATTCCGGTGCAAGCAAAGCAAGAAAGAGCATCTCAATCGTGTTGATTGATGAGGAAGGTAATGATAAATCCAGATGGGATATCATAGAAGCATGGCCAACTAAGTATTCTTCAGCCGGTTTCGATGCAAAAGGAAATGCTGTGGTAATAGAATCCTTAGAGTTAGTGCATGAAGGGATAAAGAGAACGAAGTAAGATTAGACAAGAGGAAGCTAAATGGGAGTTTTACAGACCGAATATGATTTTTCCCTGCCTCTGGGATATGCGGACGAATCTGGTACTCTTCACAAAACGGGCAAAATGAGACTTGCCACAGCAGCTGATGAGATATTGCCTATGAAGGATCCGAGAGTACAGAGTAATCCTGCGTATCTGACTATCATTTTACTCTCCAGGGTTATTACTAACCTTGGAGATTTGAAGATGGTAACTCCACTTGTTGTTGAAGGTCTTTTTGCAGCGGACTTTGCATATCTTCAGGAGTTGTATACAAGAATTAATCAGAACGGTTCAAATGTAATTAAAACAGTATGCCCGAAATGTGAACACAGGTTCGATATAGAGGTACAATCTCCGGGGGAATAATCGGCTACCCCCAAGAACGCCTCTATGAGGAGGTAGCCTTTTTAGCTTACCACTTTCACTGGGATTACGAGACTATTATGAATATGGAACATAGAGAGAGGCAACAATGGTGTGAGGAAGTGAGCAAGATAAATAAAAAACTTAACGCTAAGGAGTCGAAAAGCATTCTGGACATTTAGGAGGAGCGATGACAGTTGGAGTCCGGAAGGATCCCTATAGTGGTTATAACTTTGTCGTGGAAATAGAGGGCATCCTGGCAGCTGGATTTACCGAGGTTTCGGGCTTGAGTATGCAAACAGAAGTTGACACTATAAAAGAAGGTGGGGTGAACGATTATGAGCACAAGCTTCCCAGAGGGATAAAATATTCGGATATTACATTAAAACGCGGGCTTATGGATTGGGAACTCTGGGCATGGTATCGAAGGACTGTGCATGGAAATATTGAAAGAAAAAGCGGTACTATAAGTCTTCGTGACCATTCAGGAAAAACAGTACTGAGCTGGTTTTTCTTTGATGCATTTCCCATTAAGTGGGAAGGACCCGCACTAAATGCAGCTTCAAATACAGTTGCCAGTGAGACACTTGTCCTGGCGCATCAGGGTCTCGTATAATGGATGATTATTGTTCGCTTCCAAAGAAACTATAAAATTATGAGTTCAAATAAGATATATACTGGATCCAATGGTCTGAAGATTAATATACCGAAGATAGCTATCGGACAGAATAGTTCAAACTTTTCGATGAAGATTGTTGGCAAGTATAATGTTTTCCATAAGTCCGACAGCCTGCCAGCCTTGATATTCCGTAGATTATCTGACGTGAAAACGAATAATAAATTATTATATAAAGAACCATTCAATATTTTTGTAAGGGTTCAATATTTCAATTATTTCATCAATCAATTCCAAAAAACTTTAAAGCTGCTCAGTAATTCTTTCATAGTACCCAATAATGTTCATTCATGCATCAACACTCTAACATTAAAGAGATGTAACGGTCCAGCCTCTAAATATCCGGAAGTAAGGCGTTATGCTTTTCCAGTAATTGATACTGGAAAAACTAATGTCATATCAGGCAGAAAGACGGGTACTATAGTAGCCTATCAAAAAGCGCTCAATTTCAACACTTCAACTAACATAAAA
>CAZLNG010000083.1:0-3656 GCA_964560735.1 uncultured Methanosarcinales archaeon | reverse complement strand
TACTATAGTAGCCTATCAAAAAGCGCTCAATTTCAACACTTCAACTAACATAAAAATTGTCACTCAGGACATAGAGAAGCCATTTTTCAAGAAGACGGAAACTGATCCACAGTACGGAAATAATGCGACAGGGCAAATTAGGGAAAGAAAAAAACAATTCATAATGACATTTAATCAGCATTCCTCATACGCAAGAAATATTCTGATGTCGAAAAATCCAGTGACTCTGAGTTATTTATACAACAATTTTATTTTTGGGCTCTCAGGTCAAAAGCACAGCCTGACAATCGCAAGTACAAAAAAGACGGATGAAGCTTCAGAAGACATAAATGACGTCACTTCAGGAGCAGACATACCGTCCAAAGTTTCTGCAAACCCGATTTTTCTTGATTATGTGCATAGTCGAAATATCGATATATCCTGTTCAGACACTAACAGGATAATATATGCAAAAAAAGTGGATGCACCTTTAACAGGAAATTTTGGAACCTCTCAAAGTACTGATTCTCAGAGTACTTATGCATTATCTCCCCTGCAAACCAGGAATTCAAAAAATGAGAACAACAGTACTTTCGGACAAGCAGGAGAAGGTAAAATACAGTTAATTACGGAGTTACATAGCCTTTATTTTTCCGCCAAATCAAAAATAATATTACTAAATCCTATGACTTCCAGGTATTCACAGCAAGCACTTAATTTCAAATCAGTCAATTCTAAATTTGAGATGGATTTTTTCAGCACAAAGACCACAGGTAAAGCTTTAACTGTCATATCCCCGGCCTTGCAAGGAATTGATTCATCATTTCAGCAAACGGAGAACGTGCAGAATCTGGAATACGGACACTTCCTTAACAATGATATTAAACTTACAGGGCGAAACGTGGCTTCTGTTTTCACAGATAAAAGGATAATGAGAAAAAGTACCGCCCCATCTCGGAATAATGTTTTTCCATATCCGCTAACAGATTTCAAATACATTAACAGGTTCATGAAAAGAAACAGATTATATGAAGTTGGTGAAGACCCTGAATATGACTCAAGGGAACTTATTCTTAAAAAAACCTCCCCTCAAAAAGTTGAGATAGTTTCCGAGAATAATAAAGGGATTCAGACCGAAAATGTCTCTCCAGGCAGGATACGCAACTATTTGGCGAAAGAAATGATGAATGAACAACCGGTACATGAGATCGAGATTATAGCAGATAAGGTATACAAAATTATAGAAAGAAGAATTTCAATCGAAAAAGATAGGAGAGGCTTGTTCTAATGGTGGAGAAGGCAAAAATAAAAGTTGAAGATACCGGGGATATTATCGATGTGATGTTCAATCCAAATGAATATACTGTTTCAACTGCAGCAGAGTTAAGCACCGAAAAATCAAACCCCTTTTTTAATAAGGTAACACTGGATGATTTTACTGTCAAACTAACTTTTGATACTTACGAAAAAAAAACAGATGTAAGGAAACTCACAAATAAAATCGGAAAACTTGTTATGCCCACTGTCGAAGGAGCAGAAAGGAAAAAGCCTCCCGTTTGTCTTTTTATCTGGGGCAACTTCACATACAAGGGTATAATCTATAAAGTTAGCCAAAAGTTTACACTTTTCCTTTCAGACGGGACTCCAGTTAGAGCGGAGTTGACTGTTACCTTTAAAGCCCTTGTGACACCTGAAGAGTATGCAAAAAATATGGGTCTTGAGGCCTGCAGGAAGGTTTGGACTGTGAAAAGCGGTGACAGGCTCGACCTCATAGCTAATGAAGCGCTTAAAGATCCAGCCCTCTGGAGAAGAATAGCAGAAGAAAATAATATTGACAACCCGCTGGTATTTCCAAAGGATAGCGATATTGGCAGAATATTAATAATTCCTGATTAAGGAGTCTTACTCGATGGCAGAGGACCTATTAAGTGTTTCCTATTTCAAATTGCTCTTAAATGGAACTGAACTTTCAAACGAGCTAGTTCTAGCAGTTCATGGAATTACCCTGGAAGATGAACTTAATCTGCCGTCAATGTTTACGATCAAGTTCGACACCGTCGACTTTATAAAAGGCACATGGAGGGGCGTTGATCTTAAAACTTTCAAAATGGGGGACACAGTAAAGGTTTCTATGGGTATCGACACCGCAGTCGATATGATGACAGGTGAGATCACCTCACTTGACTACAATTTTGGAGACTCATGTTTCATGGATATAAGAGGTTATGACAGACTTCACAGATTGAGATTCGGAACTATGAGGCGCTCATTTAAAAATATGAAGGATAGTGATATCGCATTGTCAATTGCATCAGAACTCAGTTTGACAGCAGATACCGAAGATACTGGAACTGTCCATCCCTATATATTCCAAAGTAACCAGAGTAATTATGAGTTTCTTTTAGATCGCGCCAAGAGAATAGGATATGAAATTCTAGTAGAGGATAAGACTTTGATATTTCGAAAATCAAAGGAAGATAAATCACCAGAGGTAACTCTAGAATATGGTAAAGATCTCCAAAATTTCTTTGTCCAGATAAAGACTCTGACAGAAGGTAGTAAAGTAGAAGTCAGGGGCTGGAATGTCAAAGACAAAGAGGAGATTAGTTCTATAGCCTCAAAAGGAAGTGAAAAAACTAAAATGGCAGGAACAGAATCAGGCTATGAAATGTCTGAAAAAGCATTCCTTGCATCATCGGTTTCTATTGTGAATGATGTGGTTCTTGATTCAAAAGATGCAGAAGATATTGCAAAGGCAAAATATAACATTATGCTCAAAGAGTTCCTGACAGGAGAGGGGGAATGTGCCGGGAATCCGAAAATAAGAGCTGGTAAGACAATTGAAATTAAAGGCTTAGGTGACAGGTTGAGTGGAATCTATTATGTCATATCAACGGCTCATTCTATAAAAAAGGGAGCATACATTACCACGTTCAGAGTAAGGAGAACAGGAATATGAGCATTACAGGGATTCTTGAGCAAAGCAGAAGAGCCGAATCCAAAATTTATGGAGTTGTGGTCGGGATTGTCACCAATAATAAGGATCCTGATTCTCTTGGCCGTGTAAAGGTAAAGATCCCCCGAATAAGTGGAGAGGATGAATCCAACTGGGCAAGGGTTATTTCGTTCATGGCAGGAAAAGAACGAGGTGCCTTTTACTTACCTGAGGTAGATGATGAAGTGCTTGTAGCTTTCGAATATGGTGACATAAATCTCCCTTATGTAATCGGCTCCTTATGGAATGGCAAGGATAGGCCACCCCTTACAAACGACGACGGGAAGAATAATTTCAGGATTATTAAATCTCGAAGTGGCCATATAATACGGCTTGATGATACGGAGGGACAGGAAAAAATCGAGATTGTGGATAAAAATGAAAAAAATATAGTTGTAATCGACTCAAAAGAAAACAAGATTTCCATTAAATCCGAGAAAGACATAGAGATATCTGCACCAAACGGGAAAGTAAAAATTGGAGCAAAAGAAATAGAAATAAAATCTTCTGAGTCTTCAAAGATCGAAGCAAAAGAAATTGAAGCAAAAGCCTCTGCATCTGCAAAGATCGAAGCTTCATCGAGCATGGATCTTAAGGCTTCTGGAAATCTGAAAATAAAAGGGGCAACAGTGAACATAAACTAATTATTAAAATCCTTAAAGAACGAGCACTTCTTGACTTT